>NZ_CP012981.1:315977-631955 GCF_001411495.1 Burkholderia cepacia ATCC 25416 | reverse complement strand
AGGTTCACGTTGTCGACGGCCGTGCTGTCGCCGAATTTCTTCACGACGTTTTCGATGCGCACGAAGGCGTCGTTTTGCGTACGGGCCGCGGGGGCCGGTTGGGTCTGTCGTGCAGCAGCGGAAGAGGGTATCGATTGCATGGGATTCACCATTCGTTCTTCACGGATTGCAGGCGTGAGCGTCCCCGCGCGAGGCGCACAATGCGACTCACGGACAACGGCTCGTGCCGGATGGAACAGTGCGCGCGGCGCGCGCGGGCGGATGGAGGTCCGCGGATCTCAGGCGGGCAGGCGTGAAGCGATGCCTGCGCCGCCGGAATGCTTCGCGATCAGTGGCCCGTCTTCAGCTGGGCCCACAGACGGTTCTCGAGGCGCAGGATGTCGGCCGGCATCGGCTTCATCAGCACCATCTTCTTCAGCACGTCTTCGGGCGGGTAGACGGTCGGGTCCTGCGCGACGGCCGGCGTGACGAACTGGTGCGCGGCCTTGTTCGCGGTCGGGTAGAACACCGTGTTGGTGATCGCCGCGTTGACCTTCGGATCGGACACGTAGTTGATCCACTTCAGGGCGGCCTCTGGGTGCGGTGCATCCTTCGGGATCACCATCACGTCGAACCACAGCAGGCCGCCTTCCTTCGGGTTCGAGAACTTGATGTCGTACGAGCGCTTCGCTTCGGCCGAGCGGCGATGCGCGATGCCGACGTCGCCCGACCAGCCGAGCACGACGCACACGTCGTTGTTCGCGAGGTCGTTGATGTAGCCGGACGAGTTGAACTGGGTGATGTACGGGCGGACTTTCTTCAGGACTTCGAACGCGGCCTGGTAATCGCCGGGGTTGGTGCTGTTCGGGTTCTTGCCCATGTATTGCAGCGTCGCGGCGAACACGTCGACGGCCTGGTCGAGGAACGACACGCCGCAGCTCTTCAGCTTTTCCATGTTGGCCGGGTCGAACACCAGCGCCCAGCTGTCGACCGGCGCCTTGTCGCCGAGTGCCTTCTTCACCGCCTGCGCGTTGTAGCCGATGCCGTCGGTGCCGTAGGCCCAGGGCACACCGTACTGGTTGCCCGGATCGGCGTCCGAGATCATCTTCATCAGCAGCGGGTCGAGGTTCGCGAGGTTCGGCAGCTTCGACTTGTCGAGCTTCTGGTACACGCCGGCCTGGATCTGCTTGGCCATGTAGTTCGACGTCGGCACGACGATGTCGTAACCCGAACTGCCGGCAAGCAGCTTCGCCTGAAGCGTGTCGTCGCTGTCGTAGTTGTCGTACTTGACGTGGATACCCGTCTGCTTCTGGAAGTTCGGGATCGTGTCCGGTGCGATGTAGTCGGACCAGTTGTAGACGTTCAGGTCCTCGGCATGCGCCGACGGGCTGGCGACCGACGTAAACGCGGCCGCGGCGGCAAGGGCGGCAACGGAACAGGCTTGGCGAAGAAAGCAGGCACGCATGGTGGAATTCCCCTGGTTATGGCGGCGTGCGGCGCCCGCCGCACGCCTGTAGGCAAAACCGTTACGAAATACCCAGTTGCTGGGCGGTTGCATCGACTGCTTTTTTCGCCTTCGATACGAGTTCATCGATTTCCTGACGCGAGATCACGAGCGGCGGCGACAGCAGCATACGGTCGCCGGTCGCGCGCATGATCAGGTTGCCGTTGAAGCAGAAGTCGCGGCAGATCGTGCCGACGTCGCCGCCGTTCGCGAAGCGACGGCGTTCGGCCGGTGCCTCGGCGAGCTGAAGGCTCGCGACGAGGCCGTGGCCGTGCACTTCGCCGACGATCGGGTGACGCGCGAAGGTCTCGCGCATCAGCGCCTGGAAGTACGGGCCCGTGTCGTTCTTCACGCGCTCGACGATCCCTTCGTCGCGCAGCAGCTTCAGGTTCGCGACCGCGACGGCTGCCGCCACCGGGTGGCCCGAGTACGTGAGGCCGTGGTTGAATTCGCCGTTGTCGATGATCGGCCGCGCCACGCGCTCGTGAATGCCGACAGCGCCCATCGGCACGTAGCCCGACGTGAGGCCCTTGGCCATCGTGATCAGGTCCGGCTCGAAGCCGAAGTGCTGGTGCGCGAACCATTCGCCGGTGCGCCCGAAGCCGCCGATCACTTCGTCCGCAACGAGCAGGATGTCGTACTTGCGGCAGATCCGCTGAATTTCCGGCCAGTACGTCGACGGCGGGAAGATCACGCCGCCCGCGCCCTGGAACGGCTCGCCGATGAACGCCGCGACGTTTTCCGCGCCGAGTTCGAGAATCTTCGCCTCGAGCTGCTGCGCGCGGGCCAGGCCGAACGCTTCCGGCGTTTCGCCGGCCGCCGCCTCGCCGAAGAAATACGGCTGGTCGATGTGCACGATGTTCTCGACCTTCGACGGCATCTGCTCGTGCATGTAGCCCATCCCGCCGAGCGTGCCGCCCGCGATCGTCGAGCCGTGGTAGCCGTTCTTGCGCGAGATCACGTACTTCTTCTGCGGCTGGCCCTGCACGCGCCAGTACTGGTGCACGAGACGCAACACGGTGTCGTTGCCTTCCGAGCCGCTGTTGCAATAGAAGAAGTGGTTGAAGCCCTTCGGCGTGACTTCCGCGAGCATCGCGGAGAGTTCGATCACCGGCGGGTGCGTGGTCTTGAAGAAGGTGTTGTAGAACGGCAGTTCCTGGATCTGGCGATACGCGGCGTCGGCGAGTTCCTTGCGGCCGTAGCCGACGTTCACGCACCAGAGGCCGGCCATCCCGTCGATGACCTTGTTGCCGTCCGAGTCCCACAGGTAGACGCCGTCGGCCTTCACGATCACGCGGCTGCCCGCGCGGTTCAGCGCGCCCATGTCCGAGAACGGGTGGATGTGGTGCGCGGCGTCGAGCGCGCGGTATTCGGCGGTCGAGCGCGCCTGCGTCGCGCGCGGTGCGGCGGCCGGCGCGGCGGGCTGGATCCAGGCAGATTCGTTGCGGTACGTCATGTTTCCTCCGTGTTTCCGTATTCGGTTGTGTGCACGCTCAGACGTGCAGCAGCAGATGGCGGCGTTCCCACGAGCTGATCACGCGGAAGAACGCTTCGTATTCGGTTTCCTTCAGCGCGAAATACGCCTTCAGGAACTTGTGGCCGAGGATCTCGCCGAGCGGCTCGCACGCGGCCATCAGCGTCAGCCCTTCCTCGAGGTTGCGCGGCAGCTGGTACGGCAGGTCGTAGCCGTCGCTGACGAGCGGCTCGGTCGGCTCCAGGCGCTGCGTCATGCCGAGGTAGCCGGCCGCGAGCGTCGCGGCGAGCGCGAGGTACGGGTTGCAGTCGACGCCCGGGATCCGGTTCTCGATGCGGCGCGCCGACGGGCCCGAGTGCGGGATGCGGAAGCCGACCGTGCGGTTGTCGTAGCCCCACTGCACGTTGATCGGCGCGGCCATGAAGCGCGACAGGCGGCGATACGAGTTGATGTACGGCGCGAAGATCGGCATCAGTGCGGGCGTGTATTTCTGCAGCCCCGCGAGGTAGTTGTAGAACATCGACGTCGCGCCGCCGGTTTCGGGCGACGTGAACAGGTTCTGGCCCGTTTCCTCGTCGACGATGCTCTGGTGCACGTGCATCGCCGAACCCGGTTCGTCTTCCATCGGCTTGGCCATGAACGTCGCGTACATGTTGTGACGCAGCGCGGCCTCGCGCACCGTGCGCTTGAACAGGAACACCTGGTCGGCCAGCGACAGCGCGTCGCCGTGCATGAAGTTGATCTCCATCTGCGCGGCGCCGACTTCGTGGATCAGCGTGTCGATGTCGAGGTTCTGCGATTCGCAGTACTCGTAGATGTCCTCGAACAGCGGGTCGAACTCGTTGACGGCCTCGATCGAATACGACTGGCGGCCCGTTTCCGGGCGGCCCGTGCGGCCGACCGGCGGACGCAGCGGCAGGTCGGGGTCCTTGTTCATGTCGACCAGGTAGAACTCGAGCTCGGGCGCGACGACGGGCTTCCAGCCCTTCGCCTTGTACAGGTCGAGCACGCGGCGCAGCACGTAGCGCGGCGAGATCTCGACCGGCGAGCCGTCGAAGTGCACGCAGTCGTGAATCACCTGCGCGGTCGGGTCGACGGCCCACGGAATCAGGCGGATCGTCGACGTGTCGGGCACGCACACCATGTCGGGGTCGGTCACGCCGGTCAGCGAACCGTCTTCCGGATATTCGCCGGTGACGGTCTGCACCATCACGGCTTGCGGCAGGCGCATCGATTCGCCGGACGTGAACTTGTTGCGAGGCGTGATCTTGCCGCGCGCGATGCCGGCCATGTCGGGAATGATCGCTTCGATCTCGGTGATCCGGTACTGCTTCAGGAAATCTTCGATGTCTTGCATGTCTGTTCTCGTTGGTTGGGTCGGCGCGCTCAGGCGAGCGCGGCGGCGGCCGTGGCGCACGTGCGGGCGGCGCGGCGCGCGCGGCAGGCATCGCCGAAGGCGCGGAAGATCGCGCTCGACAGCGGGTCCTGCGCATGCCGCCATTCCGGGTGCCACTGCACGGCGAGGGCGAAAGCCGGTGCATCGACGACGCTTACGGCTTCGATCAGGCCGTCCGGCGCGACGGCTTCGACGGCGAGGCCGGAGCCGAGCTGCGCGATGCCCTGCTTGTGCAGCGAGTTCACGCGCACTTCGTCGCGGCCGCCTGCGAGCGCGTGCAGCTTGCCGCCGGGCGTCAGTCGCACGACGTGCGCGGGGCCGTATTGCGTGTCCATCGGCGCGTCGTCGTCCTCGCGGTGATCGGCGAAGCCCGGCACTTCATGCACGCGCTGATGCAGCGTGCCGCCGCAGACGACGTTCAGCTCCTGGAAGCCGCGGCAGACTGCGAGCACCGGCACGCCCGCGGCGATCGCCGCGCGCAGCAGCGGCAGCGTCGTCGCATCGCGGGCCGGGTCGTGCTTCGTGCCGGGTGCGCTCGGTTCGCCGCCGTACAGGTGCGGCTCGACGTTCGAGTAGCTGCCGGTGAACAGCAGGCCGTCGACCGTGTCGAGGATGTCGTCGGTCGACTGGCGCTCGCCGAGCGCGGGCAGCACCATCGCGAGCGCTTGCGCGCCGTCGACGATCGCGGCGACGTATTTGTCGCCGACCGTATGCGACGCGTGTGCGCCGATCTGCGTGAGGTCGGCGGTGATGCCGACGAGTGGTTTCCTTCTTTCCATGACGTCAATCAGTTATCCGGAGGGTTGTCGCGTATGTCTTGCCGGATGTGGCGAAACGCCGGCGTGCAACAGCCCCGCAGCCTGGCGCAAAGCGCAAGGCCGCTGGTGAATGGGCGCAACGGGATGGCGTGGCGATCCGCGCTGCGCGCGACGATCAGGCCGTCGTTCGTTTCATTGCGATACGCGACGCGGCAACGAATGCGCGAACGCGTTCCGTCACCGCATGGACCATGCGGTTGGCGAATCAGCAGACGAAACGAACGACGTAAAGAAAGGAGAGGCGCTACGGCAGCAGCGACGCCACTTCGTCGGTATCGACGGCGACGAATGCGCGTGCGGAAACGGCGTTGTGGCGCCGAACGGAACGACGGGAAAGGATGGTGTAGATCGACAGATGCTGCAGGCGAGGACTATGCCAGCCGCAACTGCCATCGGAAGGGGATGCCGCGCTGCGCGAACTTCGCGCCACGCTTCGATCCCACCTCACCAGAGGGCCACGGACTCTCACGATTACACTCGACTGGGTTGTTGAAAGTATTGAACACCCGACCGTTTCGACGCACTGGGCGTTTAAAATAATCAAGGCGCCGGTTACGCGTCATTTACATCGACGGGCATCAATTTTTGCGTTGCAATAACGCTTTTTGCTGCCGATGAACGCTTGATGACGCGAACCTGAGAGCCAGCATATACGAGCCAAAAACGGCGTCAAATGTTTTTTAACGGTGTTGCATCAGGGCTTTCCCGAGCAGTGCAAACAAAAGATTCGCAAACGGAATAATCGACGGGGTGTTCATTATTTCGAACGCCTTTCAGGGTTTTCCCCGCTGATGTGCGGCATAAAGTGATTAGAATATTCAACGGCTGTCCACTGCGTCGTTTCACTTTGTCATCGCACCTATCGTGTCCGAAACCGAATCGATGTCCACCGAAGTCGCCGAGCGCCTGCGTTTCGTGCGCAACAAGCATGGCCTGTCGCAGCGCGAACTCGCGAAGCGGGCCGGCGTGACCAACGGCACGATCTCGCTGATCGAACAGGGCCGCGTGAGCCCGTCGGTCGGCTCGCTGAAGAAGCTGCTGGAATGTATCCCGATGAGTCTCGCGGAGTTCTTCACGTTCGAGCTCATCGAATCGCGTTCGGTCGTGTCGCGTCGCGACGAGATGCCGAACCTCGGCAACGACACGCTCGCGTTTCATCTGGTCGGCGCGAGCGTGAAGGACCGCAACATGTGCATCCTGCGCGAGATCTACCAGCCGCACGCCGATACGGGGCCCGAGATGCTCGTGCACGCGGGGCACGAGGGCGGTGTCGTCGTGTCGGGCCGGCTCGAGCTGACCGTCGACGGCGCGACGTGGCTGCTCGACCCCGGAGACGGCTATTACTTCGAAAGCCGTTTGCCGCACCGTTTTCGCAATCCCAGCGCGGACCTGATCTGTGAGGTCGTCTCAGCCAATTCGCCGGCGACCTTCTGACCTCCCGACCGCGCATCACCGCATTCGCTGCCGGCCGGCTGCGCGTCACGCGCAGCGGCGCGTCGCATCGCGAATGCCAAAAAACTGAGGCATCCTGATGAACAAGTTGACTTTGGCTGACTGGCAGGACAAGGCGGCGTCGCTCGAGATCGAAGGGCGCGCATTCATCGACGGCGCGTCGCGCGACGCGCACGGCGGCAAGACGTTCGACTGCGTGAGCCCGATCGACGGCCGCGTGCTCGCGAAGGTCGCCGATTGCGGCGAAGCCGACGTGAACGCGGCCGTCGCGGCGGCGCGTCGCGCGTTCGACGCGGGCGTGTGGGCCGGGCTGAACCCGCGTGCGCGCAAGGCCGTGCTGCTGCGCTGGGCTGCGCTGATGCGCGAGCACCTCGACGAGCTGTCGCTGCTCGAAACGCTCGACGCTGGCAAGCCGATCGGCGACACGACGACGGTCGACGTGCCGGGCGCCGCGTATTGCGTCGAATGGTTCGCGGAAGCGATCGACAAGGTGGGCGGCGAGGTCGCGCCGGCCGATCATCATCTCGTCGGTCTCGTCACGCGCGAGCCGGTCGGCGTGGTGGCCGCCGTCGTGCCGTGGAACTTCCCGATCCTGATGGCCGCATGGAAATTCGGCCCCGCGCTCGCGGCCGGCAACAGCGTCGTGCTGAAGCCGTCGGAGAAATCGCCGCTGACCGCGATCCGCGTCGCACAGCTCGCGTACGAGGCCGGCATTCCGGCGGGCGTGTTCAACGTCGTACCGGGGGCCGGCGAGCCCGGCAAGCTGCTCGCGCTGCATCGCGACGTCGACTGCATCGCATTCACCGGCTCGACGGCAGTGGGCAAGCTGATCATGCAGTACGCCGCGCAGTCGAACCTGAAGCGCGCGTGGCTCGAACTCGGCGGCAAGTCGCCGAACATCGTGCTGCCCGATTGTCCCGATCTGGACCGCGCGGCGCAGGCGGCCGCCGGCGCGATCTTCTACAACATGGGCGAGATGTGCACGGCCGGCTCGCGGCTGCTCGTGCATCGCGACATCAAGGATGCGTTCATCGAGAAGCTCGTCGCGGCCGCGCGTGCGTACGTGCCCGGCAATCCGCTCGATCCGTCGGTGTCGATGGGCGCGATCGTCGACGGCATCCAGCTCGAGCGTGTGCTCGGCTATATCGAGGCCGGGCGCAGCGAGGGCCGGCTCGTCACCGGCGGTGCGCGCGTGAAGGCGGAAACGGGCGGCTTCTACGTGGAGCCGACGGTGTTCGAGGTGAAGCCGGATGCGAGGATCGCACGCGAGGAAATCTTCGGGCCCGTGCTGTCGGTGATCGTGTTCGACGACGTCGACGAGGCCGTGCGGATCGCGAACGATACCGAGTACGGGCTGGCCGCGGCCGTGTGGACGTCGAACCTGACGACCGCGCACGACGTGTCGCGCCGGCTGCGCGCGGGCACCGTCTGGGTGAACTGCTACGACGAGGGCGGCGACATGAACTTCCCGTTCGGCGGCTACAAGCAATCGGGCAACGGCCGCGACAAGTCGCTGCACGCGCTCGAGAAGTACACCGAACTGAAGTCGACGCTGATCCGGCTGCGCTGATGCACTGCGGGGCGCGGGCGCAGCGCCGTACGGCGTGTGCCCGCGCTCGCGTTGTGCGTAAGTTATGCGGTGCGCAGCGCGGGGTGGAAGCCGGCGGCTTCGATGATCGACTGCACGCGCTCGGCGCCTTGCGCCGACTCGACCTTGACGATCTTCGCCGCGACGTCGATGTCGAGCTTCGCGGCGGGATCGGCGGCCGTCACCGCGCGCGTGATTGCATTGGCGCAGCCGCCGCAGGTCATGTCCTGGACTTCGAATTCCATCGTGTTCTCCTGAGTTGACGATTGACAAGCATCGACAGCATGAAGCTTGCCACGGTGGGAAGGTCAAGCGTACGCGTGTCGACGAAGATCCGTGTCGCGGCTCCTGTGTGACGACGGTAGTGCGGCGACAGTATGTTGTAAAGGTGATGTCTGATGAATGGAGGGCGGGCCTTTGACGTCATTTGGCACTTGTCCCGATTGACGGCGAAGCGTTCAGGGCGAAGCGGGGCGGATGCCTTGCCGGGCAAGGCATGGCGGCACGCCATGAAGCACGATCACCATGTCGCCAGTAAGGGTACGCGAGTTGGAAATGCGAATCGATCTTAGTATCAGCTCCCTTCGATATTTCAATTCGTTACCCCCATGAACCGTTTTGCTTTCGGCTTTTCGCTGGCGCTGCTGGGCGCATCGGCAACGTCCGCATTCGCGGCCGACGATGTCGTCAACCTGACCCTGAAGGATCACAAGTTTTCGCCGGACGGCGTGACGATCCCGGCCGGCAAGAAGGTGAAGTTCGTCGTGAAGAATCTCGACGCGACGCCCGCCGAATTCGAGAGCGACGATTTCAAGGCGGAGAAGGTCGTGCCTGCCGGCAAGTCGGTGGAGATCCTGGTCGGGCCGCTGAAGGCCGGAACCTACGAGTTCCACGACGAGTATCACGAAGCGCAATCGAAGACGCAGCTGACCGTCAAGTAAGCGGATACGGACATGCTGTCGACTGCCCTGATCGTCTTTCGTGAAGTGCTCGAGGCCGCGCTGGTGGTGTCGATCGTGATGGCCGCGACGAAAGGCGTGCTGCGGCGCGGCTGGTGGGTCGGCGGCGGGCTGGCGGGCGGCGTGATCGGCGCCGGCCTGATCGCGGCGTTCGCCGACGTGATCTCGCAATGGGCGTCCGGCATGGGGCAGGAGGTCTTCAACGCGGGCGTGATGTTCGTCGCGACGCTGATGCTCGCATGGCACAGCATCTGGATGAGCCGGCACGGTCGCGAGATGGCGATGCAGATGACCGCGGTCGGGCGTGCCGTCGCGGCCGGTAGCAAGCCGCTGACGGGGCTCGCGATCGTGGTCGGCGTCGCGGTGCTGCGCGAAGGCTCCGAGGCCGTGCTGTTCCTGTACGGCATCGCGGCGGGCGATCCGGGACAGACACCGCAGATGATCGTCGGCGGGCTGCTCGGCGTGCTCGGCGGCGCCGGGCTCGGCTACGGGATGTATGCGGGCCTGCTGCAGATTCCGCTGAAGCGCCTGTTCTCCGTCACCAACTGGCTGATCGTGCTGCTCGCGGCGGGGATGGCCAGCCAGTGCGTCGGCTTCCTGCTCGCGGCAGGCCTCGTGCCGTCGTGGGGCGATGCGGTCTGGGATACGTCGTGGCTGCTCAAGGAATCGAGCATCGTCGGCAAGGCGCTGCATACGCTGATCGGCTACACCGCGCGCCCGGCGGGCATCCAGATCGTCGCGTATCTCGCGACGCTGGCCGCGATTGTCGGGCTGGCACGGTTCGTCGGCCGGCCGCAGGCGGCGGTGCGGCCGCCACGGGCCGCGGCTTGAGTTGTCCTGGTTCGAATGACAAAGGGGCGTCGATGACGCCCCTTTTTTCATTGCCGGCTCGCGGCCGACTCGTGTCCGGCGTCGATCACGGCGCGCAGGTTGCGCACGCTCAGCGGTGGCTGTCGATCCAGGCGCGGGCCCATTCGAGCCCCGCTTCGCGCGCGTCGTCCTCGGTATCGAACACGCCGAGCACGCCGGACGCCTCCACCAGCTTGTTGTTCTGCGTGATCGTGCCGCTCGCCGCGAAGCGCTCGGGCTGCAGGATCTCGTCCTGCTGCAGGATCGCGTGGCCCCAGATCTGGTAGCCGTGGTAGGTTTGCGCTTCCATTATCGAGTCACCTCCGCGGAGCGGTTGTGCGTGCCGACGCGCAGCACGTTGCCGTCCGGTGTGTATTGCCGCGGGATGTCGGAGTAATTCAGTGCGTGCTGCGCATCGGGCGCAGCCGGCTGCATGACCGTCAGGCGTCCCGGTGCGGGCTGCGCGACGGGGCGCGGAGCGGCCGGCGTCTCGGCCGCGGTGGCGGGAGGACGATGCGAGCCGGCTTTCACCGCCTGCGCGACGCGGCGCTTGTGCGGTTTCACCGCGGCTTTCGGCGTGGCATTCGCGTGCTTCTCCACGCTCTTGCCGGCGCGAGCATCGGCGCCGGTACGCGCGGCCGGCGTGCGGGCGGCCGGCTGCCGCGCCTCGGGCGGGTTCCAGACTTCGACGTAGTGCTCGGCGGCCCAGCCCGTCGACGCGAACGTCAGCGCCAGCAATCCGCATCCAAAGAGTCTTACTACCATTGTGTCTCCGTCATATTCGTTGCGGGGCGCGTCGCGGTATCCGGTGCGGGGGCGGCCGTGCAGGGGGATTCGGGGGGCCGGTTCAGGAGAACACCTCGAGCCCGTGTTTCTCGACGATCTGGAGCATCCGTGCGGCGATGCCGCTCGGCCGCTTGTCGCCCTGTTCCCATTGGCGGATCGTCGACGTCGTCGTGTTCAGGTAGAGCGCGAACACGCTCTGGCTGACATTGACGGATTTGCGGATGCGGGCGATGGCTTCCGGATCGAACCGCGGGGCGGCTTCGATGCAGAGATCGTCGTATTCGCGCATCGTCTTCTTGTCGATCAACGCGGCACGATAGAGGCCCGACGCGGCGCTGTGGGTCGCCTCCGTTGCGTCGCTCTTGAATCGACTCCTGGCCATTGCAAATCTCCACCCGCTCTTTCAGTGTGACCAGCGTCGCGATATCGGCGCCGGCGCGGCGCCCGACATTCGCGGCGAGCTTTCTGAAGGCACGCCGTTCGCGTTCGTCGATGTCGTCCCGGTCGGGCTTGGCGAACAGGAATACGAAAACCCGCGCCTGCCCGACCTTGCTCGGCACGATCCCGCGCTGCCGATTACCGGCACGTCGGGCCGATCAGGTCAGCACAGGATTATATGCCACTACGTGGTACATATTTCGACCTGCCCGAATGGCCTGCTTCGTGCCGATACGGGGTCGGGACGGCTTCGCGGGGCCGTCCCGGTCGTCCCGCCTTACTCCACCGTCACCGATTTCGCGAGGTTCCGCGGCTTGTCGACGTCGGTGCCGCGCGCGCACGCGGTGTGATATGCGAGCAGCTGCAGCGGCACGACGTGCAGGATCGGCGACAGTTGCCCGTAATGCTCCGGCATCCGGATCACGTGCAGGCCGTCGTCGTTGACGATCTGCGTGTCGGCATCGGCGAACACGTACAGCTCGCCGCCGCGCGCACGCACTTCCTGCATGTTCGACTTCAGCTTCTCGAGCAGCGTGTCGTTCGGTGCGACCGTGACGACCGGCATCGCTTCCGTGACGAGCGCGAGCGGCCCGTGCTTCAGTTCGCCGGCCGGATAGGCCTCGGCGTGGATGTACGAGATTTCCTTCAGCTTCAGCGCGCCTTCGAGCGCGATCGGGTAGTGCAGCCCGCGGCCGAGGAACAGCGCGTTTTCCTTGCGCGCGAATTCCTCCGACCACGCGATGATCTGCGGCTCCAGTGCGAGCACGCTGTTCAGCGCGGCCGGCAGGTGGCGCAACTGCTTCAGGAACCCGGCTTCCTGCGCGGCATCGACGTGACCGCGCAGCTTGCCGAGCGTCGCGGCCAGCACGAACAGCGCGACGAGCTGCGTCGTGAACGCCTTCGTCGACGCAACGCCGATCTCGGTGCCCGCGTGCGTCAGGAACTGCATTTCGGTGAGGCGCACCATCGCGCTTGTCGCGACGTTGCACACCGCGAGCGTGTGCGTGTGGCCGAGCGACTGCGCGTGCTTGAGCGCCGCGAGCGTGTCGGCGGTCTCGCCCGACTGCGAGATCACCAGCACGAGCTGGCGCGGATTCGGCACCGATTCGCGGTAGCGGTACTCGCTCGCGATCTCGACCTGGGTCGGGATCTTCGCGATCGATTCGAGCCAGTATTTGGCGGTGAGTCCCGAGTAGTAGCTCGTGCCGCATGCGAGGATCAGCAGGCTGTCGATCTCCGCGAACGCGGCGGGCGCGGCGTCGCCGAACAGCGTCGCGTCGAAGGCTTCGGTTTGCGGCACGGTATCGCTGATCGCCCGCGGCTGCTCGAAGATTTCCTTCTGCATGAAGTGGCGGTACGGGCCCAGCTCGACCGCGCCGCCGTATGCGCTGACCACACGGATCTCGCGCTGCGCGAGCGCGCCGTCCCGGTCGACGATCTTCACGCCGTCGAGCGACAGCTCGCACACGTCGCCTTCCTCGAGGAACGTGAAGCGGTCGGTGCTGCCCGCGAGCGCGAGCGCGTCGGACGCGAGGAAGTTCTCGCCGTCGCCGTGGCCGACCACGAGCGGCGAGCCCTGTCGCGCGCCGACGACGGTGTGCGGCTGGTCCTTGTGGATCACGGCGATCGCATACGCGCCGTGCAGCTGCTGCACGGCTTCGCGCACCGCGTCGAACAGGTTGCCGCGATACAGGCTGTGCACGAGGTGGGCGATCACTTCGGTGTCGGTTTGCGACACGAATTCGTAGCCCTTCGCGCGCAGCGCTTCGCGCAGCGGCTCGAAGTTCTCGATGATGCCGTTGTGGACGAGCGCGAGCGCGTTCGACGAGAAGATCGGGTGCGCGTTGTGCGTGACGGGCGCGCCGTGCGTGGCCCAGCGCGTGTGCGCGACGCCCGTCGTGCCTTCGAGATGCGATTCGCGCACCTGCGCGTCGAGATCGGCGACGCGTTCGACGCTGCGCGCGCGCTTCGGCGCGCCCGGCTCGAGCACGGCGACGCCGCACGAGTCGTAGCCACGGTATTCGAGGCGCCGCAAACCTTCGATCAGCACCGGAACGATATTACGTTGCGCAACTGCGCCGACAATGCCGCACATGAATGAGTCAGTCCTGTAAGTCGACGCGGGCGCCGTCGGGGCGCCCGCAAAAGGTTCAGCTTTTCTTCTTGACCGGGCGGACGTAGCCGCTCTTCGCGGTCTGGGTCTTCTCGTTCAACGCGAGCAGGCCTTCGGCCACGTCCTTCCAGATCGTCGTGCCGGCGGCGATCGTCACGCCGCGGCCGACGCGCACGGGCGCGACCAGCTGCGTGTCGGAGCCGACGAACACGTCGTCCTCGATCACGGTGCGGAACTTGTTCGCGCCATCGTAGTTGCAGGTGATCGTGCCCGCGCCGATGTTCACGCGCGCGCCGATGTCGGCGTCGCCGATGTACGTGAGGTGGTTCGCCTTCGAGCCGTGGCCGATCACCGCGTTCTTCACCTCGACGAAGTTGCCGACGTGCGCTTCGTCCGCGAGCTGCGCGCCGGGGCGCAGCCGTGCGTACGGGCCGATCACGGTGTGCGCGCCGAGCTCGGCGCCGTCGATATGCGTGAACGCGTCGATGCGCGTGCCCGCGCCGACCGACGCGTTGCGGATCACGCAGTTCGCGCCGATCGTCACGTTGTCCGCGAGCGTCACGTTGCCCTCGAACACGCAGTTCACGTCGATCGACACGTCGCGGCCGCAGCGCAGCGTGCCGCGCACGTCGACGCGCGCCGGATCGGCGAGCGTGACGCCGTCGACGAGCAGCGTTTCCGCGATATTGCGCTGATGAATGCGTTCGAGCTCGGCAAGCTGCGCCTTGCTGTTCACGCCGAGCGTTTCCCATTCCTCGTCGGGCTGCGCGGTGACGACCTCGAAACCGGCCTCGATCGCGAGTTCGACGACGTCGGTCAGGTAGTACTCGCCCTGCGCGTTCTCGTTCTTCAGTGCGCCGAGCCACATCGACAGCTGGGCCGTGGGCGTGACGATGATGCCCGTGTTGATCTCGGCGATCTTCAGCTGGTCGGGCGACGCGTCCTTCTGCTCGACGATGCGTGTGACGAAGCCGGCCGCGTCGCGCACGATGCGGCCGTAGCCGGTCGGATCGTCGAGCGTGACGGTCAGAATCCCGTAGCGGCCTTCGCGCGCGGCATCGACGAGGCGCTGCAGCGTGGACGCGCGCGTGAGCGGCACGTCGCCGTACAGCACGAGCGTCGGTTGCGCGGGATCGAGGAGCGGCAGCGCCTGACGCACCGCGTGGCCGGTGCCGAGCTGCTCTGCCTGCACCGCGAACTGGACGTCGGGCGCGGCGACGGCGGCCTGGACCTGCTCGGCGCCGTGACCGACGACGACGACGAGCCGGGACGGCTGCAGCGTGCGCGCGGTGTCGATGACGTGGGAGAGGAGCGGCCTGCCGGCCAGGGGGTGAAGCACTTTCGGCAGCGCGGAACGCATGCGCTTGCCGGTGCCTGCCGCCAAAATCACAATATTCATGGCGCCAGCTTGTCAGAGGAGTTCGAAGCCGACCATTTTAGCATGCGGCCCCTGCCGTTCCGGGCCTGTCGCGGCGGGGCGACGGCGCCGGAAAAGGGCCGCGCGGCCCCGTTCCGGCGGGTGTTCGGGCCCTGCTTACAGGTCGTCGAACTGGACGATCGAGATCGGCCGGGCCGCGATCGGCCGGGCGCCACCCGGCGCCGCCGCGTCGTCGCCCGATGCACACGGTTCCTCGTCGAACGCGATGTCGCCTTGCGGATCGGCCTCGCCGGTCGCGCGCAGCGACTGGAACGGGTACAGCGTCGTGTCCATCAGGTGCGACGGCACGACCTTCGCGAGCGCGTTGAACATGTTGTCGACGCGGCCCGGGAAGCGCTTGTCCCATTCGCGGATCAGCGCCTTCATTTCCGCGCGCTTCAGGTTCGGCTGGCTGCCGCACAGGTTGCACGGGATGATCGGGAATTCGCGAAGCTCCGCGTATTTCTCGAGATCGGTTTCCTTCACGTACGCGAGCGGGCGGATCACGATGTTCTTGCCGTCGTCCGACTGCAGCTTCGGCGGCATCCCCTTCAGCTTGCCGCCGTAGAACATGTTGAGCAGCAGCGTCTGCACGATGTCGTCGCGGTGATGGCCGAGCGCGATCTTGGTCGCGCCGAGCTCGCCGGCCACGCGGTACAGGATCCCGCGGCGCAGGCGCGAGCACAGCGAGCAGGTCGTCTTGCCTTCGGGCACGAGCCGCTTGACGATGCTGTAGGTGTCCTGGTTCTCGATGTGGAACGGCACGCCGACCTGCTTCAGGTACTCGGGCAGCACGTGCTCGGGGAAACCCGGCTGCTTCTGGTCGAGGTTCACCGCGACGATGTCGAAATCGATCGGCGCGCGCTCGCGCAGGCGCAGCAGCACGTCGAGCATCGCGTAGCTGTCCTTGCCGCCCGACAGGCACACCATCACCTTGTCGCCTTGCTCGATCATGTTGAAGTCGCCGATTGCCTGGCCGACCTGGCGCACGATCCGCTTGAACAGCTTGTTGTTCTCGTACGCTTCCTTCTGCTCGCGGCGCGTCAGCGCCTGGCGGCCGGCCGGGGCGGCGGCTGCGTCGTGGGTGGCGGCATCGGCCGCCGCGTCATTCATGTGGGGGGCGTTCATGCGCGCTCCTCGTCCTTGATGCGAAAGACTTCGACGCCGACGGCGTCGCAGTCCGGATAAGCGTCCGGTTTCTCGGTACAGACGCGTACCGCGCGCACGGCGTCGTGCGCCAGCAGGTGCGCGGCGATCGCGTCGCACAGCGTTTCCTGCAGGTGGATGTGGCCGCGCGCCACGCATTGCGCGACGCTCTGCTTCATCAGGTCGTAGTCGACGACTTCATGCAGCCGGTCGTCCACGGGAGTGGACATCGCGAGCGGCACGAACAGGTCGACGTTGATGACGACGCGCTGCTCGCCGCGCTTCTCGTGTTCGAAGGCACCGATGTTGATGTGCACTTCGTAGTCGCGCAGGTAGAGCCTGCGGCAGTCCGCGAGGCGGGGGTGCAGGAGAGCGGAAAACATGGTCGTCCCAGTCAAATTGGCGTGCGCACACGCAAAGCGGCGCGGGCGGCGGCAGTCAGGCCGCGCGATCCGCGCAGTTCATTCATTCGGGCCGGCGGCGGGCGGCACGAGGTGCTCGCCGCCGTCGACGGTCAGCGTCGCGCCCGTGACGCCGGGCGCGCTCGCGAGATAGCAGGCGGCCGCGGCGATGTCGTCCGCGTGCGCCGCGTGGCCGCGCACGAGCGCCGCGACCCGCACCTTCGGCGCCAGCGCCAGCGCCAGCGCCGACGTCGCGCGGTTCAGCGCGGCCTGCATCAGCGCGTGCGACAACTGCGCAGGCGCAGGGTGAAACAGCGCCTGGTCCAGCACGTGGATCGCGCATGCGCGCAGCGCTTCGTGCTCGCGTGCGGCGTCGGGCGTCGCATCGGCGAGCGCGCGGGCCAGCGCGAGCGGCGCCGTCACGTTGCGCGCGAGTGCGCCGGCGAGCGATGTGCCGTCTACCGTGTGCGCGTCGTCGGCGCCCGCGCGGGCGCTCACGAACACCGCGCACGCGGGCCGGCCGAGCGCCGCGCCGCACGCGGCGACGAGTGCGGCGGCATCGGCTTCCAGGGCCAGATCGGCGTCGAGCACGACCGCGCGGCGGCCGAGCGCCGCGACTTCGGCGACGAGCGCGTCGGCGGCCGCATGCGGCGTGCCGGGGCTGCGCTGCAGCGCGACGTCCCAGCCGTGCCGGGCGAATCCCGTCGCGAGCGCACGACCGATCGACGCGGCGTCGGCCGCGCTGCCCAGGGCACCGGTGACGAGCGCCACGCGCAGGGTCGACGTATCGGCTGAAACGGTCATTTACAATGCCGGGATGAACCCGAAAGCTCACGAACCCGCTAGTTTACCTGCTCCCGGCCCTGACGCGCTCGCGCAGTCCGAAACCCTTGCCGCGCAACTGCGCGACGAGATCGCGGCGGCCGGCGGCTGGCTGCCGTTCGACCGCTTCATGGAGCGTGCGCTGTACGCGCCCGGCCTCGGCTATTACAGCGGCGGCGCGCGCAAGTTCGGGCGCCGCGCCGACGACGGCAGCGACTTCGTCACCGCGCCCGAGCTTTCGCCGCTGTTCGCACAGACGCTCGCGCAACCGGTCGCGGAAGCGCTCGCGGCGAGCGGCACGCGTCGCGTGATGGAATTCGGCGCCGGCACGGGCAAGCTCGCGGCCGGTCTGCTCGCGGCGCTCGACGCGCTGGGCGCCGGACTCGACGAATACCTGATCGTCGACCTGTCCGGCGAGCTGCGCGAACGGCAGCGCGACACGATCACGGCCGCCGCGCCGGCGCTCGCCGCGAAGGTGCGCTGGCTCGACGCGCTGCCCGAGCGGTTCGACGGCGTCGTGGTCGGCAACGAGGTGCTCGATGCGATGCCCGTGCGCCTGTTCGCGAAGGCGGGCGGCGCATGGCAGGAGCGCGGTGTCGCGCTCGACGCGCGGCAGGCGTTCGTGTTCGAGGACCGTCCTGCTGCGCCGGCCGGCCTGCCGGCGGTGCTCGCGGGACTCGGCGAGGCGGGCGACGGTTACGTGACCGAGACGCACGAGGCCGCGCTGGCGTTCACGCGCACCGTCTGCACGATGCTCGGGCGCGGCGCGGTGCTGCTGGTCGACTACGGCTTTCCCGCGCACGAGTACTACCACCCGCAGCGCGACCGCGGCACGCTGATGTGTCACTACCGGCACCATGCGCACGACGATCCGTTCCTGTACCCGGGGCTGCAGGACATCACCGCGCACGTCGAATTCACCGGCATCTACGACGCGGCCATCGCGACCGGCGCCGACCTGCTCGGTTACACGTCGCAGGCGCGCTTCCTGCTGAACGCGGGCATCACCGACGCGCTGGCCGCGATCGATCCGTCGGATATTCGTGAATTCCTGCCGGCCGCGAACGCGGTGCAGAAGCTGATTTCCGAGGCCGAGATGGGCGAGCTGTTCAAGGTGATCGCGTTCTCGCGCGGCATCGACGGCACGCTCGACGCGTTCGCGCGCGGCGATCGCTCGCACGCACTCTGACGGGAGCCCGGCATGCTGCGCTGGCTGTTGACGACGTTCGTCGCGGTGATGATCCTGACGCGCTGCTGGCCGTGGCTCGGCAAGCTCGGCATCGGGCGGATGCCGGGCGACGTCACGCTGACGCTCGGCGGGCGGCGCTACCCGTTCCCGTTCATGTCGACGCTGGTGCTGACGATGCTGGTATCGATGGTGGCGCGGCTGCTCTGAGCCGCGCCTGAAGGTCGGTGCGCGTTACAGCTCGATCTCGCCGAGAATCCGGTGCGCGAGCGCTTTCGCCTCGTCGAACGCCTCTTCCTCGCTGGGGCTCGTCGAGTGGACGTCGTAACGCGTGTTCTCGGTGTCGTCGCCGTCGTCGCGCGAGAGGATCACGTAACCCTGGAACTGCCCGTTGCCCGCGTGCTGGGTATGCGCCTTGGCCGTGTAGATGCCTTTCGTGAACGTGTTCGTGTCCATGGTGCTCTCCCGCAAAAGGACACTTCATCGTAGCACTGCGGCGCAGCATGTACAGCGCCGCTTATCGGTGACCGAACAGCGTCCGGTCACCGTTCGTGCCATCGGCGTGCCGTCAGCGTTCGATCAATGCGACGACCTCGTCGAGCGTCGGCGCGTGCGCACCCGTATGCCGGCACGCCGCGGCACCCGCGGCCAGCGCGAACACGAGATGCTCGCGCCACGTGCGCTGCGGCGCGGCCATCAGGCTGAACAGCATGCCGCCGATCGACGCGTCGCCCGCACCGACGGTGTCGGCCACCTCGACGCGCGGCGGGCTGGCTTCATGCACGTCGCCGTCCGCGTAGAGCGTCGCCGCCTGTGCGCCGCGCGTGACGAGCACGGCCGCGCGCGGGTTCAGCGTGCGCACCGCGGCAATCGCGTCGGGGCCGTCGCCGCCGAACAGGTGCCGCAGGTCCTCGTCGGACACCTTGATCAGGTCGGCGAGCGCGGCCATCTTTTCCAGCGTCGGCCGGTACGCGGCCGTCATCAGGTTCCGGACGTTCGGGTCGAAGCTGATCTTCACGCCGCGCGCGTGCAGGTCGGCCGCGAGCGCGGCCAGCGTGCCGGCGAGCGGCTCGCGCACGAGGCTGATGCAGCCGAAATGCGCCCATTTCACGTGGTCGGTCCAGCCGGCCGGCAGCCGCGCCGGATCGAACGCGAGATCGGCGCTTGCTTCGCCGATGAAGAAATACGCGGGCGGGCGTGTCTCGTGAACGATCGCGAGCAGCGGCGGCCGTGCGACGCGCTGCAGGAAGCGCAGGTCGAGCCCGGCCGCGTCGCTCGTGCGCCACAGCACGTCGGAGAAGCAGTCTTCGCCGATCGATCCCGCGAGCGCGCTCGGCACGCCGAGCCGCGCAACCGCGCGCGCGACGTTCCAGCCGGCGCCGCCCGGTACCGACGTCCATTGCGCATCGCCCGCGCGCACCATGTCGGTCAGGATGTCGCCTGCCGACACGAAAGCCGGAAACGTGCCGCCGCTCATTGCGTCGGCTCGCTGCGCTGCGCGCGCGCGAGGGTTGCCAGCACGTCGTAGCACGCGCCCATCGTGTGATAGTCGGTCTTGCCGGCCGGGCTCTTCTCGTCGCTGTACTTGCGGTTGTCGCAGGTGAGGATGCGGTACCACGCGCCGTAGCGGTGATCGACGAAGTGCGCCCAGCTGTAGCGCCAGATCTCGTCGTACCAGTCCCAGAAGCGCTCGCTGCCGGTGCGCGCGCCGAGCATCGCGGCCGCCGCGAAGGTCTCCGCCTGCACCCAGAAATACTTGTTGTGGTCGCAGATCGTGAAGTCGGGGCCGAAGCCGTAGTACAGGCCGCCGTGGTCGGCGTCCCATGCGTGCGTGAGCGCGGCGTCGAACAGCTCGGCCGCGCGCGGCACGAGCCAGTCGAGCGGGCGGTGCCGCTCGAGGATCAGCAGCAGCTTCGCCCATTCGGTCTGGTGCCCGGGCTGGAAGCCCCACGGGCGGAAGATGTTCGAGCTGTCTTCCTTGTTGTAGTCCCAGTCGACCGACCAGTCCGCGTGGTAGTGCTCCCACACGAGCCCGCCCGACAGCGCGGCCTGGCGCTGTGTGATGTGCGACGCGAGCTTTTCCGCGCGATCGAGGTACGTGAGGTGCCCGGTCGCCTCGTGGGCCGCGAGCAGCGCCTCGGTCATGTGCATGTTCGCGTTCTGGCCGCGGTACGACGACACGATCCAGTTCGGCGTCGCGTCGTCCGCGTAGAGGCCCGCGGCTGCGTCCCAGAAGCGGTGCTCGGCGAGCTCGTAGGTGGCCGCGATCAGCGGGCGTGCCTCGTCGATGCCGGCCATCGTCGCGTGCGCGGCCGCGAGCAGCACGAACGCGAGCCCGTAGCAGTGGCGCGTGCCGTCGAGCGTCGCGCGCTTCGCACCGTCGCGCCAGTCGAGTTCCCAGTCGTAGCCCTGCAGTTCGTCGTCCCAGTGCGCGTCGCGCAGGAAGCGCAGCCCGTGGCGCGCGTATTCCAGGTGGCGCGGATCGCCGAAGTGCCGGTACGCCATCGCGTAGTTGAAGACGAACCGGCAACTGCTGACGAGGTGGCGCGACGTGCGGTTGTAGATGCTGCCGTCGTCGCGGAAGTAGTGGTAGAAGCCGCCCGTCGGGTCGAACGCGTTCGTTGCGTAGAAGCGCAGCGTGTCCTCGATGTGCGACAGCAGGAACGACGGATCGCGGAAACTCGCGACGAACGGCGCGGCTTGCGTGTGGGCGGCCGGCGCGGCCGTGCAGGGTTGGACCGGGGGCATGTTCATGATTCGGTGACCGTGGCGGTATCGAGTGCCGGGGAGCCGGCGGGCTGACTGCTGGCCCGCACGATCAGCTCGACGGGCAGGGAAATCTCGGTGCGTTCGGGCGAGTCGGCGAGCAGCAGCTCGACGCCGCGGCGGCCGAGCGCTTCCTTGTCGACCGCGAGCGTCGTGAGCGGCGGGCTCGCGTGCGCGGCGGCCGGGATGTTGTCGAAGCCGACGATCGCGATGTCGTCCGGAATCCGCAGGCCGCGCGCGGTGCACACGCGCTGCGCGGCGAGCGCGGCCGCGTCGTTGTACGCGAACACGGCTTCGGGGCGCGGGCCCGGCGCGTCGAGCAGCTGCTCCATCGCGCGCGCGGCGCCCGTGTCGGGATCGAGCCCCGCGTCGATCGTCACTTCGTAGGCGGGATCGAACAGCCGCCCGGCTTCGAAGAACGCGCGCCGGTAGCCGATCGCGCGCTGCGCGATGCTGTAGTGCGCGGGCGAGCCGCCGATGAATGCAATCCGCGTGCGGCCGGTGGCGAGCAGGTGACGCATCGCGAGCGCCGCACCCGTTGCGTTGTCGATGTTCACCGAGCGCAGGCCGGGTGCCCACAGGTCGATCAGCACGAGCGGCCGGCCGGTCGCGGCAAGCGCCTCGATCGTCTCCGGTTCGATGAAGCCGGCCACCGCGATCGCGTCGGGCGCGTGCGGGCGCATCTGGCGCAGCACGTCGTCGTTCGGCCCGACCGTGAGCAGCGTCGGCACGATGCCGCGCTCGCGGCAGGCGTCCTCGACGCCGTGCAGCACGTGCGAGAAGAACGGGCTGGCCGGAAAGCGGTTGTGCTGGCGATGCAGCAGGAAGGTGAGCCGGCGGATGCGCGGCCGCAGCTGCGCGGGATCGTAGCCGAGCCGCTGCGCGATCTCGACGATGCGCGCACGCGTGGCTTCGGACAGGCCCGGCTGGTTTTTCAGCGCGCGGGAGACGGTGCCGATCGAGACCTCTGCCGCCCGCGCCACATCGCGAATGGTGGTACCCATCGTTCGGGGTCCGGTTTGTTTAGGGTGGAAGCGATTGTATAGTAAAACGTATCGCGGAATTCGGGCCGGATAACCGGGGAATACCCGAAAATTACCGGTTTTTAAGCGCTAATCTGCGAAAACGACGTTACTAAAAATACTAAACAAAACGCGAAAAAGGCAAGGTGGACGTGCGGGTGTCCGGCGAGCGGGAAGTGGCGGTCAGCGTGCCGGGCACGCGTGCCCGGCGGCTTGCTCAGGCCGGCGGGAAGGCCGGGCGCAACGACCGGCCCGGCAGCGCGGCGGGCGTCCGGGCGTGACGGACGACGGCGCATCGCCGCCGCATCGGACACCTCGCGTGCGCGAACGAGGGGGGGTGCCCCTATGTTGTTCGTCAAGCGTTAGGGGCTGACTTGGGTTGGTAAATGGTTCCGTCACGCAGCATGGCGAACAGGACGTCGCAGCGTCGCCGCGCCAGCGCGATGAGCGCTTGGTTGTGGCGCTTGCCCTGCTGGATCTTGCGGGAGTAATAGGCCCGTGAGACTGGGTCTCGTAAGGCCGCGAAGGCGGATAGGAACAAGGCGCGCTTGAGCACCTTGTTGCCCCGTCTAGATGGGTGCTCGCCACGGATCGACGATCCTGAGCGCCGGGTGACCGGCGCGAGGCCTGCGTAGGCCGCCAGATGCGCGGCGGAGGCGAAGGCTTTATGGGCGACTTCGGTCAGGAGTCTGGCAGCGGTCCTGACGCCGACTCCCGGCATGCTGGTCAGGACCGGCCAAAGAGGGTGAGCAAGCACCAGCTGTTCCACTTCGGCAGCGACCTCGTCGCGCTGCTTACGCAAGGCCGCAAGCTGCTGGGCCAAACGAGGCATGACGATGGTGGCAGCTTGCGTGCCGGGCACGGTCACGGCTTGTTCGCTCAGAGCCTGAACGATCTCGGCCGCCAAGCTCTTGCCCATGCGCGGCGCGAGCTTAGTCAGGCGGTTGGCGAGCGTCTTCTCGCTGGTTGAGGCAAGCGCGGCGGGCGACGGGTAGCGCTCAAGCAGATCGAGCACCGCCGGATGGTCGAGGCGCGGTCCGAGAACGCGCTCGAGCGCTGGATGGATCTGGGTAAGCAGGCCGCGAATGCGGTTGCTGGTTTGAGTGACCTGAGCGGCGAGATCATCGTCGAAGCCGCACAGCATGGTGAGCTCGGCGAGTTGCTCGTCAGCCAATCGAAGCGAGCGCAGCGTATGCGGCATCGAGCGGGCGGCTTCGGCAATGATCGCGGCATCGCGGGCATCGGTCTTGGCTTCACCTGCGTGCAGATCGGCGATGCGGCGCATGGCCAGTCCCGGCAGATAGGCGACGAGCACGCCTTCAGCGCGAGCGACGGCCACTGGCAGCGCTCCGATGGTGGAAGGCTGATCGACGACGAACAGGAGTCGACCATGAGTCTTGAGTTCGGCGATGAGGGCGCGCAGCTTGGCCTCATCGTTGGGCAGCGCTTTGTTGTACAGACGCTTGCCATTTCGATCGAGTGCAACAGCGTGATGCTGGCCCTTACCGACGTCAACGCCGACGAAAACATCGACGGCGTCATGCTGTTGAGTGTCTTGCATCGCAGTTTGTGCAAAGTGAACGGATTGGCCTGCAACAACGGTGGCAAGTCTCGGCATCCACGTTACGGACGGCGTCGGAATATTCCGGCCAAACCCCTATCAGCGATCACCAGCCACCCACCAGACCCGGCGACAACACCCCCCGGATCATGACTGCGACTGGGGGCGGGAATCATACCGGGCCTGGCTGGCCAAAGCCCCATTATTGGGACGGGAAGATAGTAACGGGGGCGGCTGCCCACTGGTCAGCGTATTGCCATGGCCGGCGGTTCGCCGCGATCGCGCAGCGCGGCGCGGCCCGCATCGAGGTCGACGACCGCGAGCCCGTCCGGCTGCTGTTTCGCGCGCCGCTTCGCGAGCGCGGCGACCGATGCGATCTCGTCGCTGCCGTAGCGCTTCGCGCCGTGCGCGCCGGCCGGCACGCCGACCGCGCCGATCGCCATCGTCACGAAACCGAAGAACGCCGGGTTGCCGTGGCGGTCCTCGCCGCGCAGCCCGCCCGCCTGCCGGTCGGCCTGCGTGTAGAAGCGCTGCGCGCCGTCGTTGAAGCGCGCGATCGCGTCGGCGGCGCGTTGGCGCCAGTCGTCGCGCTGGAACAGCACGAGGAAATCGTCGCCGCCGACGTGCCCGAGAAAGTCGCGCTGCGGATCGCACACGCCGGCCAGCACCGTCGCGGCGAACTTCAGCACCTCGTCGCCCTGCCAGTAGCCGTACTGGTCGTTGAACGGCTTGAACTGGTTCAGGTCGACGTAGCACGCATGAAAGCCGGCGTCGCGCTGGAGCAGGCGGTCGATGTGCGCGCTGATCGGGATGTTGCCGGGCAGGAACGTCAGCGGGTTCGCATAGCGGGCGGCCTCGATGCGCATCTCGGTCACCGCGCGCACGAGGCTCTCGCCGGTGCCGAGCCCGACGTAGCGGCCGTGTTCGGTGATGACGAAGCCGTCCGCGAGGTAGCGCTGGTCGTGGCTCGCGAGCAGCATCGCGAGCTGCTCGAACGTTGTCGCGTTGTCGATCATCAGCGGCGCGTCGTTCGCGAACGGCAGGCACGGCTTCTTCCCGAACACCTCGCGGTGGTACGGCAGCGCGAAACGGTCGATGAAGCCGCGGCGATCCACGAGCGCGACGGGCCGGCCGCGTTCGACGAGTGCGACCGCATGCAGGTCGGGCATCCGGTTGAACAGGTCGAGCACGTCGTTGCTGGTCGCGTCGCGCGGCAGCGCCGGCGCCGGAACCAGCATCTTTCCGGCGATCGTGCCGGCCGGCCGCACCGGGCGCGTCGCGCCGGGAAACACCGCGATGTGCGGCGCGCGGATCGCGTCGCGCGCGGCCGGTGCGACGACCCGCGACGGCCGCGCGTTCGGCCGGCCGAGCAGGAAGCCCTGCACGCAGCAGATGCCCATGTCGCGCACGACGATCAGGTCGCTTTCGTTCTCGATGCCTTCCGCGATCAGTTGCGCGCCGCTCGCCTGCGCGAAGTGCTGCATCGCCTTCACGGCCTCGAACTTCAGCGGGTCGCGCGCGATGTCGTGGATGAAGAAGCGGTCGATCTTCACGACGTCCGGATGCAGGCGCAGCCACAGGTTCATGCTCGCGTTCGCGGTGCCGTAGTCGTCGAGCGCGAACTGGATGCCGGCGTCGCGCAGCGACGCGACGGCCGGCTCGATGTGGGCGATGTCCGTCGTCGCGTTCTGCTCGGTCAGTTCGATCACGATGCGCTCGGCGCCGACCCGCGCACGGTCGAGCAGTTGGCGGGCGCGCTCGCGTTCGCGCGCGAGCTGCAGGATCGTGCCCGCGCTGAAATTGAGGAACAGCTTGCCGTCGCAGCCGAGCGCTGCGAACGCGTCGAGGCAGGTGAGCGCGGCGGCCTGTTCGAGCGCGATGGTCTCGCCGTCGCGCGCGGCCTGCGCGAACAGCGCGGCGGGCGTTTCGAGGTCGGTGCCGCGCGGGCCGCGTATCAGGCCCTCGTAGCCGACGACCGTCCCCGACCCGAGATCGACGATCGGCTGGAAGACGGCGGCCAGCGCACGATCCGCGATCAGGCGCGTGGTGCGGGTGGCGGCGGAGTCGGGGTGGGGCGCGGGCATGGGCGAGGGCAGCCGAATCGACGGGACGCCCGACTTAACGGCACCGCTCGCGGAGAGTTGAATGAAGATTTCGTGACGCGACGGGCGTTGCTGGTGCATCGCGTCGGGGGCGTGTCGGTGCGTGGGTGGAAGGGCGTTGCGGGGGAAGGCGGAAGGCGGAAGGCGGAAGGCGGAAGGCGGAAGGCGGAAGGCGGAAGGCGGGAGACGGGAGGTGGAAGGCAGGAAGGCAGAAAGGCAGAGCCCCGGGACGGCACCACCCGGCGGCCGTCCCGCCGCCCCGATCGTCAGCGCTTGCCCGCGCTCAGCGCGCCGGGCGCCGATGCCGCGTCGCCCTCGTCGTGCTCGCCGCTCATGTCGCGCGCGCCCCAGCGCTGCGCGAGCGCCGCGCACGCCATCAGCTGGATCTGGTGGAACAGCATCAGCGGCAGCACGATCGCCCCGACCGCGTTCGCCGAGAAGATCACCTTCGCCATCGGCACGCCGGCCGCGAGGCTCTTCTTCGATCCGCAGAAGATGATCGTGATCTGGTCGGCGCGGTTGAAGCCGAGCCGCTTGCTGACGAACGCGGTCAGCAGGAGCGCGATCGCGAGCAGCACGAGGTTGACGACGAGCAGGCCGCCGAGCGCGCGCGGCAGGATCTGGTGCCAGAGGCCTTCGTTGACGGCCTCGCTGAACGCGACGTAGACGACGAGCAGGATCGAGCCCTGGTCGACGAAGCGCAGCACGCCGCGGTTGCGGTCGATCCAGCCGCCGATCACGGGCCGCAGCAACTGGCCGGCGATGAACGGCACGAGCAGCTGCATCACGATGCTGCCGACGGTGCTCCACGGCGACGCGGCGGCGGCCGATTGCGACGTGATCATCAGCCCGACGAGCGCCGGCGTGACGAAGATCCCGAGCAGGCTCGACGCGGATGCCGCGCACACGGCGGCCGGCACGTTGCCCTTCGCGATCGACGTGAACGCGATCGACGACTGGACCGTCGACGGCAGCGTGCACAGGAACAGCACGCCCGCATACAGCGTCGGCGTGACGAGCGGCTGCAGCACCGGCTTCAGCGCGAGGCCGAGCAGCGGGAACAGCGCGAACGTGCTGAGCAGCACGACCGCGTGCAGCCGCCAGTGGGTCGCGCCCGCGACGACGGCTTCGCGCGACAGCTTCGCGCCGTGCAGGAAGAACAGCAGGCCGACGGCGATGTTGGTCGCCCAGTTGAACGCGTGGGCGGCCGGGCCGCGGCAGGGCAGCAGGCTCGCGAGCACGACGGTGCCGACGAGCGCGAGCGTGAAGTTGTCGGGAAGAAAACGGGGACGGGCCATCGGGAACTCGATTCGGAAACGACGGGGGCGCGCGTCGCGCGCGCGGATGGCGCCATTGTCCCGGTTGATGATTCACTACACAAATTCATTGTGGGAATCGATTGATGAATCAGTCTCATGCGACCGCGTTCGCGGCACCGGCCCGGCCATGCGCAAAACGGCAGAAGAATGTTCTGTCCCGGTCGCGTGCCGAAGTGAAAAAACCTAGCAGTAACATGGTGTTACACCGATGCCGGCGACATAACACTTTTTGGCTCGACACGCTTTCGGCGCGCTCATAAATTACTGCTGAAAGCCTTGGGTCGGCCGAAAGGAGCCGGCGGCGGGCATGGACAGGCATTGCACGATGACGGAACGGGTGAAACGGAAGATCGGACGATGGGTCGCAGGCGCACTCGGCGCGTTGCTGATGCCGTTCGCGCTCGCGCAGCCGCCGCACGGCGGTCATGCATTCGGCGGCCACGGTTTCGGTGGCGGCGACATGCGCGCATACGGTCAGCCGGCCGGCGGGGTTCCCGTCTGGCGCCACGTTACGCCCCCCGTCGGTGCACGCGCCGGCGGCGTGAGTGGCTACGGTTCCCGCTGGGGGTTGCGGCCGACGCCGTCGTACGGTCATTACGCCGCGCAAAGCCCGTATCGCCCGATCAGCGCCGACGTGCGCCAGATGCCGCGCCCGCCGGGCGGCGGCAACGTGCCGCTGCGCGCCGGTTCGATCCGCGCCGACGTCGCGCGCTACAACGAGGAGCGCGGCGGCCGTCCGATGCCGCCGCCCCGCTCGCAGGAAGAGCCTGCGCACTCGCCGTATTTCTCCCCGTTCTACCGAAACTGAGCGCCCGCGCGCTCGTCCCTCCGGCGGCTGATGCGAATTCGCCACAGTCGCGCACAGATTTCCGCTGATTTTCCCGTCGCATTGCGCTATCTTTCGCGCCCGGCTCGCATGTGCCACGCGGCCGTCCGGCCGTGCGACCGCGTCCACGCCGGGCCGCCGGCGGGTACCCGGCCATGTATCAATTCCGCGAAGTTAATGCTGCCGCTATACCCGCAATAAGTGTGCGCAATTTTGACCGGACGAATGATCCGTAAAGATGGCTGCGCCCCATACGACGCAAGCACTCGGCTCCAAAAAACAACGCTCGCGCCACTTATCGACAATTCGACAAAATCTGGAGATCCAATGAAAGCATTCGCTCGCCGTGCGTCGCGCACGTCCGTCAAGCTGATCGCCGCGGCTGCCTGCGTGGCGGCTACCGCTCCCGTCCATGCACAGTCGAGCGTGTCGCTCTACGGTCAGGTCGACGAATGGGTCGGCGCCACCAAGTTCCCGGGCGGCGACCGCGCGTGGAACGTGAGCGGCGGCGGGATGTCGACGTCGTACTGGGGCATGCACGGCGCCGAGGATCTCGGCAACGGCTACAAGGCGATCTTCACGCTGGAAAGCTTCTTCCGCGCGCAGAACGGCCAGTTCGGCCGCTTCCAGGGCGACACGTTCTTCGCGCGCAACGCGTACGTCGGCATCGATTCGCCGTACGGCACGGTGACGGCCGGCCGCCTGACGACGCACCTGTTCCTGTCGACGATCCTGTTCAACCCGTTCTACGACTCGTACACCTTCTCGCCGATGGTGTACCACGTGTTCCTCGGCCTCGGCACGTTCCCGACCTACCCGAGCGACCAGGGTGCCGTCGGCGATTCGGGCTGGAACAACGCGCTGTCGTACACGTCGCCTTCGTTCGGTGGCCTGAATTTCGGCGCGATGTACGCGTTCGGCAACCAGGCCGGCGACAACGGCTCGAAGAAGTGGAGCGCGCAGTTCAACTACGCGAACGGCCCGTTCGCGGCGACCGCGGTCTACCAGTACGTGAACTTCAACAACGGCCCGCGCGACCTGAGCGCGCTGGTGGCCGGCATGAAGAGCCAGGGCATCGCGCAAGTCGGCGCGACCTACGACCTGAAGTACGTGAAGCTGTTCGGCCAGTACATGTATACGAAGAACGACCAGGTCGCGGGCAGCTGGCACGTGAATACCGCGCAGGGCGGCGTGTCGGTGCCGCTCGGCGTGGGCAACGCGATGGCGTCGTACGCGTACTCGCGCGACGCGGGCGGCCTCGACCAGACGCGCCAGACCTGGGCCGTCGGCTACGACTATCCGCTGTCCAAGCGCACGGACGTCTACGCTGCTTACATGAACGACCACATCAGCGGCCTGTCGAACGGCAACACGTTCGGCGCCGGCATCCGCGCGAAGTTCTGACGCGCACGCGCGACCGCCGCGCCGGATGCGCGCGAAAAGCGCGTCCGGGCTGCATGTTTTCCCGCCAGAACGGCGCCGCCACCCGCGGCAGGGCAATCGCATGAAGGGGCTTACCAGCCAAGGAGTTGAGCGCGATAGTTGTCGCTGGTGGCGGCCTTGAGCCGGCGGATCTTGAGGCCCGCCTTGGTTTGCGTGTCCTTGCGCAGCAGGTTCATCGTAATGCGGCGCAGAATTGCAAAGTTCTGCGCCGCATGTTCGACCCGCACCCTGCATTGATCTTCGCCGAACGCCACGTCGAGCACCCAGTGCATCGAGTTCTCGATCCGCCAGTGTGAGCGTACGGCGTGTGCAATGCGCGTTGCATCGGCGGGCAGGCTGCTCACGTAATATCGGCGCTCGACCGACACCGTCTCGCCGATCTCACGCGTGGCCTCGACCATAGCGATCGAGCGCATGCCCGGCCAGAGCGCGGCCGCGCGCCATGTGTTCATCACATCACTGACCAGGCAACGACGTGTTTCGATCCGGCCGTGGTCCTTCTCGACCTCCCGATATTCACTCGAACAGTCCCATCGGTCATCGGATGCAAGACGGTCGATGGCTTCGAGCGTGGTGCGAACTTCCACCAGCAGCGTCGGCTGGTTTTCCTTGACCGCCAGCACGTAGTCGGCTCCGCTCGTGACGAGTTGGCGAGCAATCGCCTGCTGGCAGCCCATGGCGTCGATCGTTACGATTGCACCCTTGAGCAGTAGTGCATCGAGCAGTTCCGGAATCGCCGTGATCTCGTTACTCTTGTCGGCCGTGCGCACCTGCCCCAGTACAACGCCCAGGCCGCTTCCAAAGGCCGAAACAAGGTGGATGGCACGCTCCCCATTGCGATGCGAGCCACGCACCGTCTTGCCGTCGATCGCGATGACCTCGCCGGACAAGGTTGGAAACGCACCGCTCATCCAGCGCGTGAAGCACGCCTCGAACTGACGTGGGTTCAGGGCCGCGAACACCCGTCCAAACGTGTCGTGGGACGGGATGCCGTTGCGCAGCGGCACGTAGCCGCGTAGCCACTCCAGTTTCTCTTCACCCCAGATCTGAATGGCTACCCAGCTATCCGCTCCCGAGAGAATCGCGCACAGCGCCACCACCAGCATCTCTGACAGGTCGTGCGCAGGCGTTCGGCTGCGCGGATCGCGTAACTCGCCGAACGCGTCTTCGATGCTCAAGGCTTGCGTTTCCTCCATCCGATGCCTCCGCAAAAGATAGTAGTAAACGCTTGATTCGCCTCGGTTTACAACCCCGCGCGTAACTCCTTGATTGTTAACGCCCCTTCATGCGATTGCCCTGCCACCCGCGGCGCCGTTTTGCCTTTCTTGACCTTTCTGTTTCCCCGCCTTTGTTACCCTATCTCGTAATTGGACCATTCCCCCGTCATTACGAGCGAGTTCGATGGATACCCTCGTCAGCATGAATGTGTTTCGCTACGTCGTCGAAGTGGGCAGCTTCGTCGGCGCGGCCGAGCGCATGCAGATGTCGGCTGCGATGGCGAGCAAGCACGTGATGCATCTCGAGCAGCAGCTCGGTGCGCGGCTGCTGCATCGCACGACACGACGCGTCGCGCCTACCGAGGCCGGACGCGAATACTACGAGCGCCTCGTGCAGGCGCTGTCGGAACTCGACGAAGCCGGGCAGGCCGTCGGCGCCGCGAGCGTGGTGCCGCAAGGCAGGCTGCGCGTCACGTCGCTGTCCGCGTTCGGGCTGCGGCACGTGATGCAGGCCGTCACCGATTATGCGGGCCGGTTCCCGGACGTGACCGTCGACATGACGCTGTCCGATCGCGTGGTCGACCTGATCGAGGAAGGCTACGACGTCGCGGTGCGCGCGGCGCCGAACGGATTGAAATCGTCGTCGCTGGTCGCGCGGCAGATCGCGACCGCGCACATCCTGCTGGTCGCGTCGCCCGAGTATCTCGAGAAGCACGGCACGCCCCAGACGATCGCCGATCTCGCGCACCACAACTACCTGCGGCGCGACTCGAATTCGACGATGCTCGACGCGCTGGTGATCGACGCGGCCGCCGCGTCGCGCGTGAACCTGAACGGCAACCTGATCGTGAACCATCTCGAAGGGCTGCGTGCGGCCGTGCTCGCGGGCGCGGGCATCGCGCTGCTCGGCACCGAGGTGGTCGGCGACGACATCGAGTCCGGCCGGCTCGTGCCGGTGCTGATCGATGCGGTGCCGCCGCACGAGGCGCCGATCTATGCGGTCTACGCGAGCCGCCGTCACGTGTCCGCGAAGGTGCGTTCGTTCGTCGATTTCCTGGCGGCGCGTTTCGAAGGGCAGTCGCTGTGCCCGTCGATCGAATCGCGCCTGCGCGTGCTGCCGATCACGCGGATGAAGCGCGCGGTGTGAACCGCGCATCCCGCCGCGGCGGGGCGATGAAAACAAAAAGCGCGAGCCGTTGCAGCTCGCGCTTTTTTGTTTGGTCCGACGGGATGCGCGCCGGCGGCGGCCGTCATGGCCGCCGCATCCGTCAGCGCGGGATGCCGAGCCGCGCCTTCGCGTCGTCGTACTCGCGCTTCAGGCGCTCGACGAGCGCGCCCACGCTCGGCAGGTCGTCCATCAGGCCGACGCCCTGGCCGGCGCCCCAGATGTCCTTCCACGCCTTCGTCTTGTCGCCGCCGAAATTCATCTTGGTCTTGTCGGATTCCGGCAGCGCGTCCGGATCGAGGCCCGCCTTCTCGATGCTCTCGCGGATGTAGTTGCCGTGCACGCCCGTGAAGAGGTTCGTGTAGATGATGTCCGACGATTTCGCGTTCAGGATCGCGTGCTTGTAGTCGTCGATCGCGTGCGCTTCCTGCGTCGCGATGAAGCGCGTGCCCATGTACGCGAAATCGGCGCCCATTGCCTGCGCGGCGAGGATCGAGCCGCCGTTCGCGATCGAGCCGGACAGCACGATCGGGCCGTCGAAGATCTTGCGGACTTCGCCGACGAGCGCGAACGGCGACGTCGTGCCCGCGTGGCCGCCTGCGCCGGCCGCGACGAGGATCAACCCGTCGACACCGGCTTCGAGCGCCTTCTGCGCGTGACGCAGGTTGATCACGTCGTGCAGCACGATGCCGCCGTAGCTGTGCACCGCGTCGACGATCTCGCGCGCCGGCGCGCGCAGGCTCGTGATGAAGATCGGCACCTTGTGCTCGACGCACACGCGCACGTCGTGCTCGAGCCGCGTGTTCGACTGATGGACGATCTGGTTGACCGCGATCGGGCCGATCACGGCGTCGGGGTGCTTCGCCTTGTGGTCGGCCAGCTCGGACTGGATCTGCGTGAGCCACTCGTCGAGCAGTTCGGCCGGACGGGCGTTGAGCGCGGGGAACGAACCGACGATGCCCGCCTTGCATTGCGCGAGCACGAGTTCGGGGTAGCTGACGATGAACATCGGCGACGCGATGACGGGCAGCGTCAGGTTCTGCAGGACGGTGGGCAATGCCATGTAATGTCTCCAGTCTCCAGGGGCGGCCGCGGTCGCGCCGCCGCCATGCTTTGCGGTCGAACGGTCATTCGAGTGTAGCTGCGGAACGAAGCGGTAAAGCGAAGCTGCAAAACGAGGTCGTCCTTATTAATACGAACGATCGTGCGATTCTACGCGAGCTTAGCAAATCGCGCGGTGTGGCGGCAATCGAGTGAGTGTTCTCTTTCTAGGGATTCTGGTGTTTACCGCGCTGTGAAGACGCGCCGGCGCTCCTAAAATAACCGCCATAACAAACCAACGAGAAACAAACCATGTCGTTTGAGGCGTTTGCACCGTTTCGCGTGACGGTGCAGGACACCGACATTTTCGGTGTCAAAGGAGGCGCGGGTCCGCCGCTCCTGTTGCTGCACGGACATCCGCAAACCCACATGATCTGGCATCGCGTTGCCGCGACGCTCGCGAATCATTTCACGGTGATCGCCACCGACCTGCGCGGTTACGGCGCGTCGGGCAAGCCGCCGAGCGACGCGCAGCACGCGCCGTATTCGAAACGTGCGATGGCGGCCGACCAGGTCGCCGTGATGCGGCATTTCGGCTTCGAGCAATTCCATGTATGCGCGCACGATCGCGGCGCGCGGGTCGCGCACCGGCTCGCGCTCGATCATGCGGACGCCGTCGAGCGGATGATGCTGCTCGACATCGCGCCGACGCTCGCGATGTACGAGAAAACCGATCGCGCGTTCGCGACCGCGTATTTCCACTGGTTCTTCCTGATTCAGCCGGAGCCGCTGCCCGAGACGCTGGTCGGCGCGCATACCGATGCCTACATCGAGCGCGTGATGGGCAACCGGTCGGCCGGGCTCGCGCCGTTCGCGCCCGAGGCGCTCGCCGCGTACCGGGCCGCGCTCGCGCAGCCGGGCGCCGTGCATGCGATGTGCGAGGACTACCGCGCATCCGCGACGATCGATCTCGAGCACGACCGTGCGGATCTCGAGCGCGGCAACAAGGTCGCGTGCCCGCTGCGCGTGCTGTGGGGCGAGCACGGGATCGTCGGCCGCTGCTTCGATCCGCTCGACGAATGGCGCCGCGTCGCGCGCGACGTCAGCGGCCGCGCGCTCGACTGCGGGCACTACATTCCCGAAGAGGCGCCCGTCGCGCTGATCGACGAACTGCTCGCGTTCTTCGAGGCGCGCGACGCGGCCGCCTGACGGCACGCGGGCGGCGCGTGCCGGCTGCTCAGCGGTGCGCGCCGTCGTCCTCGACGAGCGGCGGCAGCCGGCGCGGCACCGGCGTCGATTTCACGATCGCGGTGCTCGTCTCGGCGCGCTCCGTCACTTTCGACAGGATGTCGTCGAGGTGCGCGATCGTGCGCAGGTAGAGCCGGCAGATGAAGCAGTCGTCGCCGGTGACCTTGTCGCACTCCACGAATTCGGGAATCCGGCGCAGCATCTCTTCGACGAGATGCAACTGGCCGGGCAGCGGCTTCACGCGGACGATCGCCTGCAGCGTGTAGCCGAGCGCGCGCGGGTCGAGCTCGACGGTGAACGCGGCGATCACGCCTTGGGCCTCGAGCCGCCGCACACGATCGGCGGTCGCGGGGGCCGACAGCCCGATCTGCCGGGCGAGTTCACTGGTTGCGATACGCGCGTCGTCGGCCAGCGCCGCGAGGATCGCGCGGTCGGTCGCGTCGAGCGACGCGACGGCGGGCGGGGAAAGGCGTTTCGGCATGATCGCTTTGCTTTCGAAGGTCAATCGGCTGATTCGCTTCAGTTTAGCCGTGGTTGCGGCGAAAGCAAGTTTCTAGAATCGAGGTCATCCACTCTCTTTCAATGGAGTTCATGATGGCCTCGAATGAAATTCGCCGCGGTGCCGCCGAGATGGTCGTCGCGATGCTGATGTCCGGCACGATCGGCTGGCTCGTGATGTCGTCGCAGCAGCCGCTGACGAACGTCGTGTTCTTCCGCTGCCTGTTCGGCGCCGCGACGCTCGCGATCGTCTGCGCGGCATTCGGCTTCCTGCGCCGCGCGCTGTTCTCGCCGCGGATGCTCGCGCTCGCGACGCTCGGCAGCATCGCGATCGTCGCGAACTGGCTGCTGCTGTTCGCCGCCTATTCGCGTGCATCGATCTCGATGGCGACCGCCGTCTACAACACGCAGCCGTTCATGCTCGTCGCGCTCGGCGCGATCGTGTTCCGCGAGCGGATCACCGCGTCGACGCTCGCGTGGCTCGCGCTCGCGTTCGTCGGGCTCGTCGCCGTGGTGCGCGTCGAGCCGGCCGTGCTCGCGGTGCCGGGCGAATATCTGGAGGGCGTCGCGCTGTCGCTCGGCGCGGCGTTCCTGTATGCGATCTCGTCGATCGTCACGAAGCACCTGAAGGGGACGCCGCCGCACCTGCTCGCACTGCTGCAGGCCGGTATCGGCATCGTGCTGCTCGCGCCGTTCGCCCACTTCGGCACGCTGCCCGCGACGGCCGGGCAGTGGCTCGACCTGATCGTGCTCGGCGTCGTCAACACGGGCCTGATGTACGTGCTGCTGTACGGCGCGATCCAGAAGCTGCCGACCGCGATGACCGGCGCGCTGTCGTTCGTCTATCCGGTCGTCGCGATCGTCGTCGATCACTTCGCGTTCGGGCAGACGCTCGCGTGGACGCAGGTGCTCGGCGCGCTGCTGATCCTGCTCGCGGCGGCCGGCGTGAATCTCGGCTGGCGCATCGTGCCCGCGCGTCGCGCGGCGGTCGGCAACTGAAACGGTCGTACGATTCGGCGTCGCGGCGGGTGTCACGGCGGCGCGTCGAATGCGAGTTTCGGGAGCGGATATTGCGCGCGGATGGCGTGCGCATGGCGAGCAAAAGCGGGGCCCGCGCACGCGTGGAAGACGCTGTAAGAAGTTGTAGGGAAACACCCGATGCGAGCGGTGCGCGTCGCTCGTATGATGCGGGCTGTGACGTTGATCACGTTCACAGGATTCCGATCTCGATGCCGTTCGCCCGTCAGGCTGAACGGCTTTTTTTTATGCGCCGCTCCTCGCAATCAGGCGCCGCCGCGCATCGAGCCGCGCGAGCAGTGCGCGCCTCGCGTCGTCATCCGACGCGCGCCATCCCTTGATCTCGTCGCGCGTACGGAGGCAACCCGCGCACCAGTCGGTGCGCGGATCGATCCGGCATACGTCGGTGCACGGCGAGGCCACCGTGCCGACCGGTGCCACGGCGTCGCTCATGCGGATTCCCGCAATGCGACGTCCGCGACCGGCGCGCCCGTCAGCGATACCAGTTCGTTCGGCGACAGGTTGAACACCGCGTGCGGATGGCCGGCGGCCGCCCACAGGCTGTCGAGCTCGAGCAGGTCGGCGTCGATCAGCGTGACGGGTTCGACGAGATGGCCGATCGGGCAGACGCCGCCGATCGCGTAGCCGGTGTTGTCGCGCACGAACTTCGCGTCCGCGCGGCCGACCGCGCCGACCTGCGCGGCGACCTTCTTCTCGTCGACGCGATTGACGCCGCTCGCGACCACGAGCACCGGCGCGCCGTCCGACTGGCGGCGAAACAGGATCGACTTCGCGATCTGCGCGACCGAGCAGCCGAGCCCGGCCGCGGCCTCGGCCGACGTCTTGCCGGTTTCGGCGAGCATCACGATGCCTTTCGCATGGCCGCGCTCGCGCAGCAGCAGCGCGACGCGTCGCGCGGAATCGGGGAGGGAATCGAATGAAGCGGGTGTCGTCATGTTGAGGAATCCATCGAATACCGGGGTTATACGCAGTTCGCGGCGTCGGCCGCGCTCTGCGCCTTGGCGAGCAGTGCGCGACCGGCGCGCGACACGTTCGCGCGGCCGATCGCGTTCGAGATGAAGTCGCCGGCAGCGACGACCTGCGCGAGATCGATGCCGGTGTCGATGCCGAGGCCCTGCATCAGGTACAGCACGTCCTCGGTCGCGACGTTGCCGGTCGCGCCCTTCGCGTACGGGCAGCCGCCGAGGCCCGCGACCGACGCGTGGAAGATCTCGATCCCTTCGAACAGCGCCGCGTAGATGTTCGCGAGTGCCTGGCCGTAGGTGTCGTGGAAGTGGCCCGACAGGCGTTCGCGCGGGAACACGCGCGTGACGGCCGAGAGCACTTCGCGCGTGCGCTTCGGCGTGCCGACGCCGATCGTATCGGCGATGTCGATCTCGTCGCAGCCGAGCGCCGCGAAGCGCTCGACGACGTCGACGACCGATGCGACCGGCACTTCGCCCTGGTACGGGCAGCCGAGCGTGCACGACACGCTGCCGCGCAGCCGTACGCCCGCATCCTTCGCCGCCTTCGCGACGGGCTCGAAGCGCGCGATGCTCTCGGCGATGCTGCAGTTGATGTTCCGCTGCGAGAACGCCTCGCTGGCCGCGCCGAAGATCACGACTTCGTCGGCGCGCGCGGCGAGCGCATTCTCGAAGCCCTTCAGGTTCGGGGTGAGCACCGAGTACACGGTGCCCGCGCGGCGCTCGATGCCGGCCATCACGTCGGCGCCGTCGGCCATCTGCGGCACCCATTTCGGCGACACGAACGACGCGGCCTCGACGTTGCGGAAGCCGGCGCGCGACAGCCGGTCGACGAGCGCGATCTTCACGTCGGTCGGCACGAAGGTCTTCTCGTTCTGCAGCCCGTCGCGCGGGCCGACTTCGACGATCTTGACGGCGGTGGGGAACGTCATGGTTGTCTCCAGGTTTGCTTGCAGGTTCAGTAGCCGCGCGTGTAGTCGACGATGCCGCCGATGCGCTCACCGCGCTCGAGCGCGCGGATCTTGCCGGCGATCTGCTCGACGGCCTCCGCGCGCAGCGTCTCGGCCGAGCTGTGCGGCGTGATCGTGATGCGCGGCGCGCGCCAGAACGGGTGATCGTCGGGCAGCGGCTCCTGGTGGAACACGTCGAGCGTCGCGGCGGCGATCCGGCCGCTCGCGAGCGCATCGAGCAGGTCGGCCTCGACGAGATGCGCGCCGCGCGCGACGTTGACGACATACGCACCGGGCGCGAGCCGCGCGAATGTGCGGGACGACAGGATGCCGTCGGTGTCGGGCGTGCTCGGCAGCAGGTTGACGAGCACCTTCGCGCCGTCGATGCACGCATCGAACGCACCGTCGCCGGCGAAGGTCGTGACGCCGTCGAGCTGCTTCGCGCTGCGGCTGTAGCCGCGCACGGGCAGGCCGAGCGCGGCGAGCGCGAGCGCGACCTGCGCGCCGAGCACGCCGAGGCCGAGCACGGCGACGGTGAAGCTGGCGCGCGCATGCGGCTCGAGCGGCTGCCAGCGGCGCTCGCGCTGCTGCGCGTCGTATTCGTCGAAGCGGCGCAGGTAGCGCAGCACCGCGTGCGTCACGTATTCGACCATCTGCTGCGCCATGCCCGAATCTTCCAGGCGCACGAGCGGCACGTGCGGCGGCAGCGTGCCCGGTTGCGCGCGGTCGAGCGCGAGTAGCGCGTCGACGCCGGCGCCGAGGTTGAAGATCGCGCGCAGGCCGTCGCGCGGGGTGAAGAATTCGCGCGGCGCGCGCCAGACGAGCGCGTAATCGGCGGCGGCCGTGTCGCCCGGCTGCCACGCGCGCAGTTCGGCTTCCGGCAGCGCATGCGCGATCTCGTCGCGCCACGCGCCTGCTTCCTGGTGCGGGGAATGGAACAGGATCTTCATTGGACGACTGCGCGCGCGCCGGCGAGGCGCGTCACTGGAACGGCGAGCGGAGCCGGGCGCGGCGCGCCGGCGAGCGTAGCGGACATCGGGCGTCTCCTGACGACCGGGCGCCCGGCGCGCATCGGCGCCCGGCCCCGGTTCCGTGTGAAGCTGACGGGAAGCCCACATTCTACGGTTTCGCGGCGCATCGCGCGCCGGTGCGCGGGGCGGGCGATCGGCGTGGGCGACCGGCGTGGCCGCCCCGCGGAGGGCCGCCCCGCGGAAGGCCGCCCCGCGCAAAAGCAAAGCACAAAATATTGGTTCGGCCGCCGGGCGCGCCGCGCCACAATCGAATCCCGTCTTCAAGCAAGCGAGGGCAATCATGCGCGCATGCAGCAAATCGGCGTGGCCGCCGCGCCTCGTTACCGTTCCGGGCCTGCACGGCAGCGAAGGCGCTCACTGGCAGACCTGGCTCGAACGGCAGTTCCCGCGCTCGCTGCGCGTCGAGCAGGACGACTGGGATGCGCCCGATCTCGCGCGCTGGGCGCAATCGGTGCGCACCTTGCTCGACCGCGAACGCGGTCCGTTCGTGCTGGCCGCGCACAGCTTCGGCTGCCTCGCGACCGCGCATGCGCTCGCGCAGTGGCCGCGTACGGGCGATGTCGCGGGCGTGCTGCTCGTCGCGCCCGCCAGTCCGAAGAAATTCACGTTTGCCGGGCCGTTCGACGCGCGCCGGCTCGCCGTGCCGTCGATCGTGATCGGCAGCGAGACCGATCCGTGGATGCCGCTTGCCGACGCGCGCACGCTCGCGCAGCACCTGGGCAGCGCGTTCGTGAACCTCGGCGACGCCGGGCACATCAACACCGCGGCCGGCTTCGGGCCGTGGCCGCGCGCGAAGTACTTCATCGACACGCTCGTCCACTGCGCGGCACCGCTGCGCTTTCGCGACGCGGACGACGGCTTCGAGGCCGCGCTCGTCGATCGCGCGCTCGCGCACGCGATCTGATTCCGCCGGGCCGGGCGGGCGACCCGTGCGGCGCGGCGGGTGCTGCGCCATGCCGTGCCGTCGCGCCTATGCCGCGGACACGGGCCGCACCGCCGCCGGATCCGAATAGCTCGGCCGGCCGTTCTCGACGTGGCCCGCGAAACGGCGCGAGAACGTGCCGGCCGCGCCGTCGCTCACCGTCACGTCATACCATTGGTGGCTCGCCGCGAGCGACCACTGCTCGACGCGTTCGTCACCGCCATGCAGCGTCACCTGCCGCGACGGCGCGCCGTATGCGTTGTCGGTCAGCGTCAGCGTGACGTGAGCCCCGCCGGGGTTGCGCAGCTTCAGGTACAGGTTCCCGTTCGCGACGTCGTAGCCGGCCTTCACTTCCGGCTGCGCAGGATTGCGATGGGTGGCCGTGGTCGACACGTTGCCCGAGAACATGCGCACGAAGCCGTTCGGCCCGTACACCGAGAACGTGTACGCGCCGTTCGTCGTCGTCAGGTCGAAGTCCGCATGCAGCACGCGGCGTGCGCCGACGGTGTAGCGCCACGGGCCGTCGGTGCGGTTCGTCGTGTACACGTGGAAGTGCGCGCCCTGGTTGCCGCGGTTCGCGAATTCGATGCGCAGCCGCGTCCTGCCGTCAAGGCTCGCGTTCACGTGCAGCTCGTACGGCAGCGCACGCGCCGGCCGCACGCCGGGCTCCTGCGGGTCGACCGGCGACGGCGTCGCGGGCACGGTCGGCGCGGGCTGCGACGTGCACTGCCGGTCGGCGATCGAGCGGTACTGGCTCGTGTCGGGCAGCGGCGGGAACGACGCGTCGGACGAGCGGAAGTCGAATGCGGCAGTGAGGTCGCCGCAGACCGTGCGGCGCCACGGCGTGATGTTCGGTTCGTCGACGCCGAAACGCTCGCCGATGAAGCGGATCACCGACGTGTGGTCGAACACCTGCGAGCACACGAAGCCGCCCTTCGTCCACGGCGATACGACCGTCATCGGCACGCGCGGCCCGAGGCCGTACGGCAGGCCGTCGGCCGTGTAGCTGCCGCCGCGGCCGGGGTTCACGACCGTGTGCAGCTCGCCGTCGGTCGTCACGGTCGACGCGCCTTGCGCGGCCGACGTCGGCGGCTGAGGCGGCACGATGTGGTCGAAGAAGCCGTCGTTCTCGTCGTACATGATGAACAGCACCGTCTTGCGCCATACGTCCGGGTTCGACGTGAGCGCGTCGAGAATCTGCGACGTGTAGTTCGCGCCGTACGCGGGCGTGTATTTCGGATGCTCGGAGAATGCCGCCGGCGGGCACAGCCACGACACCTGCGGCAGCCGGTCGTTGATCACGTCGTTCTTCAGGTCGTCGAGCGTGCGCACCGTCTGCGCGCGCTGGTACAGCGACGAACCGGGCTTCGCGTTGATGAAGTTCGCGAAGTTCTGCAGCACGTTCGTGCCGTAGTTGCCGTTGTACGGATCGTTGCCCGTCGTGCCCTGCTGGTAGATCTGCCACGACACGCCGCGCGCTTCGAGACGTTCGGGAAAGGTCGTCCACGACAGCAGCTGGTAGGCGGGCGGCCCGTCGCCGTCGACATAGTCGCTGTTGTCGAGCAGCGGGCCGCCGAACTTGCCGGTCGGGTCGACGGTACCCGTCATCAGGTACGACCGGTTCGGGTGCGTCGGCCCCGGCAGCGAGCAGAAATAGTTGTCGCACACGGTGAACGCATCGGCGAGCGCGTAATGGAACGGGATGTCCTCGCGCACGTGATAGCCCATCGTCATGTCGGTCTTGTTCGCGGGCCACTGGTCGTAGCGGCCGCCGTCGATCGCCGCGTGCGTCTTGTACCACGAGTGGTCGAGATCGCCGACGCACTGCGCGCTCGTCGTCAGCGTGTTCAGCCGGAACGGCAGCACCGGCTTGCCCGGGTCGGCCTTCGACGGCTGGTACCACACCGGCTTGCCGTTGGGCAGCGGGATCGGGAAGCGGTCGTTGTAGCCGCGCACACCGCGCAGGTGTCCGAAGTAATGATCGAACGAGCGGTTTTCCTGCATGAACACGACGATGTGCTCGACATCGCGGATCGTGCCGGTGCCGCGCGCGGCGGGAATCGCGAGCGCGCGGCGGATCGATTCGGGGAAGGCGTTGAGCGCGACGGCGGCGCCCGCGGATTGTGCGACGGTATGCAGGAAACGGCGGCGGCTCGATGACGTCATGTTATTTCACCTCGGTTCTGCGGTCGGGGGACGGAAGCGGCGGGGTCAGCCCGGCGACGACGCGGCGGCACTCGACGCGGCCGCATTCGCCGCGGGTTTCGCGTCGTCGTCGTCATCGGGCGGGTAGTGCACGACGGGCGGCGCGAGCGGCGCTGCGTCGGACGCGGCGGCGTTCGCGGATGCATCGCGGTTGAATGCGCTGGCGGAGCCGGCCGATGCGCCGGCCTGCTGGGACGCGTCGGTCGTGTGTGCGTCGTGCGGCGCGTCGTCGCTGCAGGCGGCGACGAAAGCGGCGGCACAAAAAACGACGACGGCGGAAACGCGACGCATGACTTCTCTCCTGGCAGGCTGATCGGGAAACGTTTTCGAGTATGCCGGTGCGATGCGACGTTTCGGTGAATCGTTTGCGACTGTCGCGTGATCGCGGATTGCTTTCGATATCCTGACCATCCACCTGCCCGGCGTGGCGGGCGCGCAATATTTCCCGGCGGACGTTGCGAGGCGGGCACTTTTACCCGGGCGCGCGATGCGATGCGTGAGCGCGTCCAAGGCAGCCTGACCGTTGACGATGAACGCGAGCAACCGATCGTGTTGCGTCAGTGCCGCGGCGTGCGCCGCCGCACTTCGCTGCGCAGCCAGTCGAGCCAGGTTCGGATCGCCGATTCGTGCGGATGGCCGGGGCGCCACACGACGTAGTGCGCATACACGTCGGTCACGCGCACCGACGATACGCGCACGAGCGTGCCGTCCGCGAGTTCGGGCTCGATCAGCGAGCGGCGCGCGAGGGCGACGCCGCGCCCTTTCAAGGTTGCGTCGATCAGCGCGTTCGCATCGGTGAAACGCGGCGCACGCGCGGATTCGGTGAGGTCGAGCCGCGCGGCCTGGAGCCACGGTTCCCACGGCTGCGCGGGATGGCGCAGCAGCGTAGCGCGCACGAGATCGGCCGGCGTGCGCGGTGCGACGCCGTCGCGATTGCGGTACGCGGGGCTCGCGACCGGGAAGATCGTCTCGTTCATCAGCTTCTCGGCGACCACGCCCGGCCACGTGCCGGGCCCGTAGCGCAGCGCGACGTCGATGCGGTCGCGCTTGCGCAGCGGCGCGAGCGCCACGTCCGGGTGCAGCGCGATCGCGATGTGCGGATGCGCGGCCGAGAAGCGCGGCAGGCGCGGCGCGAGCCAGCGTTCGGCGACGCTTGGCAGCACGCTGACGTTCAGCGTGACGTCGCAGGTGCGCGGGCGGCTGCGCGTGGCGAGGGCCGGCTCGAACGCGCGCTCGAGCACGCTGAGGCCCTGGCGCACCTGCAGCGCGAGCGCGTGCGCGGCGTGCGTCGGTGTCGCGCCGTTGCGCTCGCGCGTGAAGAGCGGGTAGCCGAGCTGCGCCTCGAGCGCGCGGATGTGCTGGCTGACGGCGCCTTGCGTGAGCGCGAGCGCGTCGGCCGCGCGCGTGAAGCTCTGCAGCCGCACGGCGGTCTCGAACGCGCGCAGCGTCTGCAGCGGAGGAAGGTGGATGCGTTTCATGCGGGTATTAGTAGCACTAATGCCCGAGCACGACAATTCATCGTTTGCGGCGGGCATGCACGCGTTCCTACACTCGGTTCCGTCTTCCACAGTCCCGTCGGGCCACGCCACCATGAACGCATATCGTCTCTATCTTTCGCCGGGCGCCTGCTCGCTCGCCGCTCACATCGCGCTGGAGGAAACCGGCGCGCCGTTCGACGTCGAGATCGTCTCCGTGCAGAAGCAGCAGAACCTCGAAGCGCGTTATCTCGCGATCAACGCGAAGGCACGCGTGCCCGTGCTCGAGATTCCGGGCGAGCCGCGCGTGCTGACCGAAACGCCCGCGATCCTCACGTATCTCGCGCGCCGTTACCCGGACGCGCAACTGCTGCCGCTCGGCGATCCGCTGCGCGAGGCGCGATGCCACGAATGGCTCGCCTGGCTGGTCGGCTGGGTACATGGCGTCGGCTACGGTGCGCTGTGGCGGCCGGGCCGCTTCATCGGCGATCCCGCGCTGCACGGGGCAGTCAGCACGCACGGACGCGGCGTGATCGAAGCCGCGAACGAGACGATCGAAGCCGCGCTCGCCGACGGCCGCACGTGGGCCGAGCCGGGCGCGCATTCGATCGTCGATCCGTTCCTGTTCGTGCTGTATCGCTGGGGTGTCGCGATCGGGCTCGACATGGCGCGGCACCCCGCATGGACCGCGCACGCGCAGCGCGAGGCCGACCGGCCGGCCGCGCGCCGCGCGCTGGCGCGCGAAGCGGCCTGACCGAGGTGCGGGCGCCGTGGCGGGGGCCGCGGTGCCCGCGTGCCGCGGGCCGCTAGCGCGTGGCGAACAGCGGATAGGTCGCGCCGGCGACCAGCGCGGCCGCGAGCCAGACCACGCTCCACGAACTGACGGCGAGCAGCGGCGGGATCGCGAGCGGCGTCGCGAACAGCCCGAGGTAGACGACCGTGTTCGCCATCCCGAGCGCGGTGCCCGCGTGGTTCGCACCCGCGAGCGTCGCGAGCTCCGTGTACGCGACGCCATGCCACGCCGATACGCACACGCCCGCGAACACCAGAATCGCGACGATCGCGGCGAGCGGCACGTGCGGGCTGCCGGCCGTCGCGGCGGCAAGCAGCGTGAACGATCCGGCCGCGACGAGCACCGAGCCGCGCAGGTACGCGCGCCGGTTGCCGTGCCGGTCGGTATGGCGGCCGCTCCAGACGCGCATCACCATCGCGCCGAGCTGCAACACGACCATCGCCGCGCTGATGCCGGCGAGGCCGAGCCGGCCGAAGTCGTGCAGGAACACCGTCGCGAACGTGAGCACCGCGAACTGCGGCGCGCACAGCAGGCCGATGCCGAGCACGATGCGCCACACGCGGGCGCTCGCGAGCGGGCCGTGCGCGAGCCGCGCGGGTTGCGTGGGTTGCGGCCGAGCGGCCGGTCGATGCGCGGCACCGTGTGCGACAGCCGGTTCGGCGGGCGGTTCGTGCAGCCAGCGCCAGGTCAGCACGGCCGACCCGGCGCACAGCAGCATCAGCGCACCGAATACCGCCGCGAAGCCCAGGTGCGATGCGAGCGACGGCAGCAGCGCCGCGCCGACGCCGCCGCCGAGCGGCACGGCCGTCTGGCGGATGCTCATCGCGAGCCCGCGTTCGCGCTCGCCGAACCAGCGCATCACCGCGCGTCCGCTCGATCCGTTCACGCTGCCGCCGAGCAGGCCGACGCAGCACATCGCCACGACGACGCGCGCCAGCGGCGGCACCGCGTGCGCGCTCGGGACGATCGTGCACACCATCAGCGCGAGCATCGCGGCCGTCGCGACGAGCCCGGTCAGCAGCACGCGGCGATCGCCGAAGCGGTCGGCGGCGATCCCCCACGGCAGCTCGGACAGCGCGACGCCGAAGCCGAGCGCGCCGAGCACGAGGCCGAGTGCGCCGTTGTCGAGGTGGTAGGCCGAGCGCATCCACACGGCGGTGGTCGGGATGCCGGCCGCCGCGGCCGAAAAGCTCATGTTCGCGGCCACGCCGGCGGCCAGCACGCGCCAGCGATGGGCCGGGCCGCGTACATCGCGGGCGGGCGAGGAGGGGGAGGCGATGCAGGTGGTATCCATGGCGGCAGGCCCGGTTGGAAATTGACATCCACAGTCTGGCGACCTACATTCATCCTGAAAATCGGAAAGTTCTTGATGAATCGTTCGATAAAACAGGATGGTTGAAATGCCCGGACAAGACATTCCACGCGGCGGCGGCGAGTCGCTCGCGCTGGCCGATGCCGCGCTGGCCCGGCCCAACTTCGACGTGGCGGCGCTGCGCAGCCTCGTCGCGGGCGTGGATCTCGGCAGTTTCGCGAAGGCGGCCGACCGCGTCGCGCGCTCGTCGTCGGCGGTGAGCGCGCAGATCCGCAAGCTCGAGGAGCAGGCCGGCACGCCGTTGTTCGTGAAATCCGGGCGCGGGCTTGCGCTGACCGATGCCGGCGACGCGATGCTGCGCTATGCGCGGCGGATGATCGAGCTGAACGACGAGGCGGCCGCGGCCGTGCGCGGCGTCAATCTCGACGGCTGGGTGCGCGTCGGGTTGCAGGAGGATTTCGGCGAGGCGATTTTGCCCGACGTGCTCGGGCGGTTCGCGCGCGCGCATCCGAAGGTGAGGATCGAGGCGCGCGTGGCGCGCAATGCCGACCTGCTCGACCGGCTCGATGCGAATCAGCTCGATCTCGCGCTGGTGTGGGGCGATCCGGTATCGGCTGCGCTGTTGTCGCGGCCGGGTATCGACAGCGAGGTGATCGCGCAGGTGCCGATGCAGTGGGTCGGGGCGGCGGGCGGGTTCGGCGTGCCGGGTGGGGCCGGCGAGGGCGCGGAAGTCGGGGCGGCTGCCGCGCACGCCTCGGCGGGCGGCCGTGCCGCGGGCGAGGCGCTGCCGCTCGTCGTGTTCGACCGGCCGTGCCGGTTCTTCGGCGCCGCGACCGATGCGCTCGACCGCGCGGGCGTGCCGTGGCGCGTTGCATTCACGACGCCGAGTCTCGCCGGGTTATGGGCCGCGGCGGCGGCCGGCCTCGGGCTGACGGTGCGTTCGCATTACGGACTGCCCGCGTCGGTGCGCGTGCTCGATGCGGCTTCGCTCGGATTGCCTGCGTTGCCGAGCCTGCCGTTGATCCTGCTGCGGCGCACGTCGTCGGCGATGCCGACCGTCGACCGGCTCGCGTGGATCGTGACGCAGGCGGTGCGGGATGCGACGGAGGGGGCGGTGGCGGCGCTGGCGGCGTGACGAAACGTTCGATTGCCGCCGCGGGTTGCGGTTCGGCAATCCCTCTGCCGATTGGCCGAATGGATCGATCGGGTGAACCTGACTACAGTGATGATCACTTGAAACGGAGGTCGTCATGCAAAACGCGAATACGCCCGGCGCCGGTGCGGTCGATCCGGCCCAACGGGCAGATACCACGATCCGCGGCGACGGGGCGTCAGCCGGTCGACTCGTGTCTGCCAATCCGCCCGTTCGGTTCGGTGTCCTGCAAGGGCAGGCCCGGATCGCGGACGATTTCGATGCGCCGCTGCCCGATTACCTGCTGGATGCGTTCGAAGGGCGCTGATGCGGTTGTTGCTCGACACGCACGTCTTGTTGTGGATCGTGACCGATGACCCCAAGCTCAGCGCACGGGCGCGCTGACTGATTTCGGCCGCCGACGAGCGTTTCGTCAGCAGCGCGAGTAGCTGGGAGGCCGCCATCAAGGCCGGCTTGGGGAAGCTCGATACCGACGTCGGCAAGCTGATCCGCGCGATCGGCTCGAGCGGGATTCGCGAGTTACCGGTTCGTGCCGTGCATGGCGCGGCAGTGCGCGATTTGCCGCACCACCATCGCGGTCCGTTCGATCGCTTGCTGGTCGCGCAGGCATGGCTCGAGCCGCTTCAGCTCGTGACGGCCGATACCCATCTTGCACGGTACGGCCTGTCTCTCGTTCTGACAGTTTGAAGCGATTTGTCGGCACGAAAGCCGTCGGTCGCCGGCGCCTCACGGGGCGTCGCGGGTCATGCCGCTGCGGCGTCCGGTGCGGTTTCGTCCAGTTCCGCGCAGAGCGCGGCCAGCCGCTCCCGCAACCCTTCGCTCGCCGGCACGAACGGCAGCCGCAACCCGTCCTCGCACCACCCTTGCGCGGCCAGCACGGCCTTCACCGGTGCCGGATTCGGCTCCGCGAACAGCGCCGCGACGAGCGGCTGCAACGCGACCGACAGGCGCCGCGCATCGGCGAGCCGGCCGTCGCGCAGCAGCGCATGGATGCGCACATGCCATTCGGGCAGCACGTGTGCGCTGCTCGCGATCGCGCCGTGCGCACCGGCGCACATCGCCGCGAAGTTCTGGTTGTCGTCGCCGGACAGGATCGCGAGCGGCGTGTCGTGCACGAGCCGGCTCATCCGGTCGAGCGTGCCGCCGCATTCCTTGAGGCCCGCGACGCGCGGGTCGCGCGCAAGCGCCTGCAGCGTGTCCAGTTCGACGTTCACGCCGGTGCGGTACGGGATGTTGTAGACGAGCACCGGCAGGTCGGCCGCGTCGACGATCGCCTCGACGTGGCGGCGGATGCCATCCTGCGTCGGCCGCACGTACACGGGCGGCGTGACGAGCAGCCCGTCCGGCCGCAACTCCGCGAGTTCGCGCGCACGCGCGGCCGCGAAATGCGTCGCGCTCGCGGTCAGCCCGACGACGATCGGCAGTCCGGGCGCCGCGTCGCGCAGCGTCGCGAACACGGCGTCCTGTTCGCGTGCGTCGAGCAGCACGCCTTCACCCGTCGTCGCGCCCGCGACGAAGCCCGCGATGCCTGCGTCCGCATAGTGGCGCGCGAGTCGCGCGAGCGCGGCATGGTCGACTTCGCCGTGGTGGAACGGCGTGATGATCGGCAGCCAGATACCTTCGAAACGTGTGTTCATGCAAAGCCTCATGGTGGAAACGGAGTGGGAAGGAACCGTTCCGCCGGCGGAGGGCCGGAGCGAGGCATGCGTGCAAGGAGAATGAAACGACCTGCGGGCATCCCGTCCGGCATTCGCCTGACGGGACGCGACGTCCCCGTCAGTCGAGGAGTCGTTTTTTCAGTTTCAGCCCGGCCGCGCGCGCACCTGCCGCGACGGCGGCGAGGATCGGAAGCGAGCGCAGGGCAGCGGACATGGAGGAACCGTGAATGGGCTGAGCGGCGATCTTAACACCGGATTCGATGCGCACGCGAGTGTCCGCCGCCGTTTAGCAGGAATCGAGATTTGCTTTCCACGACTGATTGGAAAGCGCGCCGCGCCCGGCCGCTAGAATGCCCGCTTACGTTTCGATGACAGCGCGTACGCGTGCCGTCACGCACATTCACCACCACTGGAAGCGGGGCATATCACGATGGCAAGCATGAAGGGGATCGGCCGCTGGCTGCACACGGGCGCGGCGGCGGCGCTGGTCGTGGCGGCGTCGGCCGCGCACGCGGACACGTCGATCCTGAACGTGTCGTACGACGTGACGCGCGAGCTGTACAAGGACATCAACACGGGCTTTGCCGCCGCGTACAAGCAGAAGACCGGCGAGACGGTCGCGATCAAGCAGTCGCACGGCGCGTCGAGCGCGCAGGCGCTGTCGGTGCTGCAGGGGCTGCAGGCCGACGTCGTGACGATGAACCAGCCGAACGACATCGACCTGCTCGCCGAGCGCGGCCAGTTGCTGCCGAAGGACTGGCGTGCGCGTTTCCCGGACAACAGCTCGCCGTACTCGACCACGATGGTGTTCCTGGTGCGCAAGGGCAACCCGAAGGCGATCAAGGACTGGAGCGATCTCGCGAAGCCGGGTGTCCAGGTGATCATCGCGAACCCGAAGACGTCGGGCAACGGTCGTTATGCGTATCTCGCCGCATGGGGCTTCCAGAAGCAGAAGGGCGCGACCGACCAGCAGGCGATCGACTTCGAGAAGGCGATCTTCCGCAACGTGCCGGTGCTCGACTCCGGCGGCCGGGGCGCGACGACGACGTTCACGCAGCGCGGCATCGGCGACGTGCTGGTCACGTTCGAGAACGAAGTCGCGCTGATGGACACCGGTGTGTCGGGCGCGCAGTTCGACGCCGTGTATCCGTCGGCGAGCATCCTCGCGGAGCCGCCCGTCGCCGTCGTCGACAAGGTCGTCGACAAGAAGGGCACGCGCAAGGTCGCGCAGGCGTATCTCGACTACCTGTACACACCGGAAGCGCAGGAGATCATCGCGCAGCACCATCTGCGTCCGCGCGACGCGAACGTGCTGAAGAAGCATGCTGCCGAGTTCAAGCCGCTGAAGACGTTCAGCGTCGAGCAGGTCTTCGGCAGCTGGGCGAACGCGCAGAAGACGCATTTCGCGGACGGCGGCACGTTCGACCAGGTGATCGTCGACCGGAAGTGAGCGCCGCGCACACCGCGCGCCTGTCCGCACGCTGACGACGCAGCCGACCGCTTCCGCGGCCGGCTTTTTTGTGCCTGGCGGCCGGCGGCGCGGCGGACGTCCGTTCCGAACCGGCACGCATACCCGGCCGCGGCCGCGCGTGCTACGCTCATCGCCTTCCTGCTTCCGGCGCCGCGCGATGAATGTCGATTCGTCCTCCCCAGCCTCCCGCGGCCGTGGCCGCAAGATCTGGTCGGGCACACGCCCGGTCATTGCGTACGGGATGCCGCCGCTCGGCTGGCGCGACCTCTATCACCGCGCGCTGACGGTGAGCTGGCCCGTTTTCTTCCTGTCGCTCGCCGTGCTGTTCCTGCTGCTCAACGGCGGCTTTGCAATGCTCTACCTGCTCGGCCACGCGTCGATCGCGAACCAGTCGCCGGCCGGGTTCGGCGGCGCGTTTTTCTTCAGCGTCGAGACGCTCGCGACCGTCGGCTACGGCGACATGCATCCGCAAACCGTCTATGCGCACCTGGTCGCGACGTTCGAGATCTTCATCGGGATGTCGGGCATCGCGCTGGCCACGGGGCTCGTGTTCGCGCGGTTTTCGCGGCCGCAGGCGAAGATCCTGTTCGCGCGCTACGCGATCGTCCGGCCGCTGAACGGCAGGATGACGCTGATGGTGCGCGCCGCGAACGCGCGCCAGAACGTGATTGCCGAGGCGCAGGCGAAATTGCGGCTGATGCGGATCGAGGGCACGCACGAGGGCTACACGCTGCGCAAGATCCACGACCTGCCGCTCGTGCGCAGCGAGCACCCGATATTCCTGCTCGGCTGGAACCTGATGCACGTGATCGACGAATCGAGCGCGCTGTTCGGCGAGACGCCCGAATCGCTCGCCGCGCGCGACGCGTCGTTGCTGATCACGATCGAAGGCTCGGACGAGACAACCGCGCAGGTGATGCAGGCGCGTCACACGTGGGTGCATGGCGAAATCCGCTGGCGTCACCGCTATGTCGACCTGATGCACGACGAAGACGGCATCACGCACATCGACTACACGCATTTTCATGAAGTCGTGCCGGTCGACACCGATACCGACGAGCGCGGCTCGCCGGGCGCGGTGGTCGATGCCGATGCAGCGGCGCCGGGCCCGGCCGCGTAGGTACGCCCGCGGGCGATTGGCGGCACCGCCCGCGCGCTACGCGTCACGCATGCAGCAGGCGCGCCGCTTCGCGCTGTTCGATCGCGACCGCGCGGCGGAATGCGTCGCGGTCCTCGGCGCGCGCGACATAGTCGCCGAGCACGCCTTCGTGCGGCAGCAGATGCGCGTCGAACGCGATCTTCAGCGTGCTGGCGAGCAGCAGGTCGGCCGCGGTGAAGCGGTCGCCGACGAGCCATGGATGATGGGCGAGCGCTTGCGCGAGTGCGCGTTGCACGCGCGTGATGTTGCCCCAGCCGAATGCGACCGGATTGCCCGACGCGCCGGTGAATTTTTCGGCCATCGCCGGTTCGAGGCAGGTCGGCGTGAAGAACATCCATTGGAGAAAGCGGCCGCGCAGCGGATCGTCGGGCGCGATGCCGAGCCCGGCACCCGGGCAGCGGTCGGCGAGATAGAGCAGCACGGCGCCCGATTCGGCGAACGGCACGCTGCCGTCGTCGAGCGCGGGCAGCTTGGCCATCGGGTTGACCTGCACGAACGCATCGCTGCCCTGTTCGTGCGAGCGCAGGTCGATCGGCACGAGTTCGTACACCACACCGAGCTCTTCGAGCATCCACAACGCCCGGAATGCCCGGGTCTTCGGCCAGTAGTAGAGCTTCATCGTGCCTCCGTGATTGGGTGCAGCTGTCGGTCCGGTGGATGCTCAAGCGTACCCGAGCGCCGGAGGTTCGGACAGGGGCGCCCGGCGAGGGGCGCCCGGCGAGCGGCGACTATCTGCGAATGATGACCGGACGCGTGGCGTTTCGAGTGGAAAACCGGGCAAAGCTCGATGTGACAAAAGAGGTAAACGAATAACTAGTCATATTCATACTAGTTATGAATGGGATGAAAAATTCCGGCGCAAGCCGGCGTCACTTGCCCGGCATCGTGACGCCCGCAGTGCCCGTGCGCACGGCAAGACTCGCATCCGGCCGCATTCGCCGATACGACACGAAACAGGGAAATCATGGGAGACAGCTCACGCATGGCAAACGACGATCGCACCACGATCATTCCGGGAAGAACGCCGGAGTCGGCGGCGATGGTGGCCGAGATCAAGCGGGCGATGGCGATCGCCGCGCGGATCAACCGCCTGACATTCGACGATGCCGCGGAAGTCCGCGCATTGTTCGGCGAACTGATCGGCACGCCGGTGGATGACGGCTTCGTGCTGATCCCGCCGTTCCATGCGACGGGCGGCACCGGCATGAAGCTCGGTCGCAACGTGTTCGTCAACCAGAACTGCACGTTCTACGATCTCGGCGGGCTCGCGATCGGCGACGACGTGATGATCGGGCCGAACGTCAGTCTCATCACGTCGGGCCATCCCGTCGAATCTTCGCGGCGGCGCGATTTCGTCGTCGCGAAACCGATCGTGATCGAACGCAACGTATGGATCGGCGCCGGCGCGACGATCGTCGGCGGTGTGACGGTGGGCGAGAACTCGGTGGTCGCGGCCGGGGCCGTCGTCACGCGGGATGTTGCGCCGAATGTGCTGGTTGGCGGTAATCCGGCAGCGGTCATCCGGTCGATTGCCGAATGACGCAGCACGAGGGCGCGTGCCCGTTCGAAGCAGTCTGGCCGGACGGATGTGGATAACCGACCCTCGAGGCGACTCGAAACGCTGTGCATTTGAATGGTGAGGGTGCCGTCGAGGCCGTCTGGACGGGGCTTTCCGGTGTCTGCCCGATAGCCGCCGGTGGAGGCTCGGGCCGCGCCTGCCGATGTTTCGACGAAGGTCGTGCAGTGCGATCGGATGTGGATATCCTCACGCCGAAACGACTCGGCGCCCTGTGCATTTCACAGGTGAGGGGCGCCGGATGATGCGAAGTGCATGAAGCGGGTTGTGGACAACTCGCCCGCGGAACGAGGCGAAATGCTGTGGAATTCGACGGTGAGGGTCGGCGCCGATCCCGCGGTGCGCCTTTCCCGGCGGGGTTTCCTGGCTTTTGCCGAGGTTCGGCGCGCCGCGCATTCTAGCCGAACGCGCGCATCGTGGCCGAATCGCGGATGCGCCGCGACGTGGATATCCCGGCATCGGCTGCCACCCGAAGGGCCGTGCATTCTAACGGTGAGCGCGGTGAAATGGTCTGCAATGCGCCGATTTTGCCGCGCATCGCCGCGTTCGCGAGCGACTCGACGTGCCCGCAAAGGCGCGCATCGACACGCGATAGGCGGTCAGCGCACCAGAATGCGATCATTCGGCCGCCCAAGCCCAAGCCCAAGCCCAAGCCCAAGCCCAAGCCCAAGCCAACACCACCTTAAGCGTCGTGCACGTCCGGCTCGCACGCGAGCATGTGAGCGAAGATAGCGCGGGCTCCCGTGTGGATATCCGGCAGCCGAAACGACTCGCGGCACTGTGTATTTCGACGGTGAGCATCAGCGCTCGACCGGCCGATGAGCCGCTTCTGGCACGGAATGCCGCCGGCGCGGTGGCGCTTCCAGGCCCTCCGCCATGGCTCGGCGGATTCTCGTCCATGTGGATATCCTGCGTTCCCGATTACTCGAAGCGCTGCGACGGTGAGCATCAGCGCTCGCCCGACCGATGAGCCCCTTCCGGCACGGAATGCCGGCCGGCGGCGCCTTCCGGGGCGCGCACCCGCTGTCGCCCGGCGGATTCTTGCCCATGTGGATATCCTGCGCGCCGGATCACTCGAAGCGCTGTGGTTTTCAACGGTGAGGGTGCCCGCGTGGCTGGGCGGTTCTGCCGGACCGGAAGTGGATAACCGCGATGGCAGCCACTCGAAGCCCTGTGTATTGCAACGGTGAGCGCGAGCCCGCGATTGTGCAGCATGCGGGTTCCGGCCTGCCTGACCGGGCGAGATACCGGCCGACAAACCCAGTCGCGCCCCTGTGTATTCGATCGGTGAGGGTGAACGCCGGATCGGCGTCATGCGCCATTTCCGGTGTGGATATCCATCGCCGAAACCCACTCGCCGCGCTGTGAATTTCAACGGTGAGCGTCGGCACTCGAGCGTGTCGCATGCCGAGAACGGTGTGGATATCCCGGCCCCTGCGCCACTCGAAACCCTGTGCAATCGAATGGTGAGCGCGAGAGCGGGATTGTGGACATCCCGCGCCGCCGCCCAATCGGAACGCTGTGCATTTCAACGGTGAGGGTGACCACCTCCACCCGCCGAAACCCTTGTCACACGGGGCGTAAGCGTCCGCCGCCACATACCCGGGCCGTCGTCGGGCAATTCCGCGCGTTCCCGGCAAACAGCCCGTCTGCCCCGACACGTCGCCCATCCCGCCCGGCCGCCGCGCGCGAGAACTATCTCAAATTCGGTCAAAAACCTGCGCAGTTTTTCTCGCTACAGCCCCGTCCGAGCAAGATGAGAAAAAACATTCTCGGCTGCGCGCGAAAAAATAGAGCCATTCGCTGCCGCCCCCCACGCGTCGTCCGACGCGCGCCGCGCAGCCCAGAACAGCACAATCAGGAGACTTCCCCCATGACCGCCCGCTTGCCCGTCGATGGCACGCCCGCCTTGTCCGACTACCGCCTGACCGACAACCTGACCGCGACGCGCGGCCGGATCTTCCTGACCGGCACGCAGGCGCTGGTCCGCCTGCTGCTGATGCAGCGCACGGTCGACGCCGAACAGGGGCTCAACACGGCCGGCTTCGTCAGCGGCTATCGCGGTTCGCCGCTCGGCATGGTCGACCAGCAGCTGTGGAAGGCGAAGAAGCTGCTCGACGCCGGCGGCGTGCGCTTCCTGCCCGCGATCAACGAGGAACTCGGCGGCACGGCCGTGCTCGGCACGCAGCGCGTCGAGGCCGATCCCGAGCGCACGGTCGAGGGCGTGTATGCGATGTGGTACGGCAAGGGCCCGGGCGTCGATCGCGCGGGCGACGCGCTGAAGCACGGCAACGCGTACGGTTCGTCGCCGCACGGCGGCGTGCTGGTCGTCGCGGGCGACGACCACGGCTGCGTGTCGTCGTCGATGCCGCACCAGAGCGACTTCGCGATGATCGCGTGGCACATGCCGGTCGTGAACCCGGCGAACATCGCCGACATGCTCGAATTCGGCCTGTACGGCTGGGCGCTCTCGCGCTACTCGGGCGCGTGGGTCGGTTTCAAGGCGATCTCCGAAACGGTCGAGTCGGGCTCGACCGTCGACCTCGACGCGCTGCAGACGCACTGGCCGGCGCCTGAAGGCTTCACGCCGCCGGCGGGCGGCCTGCACAACCGCTGGCCGGACCTGCCGAGCCTGACGATCGAAGCGCGCCTCGCCGCGAAGCTCGACGCGGTGCGCCATTTCGCGCGCACCCACAGCATCGACAAGTGGATCGCGCCGAGCGCGCAGGCGAACGTCGGCATCGTGACCTGCGGCAAGGCGCACCTCGACCTGATGGAAGCACTGCGCCGCCTCGACCTGACGGTGGCCGACCTCGACGCGGCCGGCGTGCGGATCTACAAGGTCGGCCTCTCGTATCCGCTCGAGATGACGCGCATCGAGACCTTCGTCGACGGGCTCGCCGAAGTGCTCGTGATCGAGGAGAAGGGCCCGGTCATCGAGCAGCAGATCAAGGACTATCTGTACAACCGCACGGAGGGCGCGCGCCCGCGCGTGCTCGGCAAGCACGATGCCGAAGGCGCCTGCCTGCTGTCCGAGCTCGGCGAGCTGCGCCCGTCGCGCATCCTGCCCGTGTTCGCCGAATGGCTCGCGCGCCACAAGCCGGCGCTCGACCGCCGCGAGCGCGTCGTCGATCTCGTCGCGCCGCAGATCCTGTCGAACGAGGCGGATGCCGTGAAGCGCACGCCGTACTTCTGCTCGGGCTGCCCGCACAACACGTCGACGAAGGTGCCGGAAGGCTCGATCGCGCAGGCCGGCATCGGCTGCCACTTCATGGCGTCGTGGATGGAGCGCGACACGACGGGGCTGATCCAGATGGGCGGCGAGGGCGTCGACTGGGCCGCGCACGCGATGTTCACCAACACGAAGCACGTGTTCCAGAACCTCGGCGACGGCACCTACTTCCACTCGGGCATCCTCGCGATCCGCCAGGCCGTGGCCGCGAAGGCGAACATCACGTACAAGATCCTCTACAACGACGCGGTCGCGATGACGGGCGGTCAGCCGGTCGACGGCAGCATCTCGGTGCCGCAGATCGCGCGGCAGGTCGAGGCGGAAGGCGTGTCGCGCTTCGTCGTCGTGTCCGACGAACCGGAGAAGTACGACGGTCACCACGGGCTGTTCCCGAAAGGCACGACGTTCCATCACCGCAGCGAACTCGACACGGTGCAGCGCGAGTTGCGCGAGACGCCGGGCGTCACCGTGCTGATCTACGACCAGACCTGCGCGGCCGAGAAGCGCCGCCGCCGCAAGAAGGGCGAATTCCCCGACCCGGACAAGCGCCTGTTCATCAACGACGCGGTGTGCGAAGGCTGCGGCGACTGCGGCGTGCAGTCGAACTGCCTGTCGGTCGAACCGCTCGAAACGCCGCTCGGCCGCAAGCGCCGCATCGACCAGTCGTCGTGCAACAAGGACTATTCGTGCGTGAACGGCTTCTGCCCGAGCTTCGTGACGGTCGAGGGCGCGGCGCTGAAGAAGGCCGCCGGTGCCGCATTCGACGAAGCCGCGCTCGCCGCGCGCGTCGATGCGCTGCCGGTGCCCGCGACGCATCTCGACGCGGCGCCGTTCGACATGCTCGTGACGGGCGTCGGCGGCACGGGCGTCGTGACGGTCGGCGCGCTGATCAGCATGGCCGCGCACCTCGAAGGCAAGAGCGCGTCGGTGCTCGACTTCATGGGCTTCGCGCAGAAGGGCGGCTCGGTGCTGTCGTTCGTGCGGATCGCGTCGAGCGACCGGTGGCTGAACCAGGTGCGCATCGACACGCAGCAGGCCGACGTGCTGCTCGCCTGCGACATGGTCGTCGGCGCGAGCGCCGAGGCGTTGCAGACGGTGCGTCACGAACGTTCGCGGATCGTCGTCAACACGCACCGGATCCCGAATGCATCGTTCGTGCAGAACCCCGACGCGAACCTGCATGCGGACGCGCTGCTCGAGAAGATGCGTCACGCGGCCGGCGACGGTTACCTGTCGAGCTGCGACGCGCAGGCGCTCGCCGCGAAGTTCCTTGGCGACTCGATCGGCGCGAACATCCTGATGCTCGGTTATGCATGGCAGCTCGGCCTCGTGCCGGTGTCGCTCGCGGCGATGATGCGCGCGATCGAACTGAACAACGTCGCGGTGCCGATGAACAAGCTCGCGTTCTCGATCGGCCGGATGGCGGCCGGCGACGCGGCGGGCCTCGAGGCGTTGTGGAACGCGCGCCACACGGTGGCCGCGCATGCCGCGCCGGAGACGCTCGCCGAGCTGATCGCCGATCGCGAGGCGCGTCTCGAAGCGTACGGCGGCGCCCGCTATGTCGAGCGCTACCGTGCGCTCGTGAGCGCGGCGCGTGCGAAGGGCGACGACGCGCTCACGCGCGCGGTCGCGACGACGTTCTACCGGCTGCTCGCGGTGAAGGACGAATACGAGGTCGCGCGGCTGTACACGGACGACGCGTTCCGCACGGCGCTCGAAGCGCAGTTCGAAGGCGTGCCGGGGCAGGCCTATCGCGTGAAGTTCAACCTCGCGCCGCCGACGGTCGCGAAGGCCGGCAGCGACGGCAGCGTGCCGAAGAAGCGCGTGTTCGGCCAGTGGATGTGGCCGGTGTTCGGCGTGCTGGCGCGCGTGCGCAGCCTGCGCGGCACGTGGCTCGATCCGTTCGGCGGCACCGTCGAGCGCAGGATGGAACGCGCGCTTGCCGACGACTACGAGACGACGCTCGCACGGGCGCTCGCCGCGATGACGGCCGGCAATGCGGCGCTGGTCGCGCAACTGGCCGACCTGCATGCCCGCGTGCGCGGCTTCGGTCACGTGAAGGTGCGCAACCTGGCCGGCGTGAAGCGCGCGGAGCGCGAGCTCGCGCTGCAGCTCGGCATCGACGCGGCGACGAGCGCGGCCGTGCAGCACGCGCTCGACGAGATGAAGGGCGCGGGGATGCTGAAGGGGATTCCGGTCGTGGTCGCGAAGTAACGCAAAAGGCCGCCCGATGTGAAAACGGCGACGCTGGAGCGTCGCCGTTTTTTTATGTACGTCGGCGGCTGCGTGCCGGCAGCCGCCGTTCCGTCAGAGAATGCCTTTCTTGCGCGTCGACAGCGCCGTTTCCGACAGGTCGATCTCGCGCAGCAGTTTCGTCAGCGTCTCGTCGGAAATCTTGCTGTCGCTGCGCAGCCGGTACAGCGCGGTGCGTTCCGCGCGCACGGCCGCGATCCGCATCTGCAGTTCCATCGTTTCGGCCTGCTTCGCTTCGGCGCGCGGCGTGGGGCCGTCCTCGGCGAGCGTCGCGAGGCGGCGGCGGTACTGGTCCATCACGCGTGCGGAGATATCCGCGCAGCGCGCGGCGCCCGATTCGTCGAGATCGGCCGAGATCGCGTCGTGCGACGAGTCGATCGCGCGGATCGCGGCCTGCGCGGCGGCCGCGCGCGCGGCGCGTTCCTCGTCGCCGAGCGGGCTGCGCGACGAACGCACGCCGCGCAGCAGCAGCGGCAAGCCGATCACCGCGACGACGAGCGAGCCGAGGATCACCGCCGACGCGATGAAGACCGCGGTGTCGCGGCCCGGCAGCGGCACGCCGTCGGACAGCGCGACCGGAATCGACAGCACGCCGGCGAGCGTGACCGCGCCGCGCACGCCGCCGACCGTCATCACCGCGATCGTGCGGGTGCCGGCCATCGTGCCGGCGAGGCCCTGGCGCGCGGCGCGACGGCTCGCGAACCAGCGCAGCAGCCAGACCCACAGGAAGCGGATCGCGTACAGCGCGAGCATCATCGCGCAGACGTTGAAGATCATCCGGCCGACGAGCGCGTCGCTCGTGTGGTGCGCGTCGACGAGCGTGCGGCCGATGATGTGCGGCAGCTGCAGCCCGAGCATGATGAACACCATGCCGTTGAACACGAACTCGATCATCGCCCACGTGCTTTCGGCGCGCACGCGCGATGCGACGGTGCTTTTGCGCGAGAAGCTCGTGTAATTCATCATCATCCCGGCCGACACGGCCGCCAGCACGCCCGACAGCTCGAGGTGCTCGGCGAACAGGTAGGCCGCGAACGGCACGAGCAGCGTCATCACGATGCCGGGGGCCGGATCGCCTTCCTGCTCGGCGTTCAGGAAGCGCGTCGACAGCGCGCTGAACGCCCACGACACGATCGCGCCCGTCGCAAGGCCGCCGGCCGCGACGATCACGAACGTGACCGACGCGTCGCGCAGCGAGAACATGCCCGTCAGCGCGGCCGCGATCGCGAATTTCAGCGCGACGAGGCCCGACGCGTCGTTCATCAGCGCTTCGCCTTCGAGGATGTGCATCAGCTGCGGCGGAATCCGGCCCTTTCCTGCGATGCCCGACAGCGCGACCGCGTCGGTGGGCGACAGCACGGCCGCGAGCGCGAACGCGATCGGCAGCGGCAACTCGGGTATCAGCCAGTGCGCGAAGTAGCCCACTGCGAGTACCGTCATGAACACGAGCCCGAATGCGAGCATCAGGATCGCGCGGCGCTGCAGGTACAGCTCGCGCTTCGGAATCCGCCAGCCGTCCGCGAACAGCAGCGGCGGAATGAACAGCAGCATGAAGATTTCGGGATCGAACGTGACGTGCAGGTTCAGCTTCGGCCACGCGAGCATCGCGCCGAAGGCGATCTGCATCAGCGGCAACGGCAGCTGGAACGGCAGGATGCGCGTGACGGCGCCGGAAAGCGCGACGGTCAGCAGCAGGATCAGGACGGTGAAGACGATTTCCATCGATACGGCGAATACGGGGAATGAAACGATCGTACGGAGTGTAGCGTGACAGCGTGACGGGTGCGTTCGAGCGGCCGGTGCGTGCGCACGAAACTGGTGCGTCGCGCGTGTGCCACGGTGGTGCGGCGGCCCGGTGAGCCCGCGCGGCGCATGGGTTCTACGCGCCTTGCACGGAGCTTGCTTGATGCTGGTCAACCGTCCGGCTTCGACCGGGCAACCGAGGGTCCAACCATGACATTGCACGCGCCGTTCGCCTTGCCGGGCGCCGCGTTCGAAGGCATTACCAGGAGGAAGGCATGACGATCGTGCAACAGGAGCGTCCGGCCGCTGCATCGCCGTACCGGTTCGAGCGGGAGGTGAGTTCCGGCCTCGAACGTCTGGCGACGCAGCACCGCGACCTGACGCTCACGACCGTGTTCCAGCCGATTTTCAGCCTGTCGCACCAGCGTGCGGTGGGCTACGAGGCGCTGCTGCGCGCGCACGATGCGCTCGACCGCGCGGTGTCGCCGCTCGACGTGTTCGGCGAAGCCGCGCGCCAGGGCGAGCTGCTGCAGCTCGACCGGCTCGCGCAGGCGCTGCATCTCGAGAACTTCGCGCTGCTCGGCGCCGAGCGCGAGTGGCTGTTCCTCAACGTGCATCCGGGGGTGCTCACCGATCCGTTCCAGGCGGCCGCGCTGCTCGCGAACCTGAAGCGGCTCGGCATGCCGCCGCGCCGCATCGTGCTCGAAGTGCTCGAGCAGCGCGCGGAGGACGTCGAGCGGCTGGCCGAGGCCGTGCGCGAATTCCGCACGCACGGTTTCCTGATCGCGCTCGACGATTTCGGCGCGGGCCACTCGAATCTCGAGCGGATCTGGCAACTGAACCCGGACATCGTGAAGCTCGACCGGATCATGCTGTCGCACGCGGCGCACCGCACCGGGCTCACCGCGATCCTGCACGGGCTCGTGACGCTGCTGCACGAGGCCGGCAAGCTGGTGCTCGTCGAGGGGATCGAGACCGAGCACGAGGCGCAGATCGCGCTGTCGTGCGAGGCCGATTTCGTGCAGGGCTACTACTTCGGCCGGCCGGCGCCGGGGCTGCCCGACAGCGCGGCCGCGACGGGCTGCATCGGCGAGCTGACCGAGCGTTTTCGCCAGCAGACCGAGGCGCGCGAGCGGCGCGATGCGCAGCGGCTCGCGCCGTACCTGCGCGCGTTCGAACGCGCGGCCGAGCGCCTCGCGGCCGGCGAGCCGCTCGACGAGGTGTGCTGGAACTTCCTCGCGCTCGACGCGGCCGCGCGCTGCTTCCTGCTCGACGCGCACGGCCGCCAGTCGGGCCGCAACGTCGTGCTGCGCGCCGACCGCGCGCTCGCCGAGGCACGCTTTTCGCCGCTGGCGGACGCACAGGGCGCGAACTGGCTGCGCCGGCCGTATTTCCGCTCGGCGATCGCCGAGCCGGGGCGGGTGCAGGTCACGCGGCCGTACCTGTCGATCAACGAGGCGCAGCCGTGCGTGACGCTGTCGGTGGCCGTGCGCGTCGGCGATACGCAGCGCGTGCTGTGCGGCGATATCGACTGGGCCGACGACGAAGCGGACGCCGGCTAGCGACGCGCGCACCGCAGGCGGCGAGCAGGGCGATCCGGGCCGGCGCGGGCGGCCCGTTGCGCTCGCCCCGCGCTTCCCCGACAATGGCGCGACCGCGGCCATCGTGACCGCGGGCGCGCCGTCCCGGGGGCCACCATGGCGGCGAATAACAAGGAAAACACAATGAAAAGACCGATTTCGCTGACCATTCTCGCGTGGATCATCATCGTGACCAACGCGATCACGTGCATCTATACGCCATTCACGATCGGCATGCCGACCACCCAGGCGCTGCTGTCGCACTACCTGCTGCCCGTCTGGGCGACGCTCGGCATCAGCGTGCTCATCGAAGCCGTGAACGTCGTGATCGGCATCGCGATCCTCAAGGGCCGCGAATGGTCGCGCAAGGCCTATATCGTGACGGCCGTGTTCGGTTTCGCGTTCTCGTTCGTCAACATGCCGGCGTCGATGTTCGCGGTGCTGATCCCCGGCTTCCTGCTGTTCGCCCTGTTCGTCTACCTGCTGTTCCGGCGCCCCGCGACCGCGTATTTCCGTCAGGCGAGCGCATGAGCGTCGTGCGCAACGCGCTCGCGATCGTGATGTTCGCGATCGCGGGCATGTGCGTGATCACCGCGCAGATGATGGCGTTCATGAAGCTCGGCCATACGCGGGCGATGCTCGTGTTCGTCGCCGTGTTGTTCGTGCTGTCGGCCGTGTTCCTGGCCGCGGGCGCCTTCGCCGGCGCGTTCCGGCCGCGCGCGCGCGGCGCGGGCATCGCACTGCTCATCGCGTCCGCGACCACCGCGTTCGGGGTGATCGGCTGGGTGACGCTCCTGCTGGCGCCGGGGATCGTCGACGTGATGCAGCAGCAGGGCGTCGACGTGAACGCGCGGATGTTCCGGTTCGCGCCCGGCGCCGGGGTGACCGGCCTGTCCGCGCTCGTCGGCGTGTGGCTCGCGCGGCGCGGCTGACGGTGGGACTCGCGATGGGACTGACCGGGCGCCGCTGACGGCGGGGCGCCCCGTCACGCTGGCGCCCGTCGCGCGGCTCGGCTAGGATGCGCGAATTGTCCTGACGATTCGCGGGCCGCCCATGAGCCGAAACGCCGCTTCTTCCATCCTCCTCGAAGTGATCGCCACGACCGTCGGCGACGCGAAGGCCGCCGCTCGCGCGGGCGCCGACCGCCTCGAACTCGTGACCGCGATCACCGAAGGCGGGCTGACGCCGAGCGTCGGCCTGATCGAAGCCGTCGTGGCCGCCGTGCCGATTCCCGTCAACGTGATCGTGCGGCCGCACAGCCGGTCGTTCGTCTATGACGCCGACGACCTGCGCGTGATCGAGCGTGACGTGCGCGCGGCCGTCGCGGCCGGTGCGAACGGCGTCGTGTTCGGCGCGCTCGACGCGCGCGGCGACGTCGATCTGGGCGCGCTGGCCCGCATCGCGGCCGCGGCGGACGGCCGCGCGCTGACGTTCCACCGCGCGTTCGACGTGTCGCGCGATCTCAACGCCGCGTTCGACGCGCTGCTGCGCGTGCCGGCCGTCACGTCGGTGCTGACGTCGGGCGGCCATCCGTCGGTGCTCGACGCGGTCGCGACGATCACGCGGCTGGTGCGGCAGACGGCAGGCTCGACCTGCACGGTGCTGGCCGGCTCGGGGCTCACGGTCGATGCGGTCGGCGATTTCGTGCGCGCGACCGGCGTGCGCGCGGTGCATTTCGGCTCGGGCGTGCGGCCGCGCGGCGAGGTGCTGGCACCGGTCGACGAACTGCTCGTCGCGAAGGTGCGCGCGACCATCGACGGGGCCGCGTCGCACGTGTGAGGTGCGCGGCTGCCACGGCGCGACGAATCACGCCAGCGCGCGGCAGACGATCGCGCGGCCCGCGGCGGCACGCGTACCCCGTCACGTATTGCGCACGAACCAGGTACGTTTCGCGGTGCCCAGCAGCGCGCGATAGACGGCCCACGACACGACGAACGTCGCGGGCGCCGACAGCGACGCGGCGAACCCCGTCGCCTGGTTTAGCGCGAGTCCCGTGAACGCGCCGGCGAACCATGCGGTCAGCCCGCCCGGATTGAAGGTCGGCACATGGGCGTCGCGGCATTCGACGTCGTCGCCGACGAGTTGCCCGTACCGGCCGGACAGGATGTGCGCGAGCGCGACGCCGACCCACGCGACGACGAAGATGCCCTGGTACGCGAGCGCCTGCAGGATTCGCGAGAAGATGTCCGCCATCATCAGCGCATAGACGACCGCGCCGACCACGAGTGCCCACACGAACTTCGGCGCGCGCACGCCGGCCACCTTCAGGAAGAACGCCTGCATGTTGACGGTCGCGAGGTAGTAGTTCGCGGTGTTGATGCGGGATTGCGTGACCCACACGAACAGCAATCCCCACACCCCCATCAGCTTCAGCAGCGCGAGCACGACCGATACTTCGGAAAGCGTACCGAGCCCCGGAATCGTGCTGACGAGATAGATGCCGGCCGCGCCGTTGACGAGAAACGTGACGAGGTAAAACGGCATCCCGAAGTTGAAGCGGCCGTGATAACCCGCGTCTTCCTTGCGGCCGAAGCGCGCGTAGTCGAACGTGAACATCATCAGCACCCACACGCCCATGTAGTAAACGAAGCAGTGCCACCAGCCGCCGGCAGGCGCGTTGCCGGCCGGCCCGAAATCGAGCCACGCCGCGTTGTAGCCGTATTCGGCCGTCGCGAGCCCGACCGCCGCGAGGAGCCCGAGCAGGTAGAACGGCAGCAGCACGCCGTTGAACTTGTCGAGCCAGTGCTGCACGCTGCCGAACACGAGCGGCACGCTGTAGCAGACGACGAGCAGCGCGGCCCATTTGTAGTCGAGCGCCGGAAACTGGTGGTGCGCGGCAACCGCAATCACCGAGCCCTCGAACACCGCGTAGTAGATCGCGGTCGCGAAGAAGATCAGTGTCGCGAGCGCCGCGCCGGCGCTGCCGAACAGCACGCGCGAGAACAGCGCGACCGAGAGTCCCGTGCGGATCGCATAGCGGCTGATGATCGTGTTGACGAGGCCGTACGACACGACCGACAGCGCCATCCCGATCAGCGCGTTGCGCGCGCCATAGGTGAGCGCGAGCGTGGCGCCCACGACGATGTAGAACACCGCGCTGCACACGGCCCACCACGCCATCGTCAGCGAGAAGGGCGGCATGCGCGCGTGGTCGGGGACGGCGAGCGTCGACAGGTCGAGATCCTCGTCGGTACGGGCCTGAGCCAGGTTGGCCATGATCGTGCTCCTTGATGCGCAGAAGTTGCGAACGACGTCTCGGCCGCGGCACAGGCGATCCGCAGGGTTGCCCCGACGTCGGGCGGGCAACCGGTTCGGCAGGAACAGCGCGCAGGCGTCCCCGCCGCGCGGCGCTCGGCCGGGCGGGCGGAAGACGGACAGCGAAAAGGGGGCGGCGACGAACGGCGCCCGGCACGCGAACCGGGCGCCCGGTGCTCAGTCCCGCAGCACGGCGCGCAGCAGCGCGAGGCGCCGCTGGTACTCGCGGCGCGCGGCGAGCGCGTCGGCCATCGTCACGCGCACGAAGCGCGCGCGGTGGTTGGGCTGCATCTGGCCGATCAGGTCCATGTCGGCGCTGATGACCGTGCCGATCGTCGCGTAGCCGCCGCCCGACACCGCGTCGCGGTGCAGGATGATCGGCTCGAGCCCGGCCGGCACCTGGATCGAGCCGATCGGGTAGCACGCGTCGACGATGTTCGACGGATCGGCGCCCGCGCCGAATGGCTGCTCGCGCGGCCGGAACTGCAGCGCGCGGCCGTTCTTGTAGCGATAGCCGATGCGATCGGCTTCGGGCGCGACCGTCCATTCGTCGTCGAAGAAGGTGCGCGCCGAATCGTCGGTGAGCCGGTAGTGGTACAGGCCCGTCAGGACCCGCAGCTCGACCTGGTTGTCGAGCGGCCGGCTCACGGCCGCCGGCAGCTCGCGCCCTTCGCGAGGTGTGCCGACGGGGGCGCCCAGCGGCAACCGGTCGCCTTTCTGCAGGCGCCGGCCCGCGTGGCCGCCGATCGCGCCGAGCGCGTAAGTCGAGCGGCTGCCGAGCACGACCGGCACGTCGATGCCGCCCGCGACGGCGAGATACGCGCGTGCGCCCGCCTTCACGTAATTGAACGACAGCACGCTGCCTGCGCCGATCCGCAGCGCGACGTTGCAGCGCTGGCCGATGCCGTCGATCTTCGGCGTCATCTCGGCGCCGGTGACGGCGATCAGCGCATCCGTATGGAACAGCAGCTCGGGGCCGAGCAGCGTGCATTCGAGTACGGCGGCTTCTTCGGGATTGCCGACCAGCAGATTCGCCGCGCGCGATGCGTACTGGTCGAGCGAGCCCGACGGCGGGATGCCGACGTGGTAGTAGCCTTGCCGGCCCATGTCCTGGACCGATGTCGCGAGGCCGGGTTTCACGACCTCGATCAGGTTGTGCGCGTCAGCTTGCATGCAGCACCTCGACGAGAGAGCGGTTGTACGCATCGGGATCGCGCAGGAATGCGTCGAGCGAGAATTTCACCGGGCGCACGCGCAGGGAAAAGGTGCCGGCCTCGACGTCGGCCACCGCGGCGTCGTAGGTCACGCGATCGATCGGCTGGAATTTCACGATGTCGCCGGGCCGGAAGAACACCATGAACTCGCGCAGGTAGTCGAGCCGCTGCGCGGGGTCGAAGATCGGCGCCGGCGTCACGCCGAACATCTGGTAGCCGCCCGCGCCGCGTACCGAGTAGATGCAGCCGAAACAGCCGCCGTGGCCCACGGTGAGCTTCGGCGTGTCGGTGCGCGGCCGCAGGTATTTCGGCACTTCGAGCTGGCGTTCGCGCTCGACCATCTGGTACATGAACGGCAGGCCCGCGACGAAGCCGACCATCGACACGAACCATGGCGACCCCGAGTGCGCGGCGATGAAGGCATCGACGTCGCGCTTGCCGTTGATGCGCGCCGCGTATTCGAGATCGGTCGACGACGGATCCTGGTGGCGTTCGCGAAACCGCATCAGCGTCTCGTGCGTCCATGGGTCGTTGTACAGCACCGGCACCTCGACGATGCGCGTATCGAGTTCGAGTGGCGCGTCGCCGACTTCGGCCTCGATCGTCTTCAACAGCGCGACAAGCGCATCGGGCTCGATCACGTCCGGGTCGTAGCGCACCTGGTAGGACGCATTCGCCGGACAGATCTCGGTGATGCCCGGCACCGCGCGGCGCTGCAGTTCGCGCGTGATCGCCGTGCCCTTGAAGAATGCGTCGAGCGACATCGATTCGCTGATTTCGACGAACACGAATTCGTCGCCGCCGAAGGTATAACGGGTCGTCACATCGCCTCCCCGACGCGCACGGCGTCTGCATGTTCGGCTGCGTGTTGCTGCGTGGCGGCTGTTGCGGCCTCACGCCATTGCGGCATCCACGCTTCGAGGAAATTCGTGTGATAGTGCCCGGCGCGTACGTCGTCGTTGGCGAGCAGCGCGACGTGCAGCGGCGCGGTCGTCTTCAGGCCGCCGACGTGCAGCTCGCCCAGCGCGCGGGCCAGGCGCTGCAGCGCGGCCGCACGGCTCTCGTCGTGCACGATCAGCTTCGCGAGCAGCGAATCGTAGAACGGCGGCACGACGTAGCCCGGATAGAGCAGCGAATCGACGCGCACGCCGGGGCCGGTCGGCCACACCAGTGTGTCGATCCGGCCGGGGCTCGGGCGGAAATCCTGCAACGGATCTTCCGCGTTGATCCGGCATTCGAGCGCCGCGCCGCGCATCGCGATGTCCTGCTGCGCGAAGCGCAGCGGCTCGCCGTCGGCGATGCGCAGCGTCTCGCGCACGAGATCGATGCCGGTGATCGCCTCGGTCACCGGATGCTCGACCTGGATGCGCGTGTTCATCTCGATGAAGTAGAACTCGCCGCGCGCGTCATCGAACAGGTATTCGAGCGTGCCCGCGCTGCGATAGTCGACCGCCTGCGCGAGCCGCGTGGCCGACGCGCACAGTGCGTCGCGCTGCGCGGGCGTGAGCGAAGGCGACGGCGCTTCCTCGAGGATTTTCTGGCGCCGCCGCTGCAGCGAGCATTCGCGCTCGAACAGGTGGACGACGTGACGGCCGTCACCGAGCACCTGCACCTCGATGTGGCGCGCCCGCGCGATGAAGCGTTCGAGGTACACGCCGCCGTCGCCGAACGCCGCCTGCGCCTCGCGCTGCGCGAGCGGCAGCTCGGCGTCGAGCTGCGCGGCGTCATGCGCGACGCGGATGCCGCGCCCGCCGCCGCCGGCGGCCGCCTTGATCATGATCGGGTAGCCGATGCGCGCGGCGACGTCCCGCGCCTCGTCGAGCGACTGCACGACGCCGTCGCTGCCGGGCACGGTCGGCACGTTGGCGCGCCGCGCGGTTTCGCGTGCGCGGGCCTTGTCGCCCATCGTGGCGATCACCTGCGAGTCCGGGCCGACGAAGATCAGGCCGGCCGCCTCGACCTGCGCGGCGAAGGCGGCATTTTCGGACAGGAAGCCGTAGCCGGGATGGATCGCGTCCGCGCCGCACTGCCGCGCGGCGTCGAGGATCGCGGCGGGATTCAGATAGCTCTTCGCCGCGTGTGACGAGCCGATGTGGACGGCTTCGTCGGCCATGCGCGCGGCGAGGCTGTCGCGGTCCGCGTCGCTGACCACGGCGACCGCACGCATGCCTAGCTCGCGCGCGGCACGGATCACGCGCACCGCGATCTCGCCGCGGTTCGCGACCAGCACTGTACGGATGCGCGACGGCCGGTAGAACGCGCTGGAGGAGGTTGCCGGATTCATCGCATCACCCCTCGATCCGCATCAGCACCTGGCCCGCGTCGACTGGCTCGCCGTCCTCGACGAGCAGTTCGACAACGCGCCCTGCCGCATCGGTTTCGATCTCAGTGAACTGCTTCATCACCTCGACGAGGCCGACCACCGCGCCGGCGGCGACCGTCGCATCGACCGCGACGTAGTAGTCCGCATCGGGCGACGGACGCCGGTAGAAGGTGCCCGGCAGCGGGCTGACGATATCGTGCAATGCCATCGTGTGTCTCCTTGAATCAGTGATGGGCGGCGAGCGGTTGCGGCCCGGCGGTCCGGATGCCTTCGCGGATCAGCGCGTGGCGCGTTTCGCGCACGAGGTCGAGCGCGCCCGGCGTGTCGCTGTGGATGCAGACCGAATCGAAATCGATGTCGATGTCGTCGCCATCGATCGTCCGCACCTTGCCGTCGATGCACGCGCGCAGCACCTTGTCGGCGACCTGGCGCGGATCGAGGCGGCCGACGCGGCGCGTGAACACGATCGAGCCGCTGCGGTCGTAGTCGCGATCTGCGTAGAACTCACGGACGACCGGCTGCCCGTACTCGACGGCGACGCGGTACGTGACCGACGCCTCCATGCAGTACAGCCACAGGCCCGGATCGACGCGTTGCAGCGTTTCGATCAGCATCCGCGAGAACGCTTCGTTGCCTGCCGCATGCATGTAGAGCGCGCCGTGCGGCTTCACGTGCTGCAGGCTGACGCCGTTTAGGCGCGCGAACTCGCGCAGTGCGCCGAGCTGGTACAGGATGTCGTTGACGAGCGCCTGCGGCGTTTCGGCGATCGTGCGGCGGCCGAAGCCGACGAGATCGCGAAAGCCCGGGTGCGCGCCGATGCCGACGCCTGCGTCGCGCGCGAGCTGTACCGTGCGCGCCATGATGTTCGGATCGCCGGCGTGAAAACCGGTGGCGATGTTTGCCGAGCTGATCAGCGGCATGATCTGCTCGTCGACGCCGTCGCCGATCGTCCACGGGCCAAAGCCTTCTCCCATGTCGGAGTTCAGGTCGACGCTGTGCTTCCTCATACGATGTGCTCCTTCTGGTTCTCCGGTTCGCGTGCGTCGTGGCGCATGCCGAAACCGTGTTGAACGCAGGTTAGCCGCGTGGGGGGCGTCAAAAAAGTTCTATTTTTATATGCGACCGTATCGATTTTTTCGATACCGTGGAAAACGGCTGCCAGGTGCCGCCGCAGCAGGAACGGCAGGGTTTCCACGAGGTCTGGTTCATGGGCACGGCACGGTTGTTATGATGTTTGTCGCGTGCCCATCTGTTTTCTCATCGACCATGGCCCTGACCCTCAGACAGCTCAAGTATTTCGTCGCGACCGCCGAGCTCGGCCAGATCTCGCAGGCCGCGATCCAGCTCACGATTTCGCAGTCGGCCGTGACGAGCGCGATCAGGGAACTGGAGGACAGCCTCGGCACGCAACTGTTCCTGCGCACGCCGTCGGGTGTGACGCTCACCGACACGGGGCGGCGCTTCCTGAATCACGCGTACACGATCCTGTCGTCGGTTGACGAGGCGATGCGGATTCCGAACCTCGAAAGCACACTGGCCGGCACGCTCGCGATCGCCGCGAGCTACACGGTGCTCGGCTATTTCCTGCCGCACCACGTGCTGCGCCTGAACACGCTGTATCCGCGGCTGACGATCCACCTGCACGAGCTGAACCGCGAGTCGATCGAGGAAGGGCTGATCGCGGGCCGCTACGACATGGCCGTGCTGCTCACGTCGAACGTGTCGAATCCGGCGCTCGTGCTGGAGCCGGTGATTCACTCGGTGCGGCGGCTGTGGGTCGGCGCGCATCATCCGCTGCTCAGGCACGAGAGCGTCACGTTCGCGGAAGTCGCGCGCGAGCCGTTCGTGATGCTGACGGTCGACGAGGCGGGGCAGACGGCGCTGCGTTACTGGAACGAGACGCCGTACCGGCCGAACGTGATCCTGCGCACGTCGTCGGTCGAGGCGGTCCGCAGCATGGTCGCGAACGGCAGCGGCGTCGCGATCCTGTCCGACATGGTGTATCGGCCGTGGTCGCTCGAAGGGCGGCGCATCGAGACGATCGTGCTGCGCGATGCGGTGCCGCCGATGAGCGTCGGTCTTGCCTGGCGCAAGGACATCGAGTTGAGCCCCGCGATGCACGCGGTGCGCGATTATTTCCGGCACACGTTCATGGAGCCGCGCGCGCTCGGCGGCGCGGCCTGAACGACGGGGCCGGATACGGAAAAGCCGGGGCATGCCCCGGCTTTTCCGTTTGCAGATCCGGCCGACGGCCGCTCCGCTTACGCGTTCGCCGACATCGCGTCCGCGTCGCTCGCGCGGATGCCGAGGCGCTCGAACAGCGCGCGATCCTTCTGCGACTGCGGGTTGCTCGTCGTCAGCAGCTGGTCGCCGTAGAACATCGAGTTCGCGCCTGCGAGGAAGCACATCGCCTGCAGCCCGTCGTCGAGCTGTTCGCGGCCGGCCGACAGGCGCACGACGGCCTTCGGCATCGTGATCCGCGCGACCGCGATCGTGCGCACGAATTCGAACGGGTCGAGCGGCGCGGTGCCTTCGAGCGGCGTGCCTTCGATCGCGACGAGGTTGTTGATCGGCACCGAATCCGGATACGGGTTCAGGTTCGCGAGCTGCGAGATCAGGCCCGCGCGTTCGCGGCGCGATTCGCCCATCCCGATGATGCCGCCGCAGCACACGTTGATGCCGGCGTCGCGCACGCGGTCGAGCGTGTCGAGGCGATCCTGGTAGGTACGCGTCGAGATCACCTGGCCGTAGAACTCCGGCGACGTGTCGAGGTTGTGGTTGTAGTAGTCGAGGCCCGCATTCGCGAGTTCCTGCGCTTGTTCATCTTCCAGCATGCCGAGTGTCATGCAGGTCTCGAGGCCGAGTTCCTTCACGCCGCGCACCATCTCGGTCAGCGCCGGCATGTGGCGCTCCTTCGGGTTGCGCCACGCGGCGCCCATGCAGAAGCGGCTCGCGCCGTTCGCCTTCGCCGCGCGGGCGGCATCCAGCACCGCGTCGACGTCCATCAGCTTCTCGGCCTTCAGGCCCGTGTCGTGGTGCGACGACTGCGAGCAGTAGCCGCAATCTTCCTCGCAGCCGCCCGTCTTGATCGACAGCAGCGTCGACAGCTGCACCGCGTTCGCGTCGAAGTGCTCGCGGTGCACCTGCTGCGCGCGGAAGATCAGGTCGTTGAACGGCAGCTCGAACAGCGCGACGACGTCGGCGACGCGCCAGCGTTGCGAGGCCGGAGCGGCCACGGGAATCGCGTCGGGTTGCACGGTGGCGGCGGTCTGGGCTTGGGTCATATCGTTTTCCTGTCCTGGTCGGGGATGAGGGATCGGGGGATCTGTTTCTGTCGGGTCAATGCCGCGCGGCGCGCAGCGTATCGACGAGCGCGGCGATGTCGAGCATCGCCGCGGCGGATTCGGGGGCGGCCGGACTCATGTGCGGAATGCGGCCGAGCAGCGGCGCGCCGTGCTCGCGGGCGAGCCAGTCGCGCATCGTCGCGACGTTCTCGTCGGGGAACGACATCGCCGGGTCGACGTGGTTCGCGACCCAGCCGGCGAGCTTGAGGCCGCGTTGGCGAATCGCGTCGGCGGTGAGCAGCGCATGGCTGATGCAGCCGAGCCGCACGCCGACGACGAGCACGACCGGCACGCCGAGCGCGACCGCGAGATCGGCCATGTCCTGCGTGTCGTTCATCGGCACGCGGAAGCCGCCGGCGCCTTCGACGACGACGATATCCGCGCGCGTCAGCGCTTCGCGATGGCACGCGACGATCGTGTCGATGTCGAGCGTTACGCCTTCCCGCGCGGCGACGATATGCGGCGCGGCCGGTGCCTTCAGCAGGAACGGCGTGCGCAGCTCGGGCGGCAGCACGACGTTCGCGGCCGCGTCGAGCTGGTCGGCGTCCTCGTTGCGCCACACGCCGTCGCGTTCATATGCGCCGGCCGCGACGGGTTTCAGCGCGGCGGCACGCAGGCCGTGCCGCGCGAAGCCGTGCAGCATCGCGGCCGACACGAAGGTCTTGCCGATTTCGGTGTCGGTGCCCGTGACGAAAAGCGAGAGCGGGGCGGTCATGCCGCAGTCTCCCGCCGGGCCGCCCCAAGGGAGGCTGCAGCCCCCTCGGGGGGCAGCTCACGAAGTGAGCGTGGGGGCGGTTCCGTCTCCCGCGGGGCCGCGTCAGCGGAGGCTGCGGCTCCCTCGCTGGCTTCGACCAGCGCGGCTTCGAGCCGCGCGAGATCGTCGAACGAATGCGCGGCCGACAGCGACACGCGCAGCCGCGACGTGCCGACGGGCACCGTCGGCGGCCGGATCGCGGGCACCCACAGGCCGTGCGCGTCGAGCGCGCGCATCGCCGCGAGCGTCGCGTCGTTGCTGCCGATCACGAGCGGCTGCACGGCCGTGTGCGAATCGACCGGCTGCCAGCGCGTATTGCGCAGCAGCGCGCGCGTGCGTTCGATCAGCGCGGCGAGATGCGCGCGCCGCGCATCGCCTTCGTCGCCCGCGATCACCTTCAGGCTCGCCGATACCGCGTGCGCGACGGCCGGCGGCGCGGCCGTCGTGAAGATGTAGCTGCGCGCGCGCTGGATCATCCATTCGATTACCGTCTCGTGCGCGATCACGAATGCGCCCGCGACGCCGGCGGCCTTGCCGAGCGTGCCGACGTACACGAGATGCGGCGAACGCAGCGCGGCGGCCGCGAGCGCGCCGCGGCCCTGCGGGCCGAGCACGCCGAAGCCGTGTGCGTCGTCGACGACGAGCCACGCACCATGGCGCTCGGCCAGCGCGACGAGTTCGGCGAGCGGCGCGATGTCGCCGTCCATGCTGAACACGGTGTCGCTGACGATCAGCTTCGTTTCGGCATCCGATGCGTCGAGCAGCGCGGCGAGCGCGGCCGTGTCCGCGTGCGGATAGACCTGTACGTTCGCGCGCGACAGCCGCATGCCGTCGATCAGCGACGCGTGGTTCAGCGCGTCGGAGAAGACGGTGGCGCGCTTGCCGGTGAGCGCCGTCATCGCGGCGAGGTTCGCCATGTAGCCGGTGCTGAAGTACAGTGCGCGCGGCGCGTCGGAGAAGCCGCCAGAGAAGGTCGCGAGTTCCTCTTCGAGCGTCGCGTGCGCGCGCGAATGGCCGCCGAGCAGGTGCGAGCCGCCGCTGCCGGCGCCGTAGCGCTGCGCGCCTTCGGCGAACGCGGCGACGAGCGCCGGATGGGCGGCGAGGCCGAGATAGTCGTTGCTGGCGAAGCCGACGATCTCGCGGCCGTCGACGGTCATGCGCGCATCGCACGCGGTGTCGGCGGTGCGGCGCACGCGGCGCAGCCCCTGGGCGTCGAGATCGGCGAGGCCGCGTTGCAGCGCGTCGAGCAGCGGGTGCGTCATCGTGCGATCTCCGCGAGCGTGGCGTCGAGCGTGTCGCGCGTGCGTTGCGCGAGCCACGCGATGTCGTCGTCGCTCATCACGTACGGCGGCATCAGGTACACGGTCGTGCCGATCGGGCGCAGCAGCAGCTCGCGTTCCAGCGCGCGTTCGAAGAAGCGTCGCGAGAAGCCGCGTGCCGCATCGCCGTCGAGCGCGACGTCGAACGCGAACAGCGTGCCGCGCTCGCGCAGGTGGCGTACCTGCGGATGTGCGTCGAGCGGCGCGAGCGCGGCACGCAGCGTGGCCGACTTGCGCGCGTTCGCCGCGAGCACGTCGTCGCGTGCGAAGAGGTCGAGCGTCGCGACCGCCGCGCGGCACGCGAGCGGGTTGCCGGTGTACGAGTGCGAGTGCAGGAAGCCGCGCGTCGTGTCGTCGTCGTAGAACGCGGCGAACACGTCGTCGCGCGTGAGCACGAGCGATAGCGGCAGGTAGCCGCCGCTGATGCCTTTCGACAGGCACAGGAAATCGGGCCAGACGCCGGCCTGCTCGCACGCGAAGAAGGTGCCGGTGCGGCCGCAGCCGACCGCGATCTCGTCGGCGATCAGGTGCACGCCGAATTCGTCGCACAGCGCGCGCAGCCCGCGCACGTACGACGGGTCGTGCATCGCCATGCCGGCCGCGCACTGCACGAGCGGCTCGATGATCAGCGCGGCGATCCGGTCGCCGCGCTCGACGAACAGGCGCCGCACGTCCGCGAGCGCGCGGCCCGCGACGTCGGCGGCCGTTTCGCCCGGCAGCGCGCCGCGCGCGTCGGGCGACGCGACGACGTGCGCATGGCGGATCAGCGGATCGTACGCGTCCTTGAACAGCGCGACGTCGGTCACGCCGAGCGCGCCGATCGTTTCGCCGTGGTAGCTGTTCGCCACGCAGACGAATTCCTGCTTGTTCGCGCGGCCGCGGTTGCGCCACGCGTGGAAGCTCATCTTCAGCGCGATCTCGACGGCCGACGCGCCGTCCGAAGCGAAGAACGCATGGCCGAGCGTGCGCGCGGTGAGCGCGTGCAGCCGCTCCGCGAGCTCGATCGCGGGCTCGTGCGTGCAGCCGGCGAGCATCGCGTGCTCGAGCGTGTCGAGCTGGTCCTTCAGCGCCGCGTTGATGTCCGGGTTCGCATGGCCGAACAGGTTCACCCACCACGAGCTGATCGCGTCGAAATAGCGGCGGCCGTCACGGTCGTACAGCCACACGCCCGCGCCACGCGCGACGGGGATGAGCGGCAGGCGCTCGTGGTGCTTCATCTGGGTGCAGGGATGCCAGACCGCGCGCAGGCTGCGCGCGACCCAGTCGTCGGTGGCTGGCGTACTCAAGGCGGCTCCGGGGGATAAAACGGCCGCGCGGCATCGACGGGATGCCGCGCGGCGGGACAGCGAAACGCGCTGAGATTAGCGTGTTCCGCGACGGGTTGCACTACCGGTTACAAAGGCCGCGGAGCCTTGCTGGGCGGGAGTTCGGCGCAGATCGGAGCGGCTCGGGACGGTACGGTTCAGAAGTCCGGAAATGACCGCAGATGACGACGTTCGAGTGAGACCCCCCAACTGAAAAAAATCGGGGGGCGGGCGGTGCGGCAGGAGGAGAAATCGGGGAGCGAAGGGGCGAATCGGGTGGGTGTTGTGGCCCCAACGTGGCAGGAAGGCGAATGACTGAAAGCGGTGACGAGGGGCGCGCTCGGGCCGGCAAACGATGCGAACGGCGTACGCGGCATCCGACGCAAACGCGGCATGCAGCGCGTGCGCGAAGCGATGAAAAACGGGGGAAAGGAAAAGCGAAACGGGGCAGCGAAGGCCGCCGCCCGTCAGCGCGAAGCCAGCGCGCGCGTATCGATATCGCGTGTCGTGCCGGCGTCGCCGTTGTCGGCCGTCTGTGTGTTCGTGTTCCACACGACCCGGTCGTTGACCGCATACAGCCGGCACGCGCCCGCACCCTGCTTCGCGCAGTTGTCGAGCGCGAGCGCCATCGGGTCGTCGCCGCCTTCGGCCCACGACCACGCGCCTTCCGACGATACCGCGAACGCGCGGCTCGGATGCTGGTTCAGGAAGCGGCGATAGCCTTCACGGCCGGCTTCGTCGACATACGGCACCGCGTTGACCGCATCGATCGACGCGTAGCCGGTGGCTTTCGGCTCGTGCGGGTTCGCGACCGCGTAGCGTACCGAGGTCGGCAGGTTCAGCTGCGCGAGGAACGCGTTGACGGCCGGCCACCACACGGGCACGCCGTCGCGATCGACGATCAGCCGGTGCGCGTCGTCCTTGTAGCGGCCGAAATCGATGAACTGGGCCTGCGTGCCGTGCGATACGTACGCGTCGTGCATCTGCGCGACGAGCCCGGGCGTCCACACCGAATCGTTGTCGCCGTACAGCCACAGCGACCGCACGGCCGTGTGCGCGCCGTACTGGTCGAACGCGTCGACGAGGTTGCGCTGCCAGCCGTCGCAGAGGTCCTGGCGCAGCCCGCCGGAGAAGTTGATGATGCCGCGCACGCCCGGTGCGGCTTCGGTGCCGTACGCGACCGATACGAGGCCGCCGTGCGACGTGCCGGCGACGACGATGCGCGACGCATCGACATACGGCTGGCGCGACATGTAGCGCACCGTCGCGTCGACGTCGGCCGCCTGCGCGAGGCCGTTCTTGCCGACGTTGCAGCCTTCCTGCTGGTACGTGCCGTCCGAGCCCGCGAAGCCCTGGCGGTTCGGCGCGATCACTGCATAGCCGCGGCGCACGAATTCGCGCGCGAACGCGAGCGGCCGGCTGCGCGGCTGCAGATGGAGATCGCCGGTGTTCTTGCCGTGGTTGAAGACGACGAGCGGGAACGGGCCGGGGCCGTTCGGCTTGAAGAGCGTCGCCTCGAGCGTGACGGCGCCCGATGCGTCGGCCGGAATGCGGAGGATCTGTTCGTTCAGGTCGGCGGCGACCTGCGGCAGGTTCGAATCGCCGTAGTCGAAGCGTTCGGCATGGGCGAGCGACCCGCTGGCGCCGGCGCCCGTCCCCGTATTGGCGTTCGACAGCGTACCGGCCTGAGCGGCCGACAGCGCGCAGGCCGCCATCCATCCCACCAATACCTTGCTGAACGCCATTCGTAAGCCCTGCCATGCAACATGACTGATCTGAGGGTCATCCTAGCCCGACAAATTCAGGTTGTGCAATGCGGGAATTACCCGGCGTCTGACACAGCAACTATTTGTCAACGTTCACTTACTTCGCCGTCGACGTAACGCCAGAAACCGTGTTCGTCGCGCTCGAAGCGGCTCGTCTCGTGGAGCCGGTAAGCGCGTCCGCCGATCTTGTAGCGGGCCACGAATTCGACCTCCGCGTGCCGTTCGTCGAGCGGCGCGTGGCGTTTGACCGCGAGGCCGAGCCAGCGCGGCGCGTCGGGCGCTTCGGGGTCGGTGTCGAGATCGGGCGGGCAGGTGCGCGCGGCCCACGTCGCGCGCAGGTAGTCGGTCGCGCCGAGCACGTACGCGCTGTACCGCGAACGCATCAACTCGAGTGCGCTCGGCGCGGCTTCGCCGCCGTCGATGAAGCGGCCGCAGCAGGCCGCATAGCGGGGCGCCGGCGCTTTGCCGGCGGGAGCGGGGGACGCGCCGCCGCACGGGCACGCGTCAGGTCGGTTCAAAATCATGCGAAACGGGAATTAACGACGTCTGGTTGTCGGCTGACTACCAGCTCAGCTCGATGCCGTCGTACTGGAAGAAACGGCCGTTTGCCTGCGACACGTCCGCGCCGGATTCGGCGATCACGCGGCGCATGCCGGTCACGCTGGTTTCCGGATCGATCGCGGCCTGCGCGCCGCCCATGTCGGTGCGCACCCAGCCGGGATGGAGCGAGATGCACGCGGCGTGGCGCGTCTGCAGCGACGCGATGCGCAGCACGTCGTTCAGCGCGGCCTTGCTCGCGCGGTACAGCCAGCCGGTCGTGCCGGTCGCCTCGGCGATGCTGCCCATCCGGCTCGACACGACGGCGAGCACGCCGCGTGCGTCCTCGACGAGCGGCAGCAGGATCGGCAGCAGCTGCATCGGCCCGCGCACGTTCGTATGCATCACCGCGTCGAAATCCTCGGCGGTGATCGTCTCGACGCCCTCGGTGCGCGGCCCGTAGACGCCCGACACCAGCACGGCCGCATCGAGCCGCTCGCCGTCGAGCTTCCAGCCGAGCGCCGCGATCTGCTCGGGCTGCGTGATGTCGAGCGCATGTGCTTGCGCGCCGAGCGCGCGCAGCGCGTCGAGCGAGGCATCGTCGCGCGCGGTGGCGATCACGTTCCAGCCGTCGCGCCGGTATTGCCGGACGAATTCGCGGCCGAGGCCGCGCGATGCACCGACGATCAATGCGGTTTTCATGCCCGTCGCTCCTTTGCTTGGCGCCGCCCTGGCGGTACCGGTGTCAGATCCGTTCGATGCGGGGCGCGGCCGCGTGGCAACGGCCGCCCGGTGGCTCGCGCGTTACTTCGCGTCGTCGCACGGCTTCAGCGTGTCGGCGACCGCCTGCGCGACGCCTTCGAGCCGCCGCGCGGCGTCCGCCGCGATCATGTCGTTGTCCGGCGCATGGTTGCCGCCGGCGGTGAGCGCGGCCACGCAGCGCTTGTAGGTCTCGTCGAGCGCGTCGAAGTTCGACACGGCCATCCCGAGGTTGCGCATCCGGCCATCGTGCACGCCGTACACGAGCCCGTGCACGGTGAGCGACTGGCCGCGGGCCCACGCGTCGTTGACGATCGTCGTGCGGCATACGTTGACGACCTGCTCGATCGCGTTCAGCTCGATCAGGCGGCGATAGCGCGCTTCGCCGACCGGCCAGTCCTCGAGCAGCGCCGCGTGACGCTCGCGCACGTCCTGCACGTGATGCAGCCAGTTGTCGGCGAGGCCGACGCGGCGGTTGAGCAGCGCGGCATTCACGCCCGAGCAGCCGTAGTGGCCGACGACCATGATGTGCTTCACGCGCAGGATGTCGACCGCGAACTGGATCACCGACAGGCAGTTCAGGTCGCTGTGCACGACCACGTTCGCGATGTTGCGATGGACGAACACTTCGCCCGGCGGCAGGCCGATGATCTGGTTCGCGGGCACGCGCGAATCCGAGCAGCCGATCCACAGGTATTCCGGCGCCTGCTGGTCGGCGAGACGCGCGAAGAACTCCGGATCGTCTTCGAGCTTGCGTTTGACCCACGCTTCGTTGTTGTCGAACAGGTGAGAAAGCGGATTGTCTTGGGTGTTCATCGGTGTGGCTTCCGTTGACGGAAATCGGGTCGGTATCGGTATCGGGTTCGGTGTAACCGGCGTCAGGCGGCGCGCTGCGCGTCGCCTTCGCCGTCGTTCTGGTCCGTCGCGCCGAAGCGCTCGGGGTAGCGCACGCTGAAGCGCAGCGATGCGTCGTAGGGATAAAAATCGGGCAATTCGCCCTGCAGCAGCTTGTCCTTGCTGGCCTGCCACAGCGCGGGATCGAAAAAGTCCGCGTGATGCTTCATGAAGACGTCGCGCACGCGCGGGTCGCCGAGCAGGAACGGCCCGTAGGTCTCCGGAAAGATGTCGTGCGGGCCGACGGTATACCACGGTTCGCCGGACAGCTCGTCTTCCTCGTTGCGCGGCGGCGGCACGCGGCGCACGTTGCAGTCGGTCAGGTACTCGATCTCGTCGTAGTCGTAGAACACGACGCGGCCGTGGCGCGTGACGCCGAAGTTCTTGTACAGCATGTCGCCGGGGAAGATGTTCGCCTTCATCAGCTCCTTCACCGCGTTGCCGTACTCCTTCACGCCGTGCTCGATGTCGGTATCGCTGCCGTTCTGCAGGTACAGGTTCAGCGGCGTCATCCGGCGCTCGATGTACAGGTGCTTGATCACGAGGTTGTCGTCCTCGTATTCGAGCAGCGACGGCACTTCCTTTTCCAGCTCGCGCACGAGCGCGTGGTCGAGCCGCGCGAGCGGCAGCGCGACGCTCGAATACTCGAGCGTATCGGCCATCCGCCCGAGGCGGTCGTGGCGCTTCACGAGCTGGTATTTCTCCATGATCTGCGCACGCGTCGTTTCCTTCGGCGGCGGGAAGTGATCCTTGATGATCTTGAACACGTACGGGAACGACGGCAGCGTGAACACGAGCATCACGAGGCCCTTGATCCCGGGCGCGATGATGAAGCGGTCGCTCGAATGCGACAGGTGGTGCAGCAGGTCGCGGTAGAACAGGTTCTTGCCCTGCTTCTGCAGGCCGACCGACGTGTAGATCTCCGCCTTCGGCTTGCCGGGCATGATCGTGCACAGGAAGTCGACGTACGCGGACGGCACGCCCATGTCGACCAGGAAATACGAGTGCGAGAAGCCGAAGATGATCATCAGCTGGTCGCGGCGCAGCAGCACGGTGTCGAGCGAGAGCACGCCCGGACGCACGTGGCGGATCGGCACCGCGAACGGCAGCACGCGGTCGGCGTTGATGATGCGGCCGACGATGTACGCGCTCTTGTTTCGGAAGAACAGCGACGACAGCACGTGGATCTGGAAATTCGGCGCTTCGTCGAAGTGGCCGAATTCGTCGTGGATCGCCTGCATCACGCAGCCGATGTCGCGCGGGAGATCGTCGAATGCCGGTTCGAGCTGGAAATTCGTGACGATGCGCTCGAGGGTGGCCGCGAGCCCGTCGGTGCCCGGATAGTACGCGCGGTAGGTCGGCTTCGCGGCCGGCTCGTCGTTCTCGAGATACTCGGTCGAGATCGCCGGGCGCACGAAGATGAAATCGTTGCTGAAGTACGAGCGGTGCAGGATCTTGCAGCACACCGAATTGAAAAACGTCTCCGCGCACTCGGGCTGGCGGTGCGACGTGAGCAGGCCGATGTAGTGCAGCTTGATTTGCTGCCACACTTCGTCGTCGATGTTTTCCGCGTCGTATTCATCTTCCAGCACCTCGACGCATTCCTTCACGCGATCGTCGTACGACGTGATCCGCTCCCGCGCGAGCCGCTGCAGCCCGTGCCAGTCGCCGTGCTCGAACAGCGTCTTCGCTTCGACGGCCGCGTCGCGGAAGATCCGGTAGTGGCGGTCGAAGTTTTCGAGCATCGTCTGCGCGACGTCGAAACCGATCTGCGAAGACAGCAGTTTGGGGAAGTGATTCATTGCGTGCAGGCTCGTTCGGGAGGGGCTGTAAGCACTCGCCATTTTAGCGCCCAAGTCGGCGTTTCAATGACTTTCGGGGTGACGCGCCCACGGCCTTCAATCGGCGCGTTGTTCGCCGTTGCGTGCCGTTCGGTGCATCTTCGCGTAAAGATACGGGTACGGAACCGATTCTGGCACGAACTTTTTTTGACGGGGCGGCGGCCGTCGGGCACGCGTCGAGCGCGACGGCGATAGAATCGACGCGACGCCCGCCGCGGCCTGCCGCCGGCGCGCATTCGCACCGATAACGACGAGACGCCCCACCGATGAACGCACTGGAACACCAACTCGACTACCCCTTCGCCGACACGCTGCCCGCCGCGGGCGACACGTTCGAGGTCGCGCCCGGCGTGCGCTGGCTGCGCATGCCGCTGCCGTTCTCGCTCGATCACATCAACCTCTGGCTGCTGCGCGACGAGATCGACGGGCAGGAAGGCTGGACGATCGTCGATTGCGGGATCTCGTCGGACGCGATCCGCACGCACTGGGAGCAGATCTTCGACACGCATCTCGACGGCCTGCCCGTGCTGCGGGTGCTCGTCACGCACTGCCACCCCGATCACTTCGGCCTCGCGAACTGGCTGTGCGAAGGCGGCGACAAGGGCCGCTGGAACGTGCGGCTGTGGATGACGCTCGGCGAGTACCTGTTCGGCTGCCTGATGGCGGCCGGCAACGGCTCGAACGCGGGCGGCGCGGCGGCCGCCGATCATTTCGCGCGCCACGGGCTGACCGATCCGGCCGCGCTCGACAAGCTGCGCAACCGTCGCAACTACTACTCGGATCTCGTGCCGGCCGTGCCGCCGCGCTACCGGCGCCTGCGTGAAGGCGATGCGGTGACGATCGGCGCGCGCACCTGGCGCGTCGTGATCGGCTTCGGCCATTCGCCTGAACATTGCGCGCTGCATAGCGAAGCGGACGGCGTGCTGATCTCCGGCGACATGGTGCTGCCGCGCATCTCGACGAACGTGTCCGTGTTCGACCTCGAACCGGAGGCGAATCCGCTCGCGCTGTACCTGCAGTCGCTCGGCCGTTACGAGACGATGGCGCCCGATACGCTGGTGCTGCCGTCGCACGGCAAGCCGTTCCGCGGCGTGCGCACGCGCATCGCGCAACTGCGCGAACACCATGACGCGCGCCTGGCCGAAGTGCGCGTCGCATGCGCGGAAAAGCCGATGAGCGCGGCCGACATCGTGCCGATCATGTTCCGCCGCCGTGAACTCGACATCCACCAGATGACGTTCGCGCTCGGCGAGGCGCTCGCGCACCTGAACCTGCTGTGGCTCGCGGGCGAACTCGTGCGCGAGCAGGGCGACGACGGCGTGCTGCGGTTCCGCAGCGCCGGCTGACACCGCTTCGTTCTCCTCATGCGACGGGTTCGTAGCGCCACCCGTCGCGATGCCACTGCATCGTGTGCGTCGGGTCGAGCGCCGCGAGAAACGCGGTGTCGTGCGAGGCGACCACGATCGCACCGGGGAAGCCGGCCAGTGCGGCCTCGATCGCGCGCACCGATTCGAGATCGAGGTGGTTGGTCGGCTCGTCGAGCAGCAGCAGTTGCGCGGGCGTGCCGCGCCACAACGCGCATGCGAGCGCGGCCTTCAGCCGTTCGCCGCCGCTCAGCTGACGCGCCGGTTGCGTCGCGCGCGCCGCATCGAGCTGCAGCAGCGCGAGCCGGCTGCGCAGTTCGCCCTCGGCGAGCGGCGTATCGAGCAGCCCAAGTTGTTCGACGATCGAGCGCTCCGGATCGAGCAGCGCGAGCCGCTGGTCGAGATACGCGGCGCTCACGTGCGTCGTGCAGGTGCCCGAGCGCGGCGCGAGTTCGCCCGCGAGCATCCGCAGCAGCGTCGATTTCCCACAGCCGTTGGGGCCCGTCAGCGCGATGCGCACGGGGCCGCACGCCGACCACGTGATCCCATCGGCGGCGCCGGCGATGCCCCACGGCAGTCGCGCGCGTTCGAGCGTGAACAGCTGGCGGCGTGCGCTGACCTCGGTGCCCGGCAGCGACACCAGCACGGGCGCATCGGCTTCGACGCGCGCGGCCGCCTGCTGCACGCGTTCGTCGAGCGCCGCCTTGAAGTCGTTCTGGTGACGCCGGACCTGCCCCATGATGTTGCGCGCCGCGCCCTTGCGGCTTTGTTTCGCGCCCGACGACAGGTTGGCCGTCTTCGCATCGCGCAGCGACGCGGCCGCGTGGCGCTGGATCGTGTCGTGTTCCTGTTCGAGCCTGCGCCTCGCGCGTCCGCGCTCGGCACGTGCGTTGTCGAGCGCCGCTTGCGCGGCATCCTGATCCGCGTCGCGTTGCGCGCGGTAGAACGCGTAGTTGCCGCCGTACGAGCGCACGCCTTGTGGCGTCAGCTCGACGATGCGCTGCACGTCGGCGAGCAGCGCACGGTCGTGGCTCACGATGACGAGGCCGCCGCGCCAGCCGTCGAGTGCCGCGCGCAGCCACGCGCGGCCCGGCGCGTCGAGGTGGTTGGTCGGTTCGTCGAGCACGAGCAGGCCGGCACCGGACAGCAACGCGCCGATCAGCGCGACGCGCGCGCGCTGCCCGCCGCTGAGCGCCTGCGCGGGCGTGTCGGCGCGCACGTCGTGCAGGCCGGCCGCGTCGAGCGCGGTGCGCAGCCGCTCCGCGAGATCCCAGCGATCGCCGACCCGGTCGAAGTCGTGCGGCTCCGCGCGGCCATCGGCGAGGCGCGCGAGTGCACCGAGCGGCGCATCGAGCACGGCGAGCTGCGCGACGGTTCGCGGGCCGGCGGCGGCATCGTCGTGCTGCTGCGCGACGTAGGCGACCTGCGTCGACCGGTCGATCGTCCCCGTGCTCGGCGCGCAGCGGCCCGCGATCAGTTGCGCGAGCTGGCTCTTGCCGACGCCGTTGCGGCCGACGATGCCGGTCGGCGTGCGGTCGATGGAAAGGTCGAGCGAATCGAACAGCGTGACGCCGTCGTCGAAGCGGAAGGAAACGTGATGAAGCGCGACGAGCGCGCCGGTGGGCGTGGCAACAGCCATAAGCACCTCCGAAAATGCGTGAAGACCTTCGCGCGCGGCGTGCGTGGCACGGCGGCGAAAACATTTTGGGAAGGCTTAGTTGTTCACTTTGGCTGGCGTCCGGTATGAGGAATGAGCGCGCAGTGTAGCAAGCGCGGCGCGCGGGCCGCAAGCGACGGCCCGACGCACCGTCGCTTGCGTGCCACGCGCGAGGGGCGCGTTACTGCACGGCGACCGTCGTGAAGTTCTGCCGCCCGAACGGGCTCACGTGGTAGCCGCTCACGCTCGTACGCGTGAGCGCGGCCGCGGTCGGGTAGCCGAGCGGAATCCACAGCGCCTGGTCGTGGATGATCTTCTGCGCGGCTTCGTACAGCTTGGCGCGCCTGGCCTGGTCGGCGGTCGACTTGCCGTCGGCGATCAGCTTGTCGAGCTGCGCGTCGCAGAAACGCGCGAAGTTGATGCCCGACTTCACCGCGTTGCAGCTGAACAGCGGCGACAGATAGTTGTCCGGATCGCCGTTGTCGCCGGCCCAGCCCATGAACAGCATGTCATGCTGGCCGAGCTTCGCCTGCTTGATCAGTTCGCCCCATTCGATCACCTTGACCTCGGCCTTCACGCCGATCTTCGCGAGGTCGGCCTGCAGCAGCTCCGCGCCGACCTTCGGGTTCGGGTTCAGCACGCTGCCGGTCGGGCGCGTCCAGATCGTCGTCGAGAAGCCGTTCGGGAAGCCGGCCTGCGCGAGCAGCTGCTTCGCCTTCGCGGGATCGTACGCATACGGCGCGACGTCCTTCGCGTAGCTCCACGTATTCGGCGGATACGGGTTGTTCGCGGCCGTCGCGGTGTTGTCGAACACGACCTTCAGGTAGGTCGCGCGGTCGAACGCGAGGTTCAGCGCTTCACGCACCTTGTCGTTGTCGAGCGGCTTCTTCTGCGTGTTCAGCGCGACGAACGCGGTCATGAACGCGGGCGTCTGCACGACCTTCAGCGCGTTGTCGCCCTTCGCGGCGAGCACGTCCTGCGGCTTCGGCGACAGCGCGATCTGGCATTCGCCGGCCTTCACTTTCTGCAGGCGCACCGACGGGTCGGGCGTGATCGCGTAGATCAGCCGGTCGACCTTCGGCTTCGTGCCCCAGTACGTCGGGTTTGCGTCGTAACGGATCAGCGCGTCCTTCGTATAGCTCTTCAGCACGAACGGGCCGGTGCCGACCGGCTTCGCGTTCAGGTCGGCCTGCTTGCCGGCCTTCAGCAGCTGGTCCGCGTATTCGGCCGAGTAGATCGATGCGAAGCCCATCGTCAGGATCGGCACGAACGTCGCGTTCGGTTCGTTCAGCACGAACTTCACGGTGCTGTCGTCGACCTTCGTGACCGATTTCACGAGCTTCACGAGGCCCATCGACTGCGCGTGCGGGAAGCCGCTCGCGCCGGCCACCTTGTGCCACGGGTTCGAATCGTCGAGCATCCGCGAGAACGTGAACACGACGTCGTCCGCGTTCAGCGCGCGGCCCGGTTTGAAATAGTCGGTGGTCTGGAACGCGACGTTCGGGCGCAGGTGGAACGTGTACGTGAGGCCGTCGGCGCTCGCTTCCCATTTGTCGGCGAGCGCGGGCATGACCTTCTTCGCGGCTTCGTCGTACGACACGAGCGTGTTGAAGATCACGTCGGCCGACGCGTTGGTCGTGACGAGCGAGTTGTACTGCACGACGTCGAAGCCGTCCGGGCTCGATTCCGTGCAGACGGTGAGCGGCTTGGCGGCGGCGAGGCCGGGGGCGGCGAGGGCGGCGGCGAGCGCGGCCGAGGCGAACAGCTTGACCTGCATAGGATCTCCCACGTGGCTTGTGTTTTTTGCTGGGTGACGGGATGCGGGCGCGGCCCGGAAGCGGGCAGGGCCGGCGCGGCTGGCGAATAGCATACCGTCAAAGCGCGCGACGCGTGGAAAAAGGCGCCTGAACGCGGTGAATTGACCGAAAAACGGCTGCGTTCGCGACGGAACGGGTGTTGGGGCGGCGAGCGGCGGAGCGCAGGCGCCGGGGAGGGCGGGGAGCGGCACGGCGAGGACGGTGCGGAAGCGTTGTGGGCTGGCCCTCGCGAATCGAAGTGTCGAAGCCGTTAGGCGTCGGTGCGGAGAGGCGGAGAGGCGGAGAGGCGCAGAAGCGGCCCGCGATGCGTCACGCGGGCCGTTTGGCCGATCAGTGCGCGCCGGCCTTCGGCTTGCGCGGCGCCTTCTCGAACAGGCGGTCGTAGAGCCAGCGCGGCAGCACGTGCAGCACCTTCGCGACGACACCCATCTGCCACGGAATCACGCGGAACGCGTGCTGCCGCGCGATCGCCCGGGCCGCACGCGCGGCGAAGCGGTCGGCGTCCATCAGGAACGGCATCCGGTACGGATTGTGCGCGGTCATCGGCGTGCGGATGTAGCCGGGCGCGATCGTCACGACGCCGACGCCGGCCGGCCGCAGCTCGACGCGCAGCGCTTCGAGGTACTTCATCGCGGCCGATTTCGACGCGCTGTACGCGCCGGAGCCCGGCAGCCCGCGCACGCCGGCGACGCTCGCGACACCGACCAGCGTGCCGTGGCGCGCGGCCGTCATCGGGCCGACGAACGGCTCGAACGTCGCGACCATCCCGTAGTAGTTGATGTCCATCACGTCGCGGAACGTCGCGAGATCGCCCTGGCCCGTGACGGCGCCCTGGCTGATGCCTGCATTCGCGATCACGACGTCGGGGCAGCCGTGCGTCGCGATGAACGACGCGGCGGCCGTCGCGAGCGCGTCGGCGTCGCGCACGTCGGCGGAGTAGACGGAGATGGACAGCTTCGGGAAGCGTCGCGCGAACGCGTCGAGGGCATCGGTGCGTCGCGCGACGAGTGCGAGCGTGGCGCCCTGGCGGGCGTATTCCTCGGCCATCGCGAGGCCGAGGCCGCTCGATGCGCCGGTGATGAAGACCTTCAGCGGAGTAGTCATGCCGGCGCGCGGGCGGGGATCAGAGCTTCTTGTCCTGAACCTGCTTCACGAGGAAGTCGAGCACCTGGGCGGTACCCGGGATGCTGTTCGCGTAAGCGGGGCCCGTCTTGTACTTGCCCTGGACGACGACCGTCGGCACGCCGTCGATCGCGTAGTCCTTCAGCAGCTTGGCCGACTGGTTCACTTCGCCCTGCACGCTGAACGAGTTGTACGCGTCCATGAACTGCTTCTTGTCGACGCCCTGCGTGGCCAGGAAGTCGGCCTGCGCCTGCGGCGTCAGCAGGTAGTTCTTCTGCTTGTGGATCGCGTTGAAGATCGCCGGCGTGACCTTCTCGGAGATGCCGAGCGCGGACACCGCGTAGAACAGCTTCGAGTGCGGGACGAAATCGTCACGGAATGCGACCGGGACGCGCTTGAAGTCGATGTTGCTGCCCTGCTTCTTCACCCAGGCCTCGATCGTCGGCTCGAATTCGTAGCAGTGCGGGCAGCCGTACCAGAAGAACTCGATCACCTCGACCTTGCCGGCCGGCGCGGACACCGGCTGCGGCGACTTCATCACCTCGAAGTCCTTGCCGGCGACCGGCGCGGCGGGCGAAGCCTGCGCGAGACCGGCGGCCAGGCCCAGGGAAAGAAGGAGCGTGCTAAGCAGTTTTTTCATGTTGTGAACGTCGAATCAGTTGCTCGGGTTACGGAACGTAACGGGTTCTGAGTGGGCTCGGCCGGTTGCTTACTGCTTCGTGAAACGGATCACCGCCGTGTCGACACCTGCATCGGACAGGCGCTGGCGGGCCGAGTTCATATCCTCGAACTTCGAGAACGGGCCGACGCGCACGCGGAAGTACGTCACACCGCTGACATCGCGCTTCGACACCTTCGACTCGAAGCCCTGGAAGCCGAGGCGCGCGCGCTGCTGCTCGGCGTCGCTTTCCGTCTTGTACGCGCCCACCTGCAGGAAGTAGCCGGTATTCGCGTCGTTCGCGGTCGGCGGCTTCGCTGCCGCGGCGGCCGTGGCCGACGAGGTCGGCTTCGGCGTGTTCGCGGCCAGTTGCTGCTGTTGCTGCTTTTGTGCGGCGGCTTGCTGCGCCTGCTTCTGCGCGGCGAAACGTGCGAGGTCGTCCTCGCCGCCTTGCTGCTGCTGTTGCGCCTGCTGCGTCTTCTTCGGCGGCGGCGTGGTGTCGGCCGGCTTCGGCGCGACGGCGACGCCGTTGCCAGACGACGCATTGTTCGACGACGTGTTGTTCGACGCGGTCGTGCCGTTCGGGCTGCCGGTATTGTTCGAGCCGCTCGACCCGTTGGCCGACGGCGGCACTTCGACGATCTGCGGTTCGGGCAGCAGGCCGCCCTGGGTCTGGTTCGCGGCCTGGCCCGGCGCGGTGTTCGGCGGTGCCGGCTGCGCGGCCTGCGGCACCGGCTGGCCGGGCGTCTTGCCCTGCAGCGCGCGGTTCGGATCGAACTGCTGCGGCTGGCTCGCGCCGTTGTCGGCCGGCGGCGGCGCGACCTTCGACACGAACGGCGACGGGGAACGCGTGATGTAGAGCGCCACCACCACCGCGATCGCGAGGCCGACGATCAGGCCCAGCACGATTCCAAGAAATGTCCCTCCGGCTTGTTTCGATTGTTTCGAAGTGCGGCGTGGTTGTGCCATTGCTTGAGTCACCTGCAAAAAGAATCGTGAAAAGGCTGCGGCGGGCGTCCGACGGCGGGCATCCGACGGCGGGCGCTGCCACGGCCATTCGCTGCCCGGTTCGGGCCGCTTGCGTCGTTACATCTTGGCGGGCGCGGACACGCCGAGCACCGCCAGGCCGTTCTCGAGCACCTGCCGGGTCGCGGCGAGCAGCGCGGCGCGCGCATTGCGCGGCGCTTCGTCGTCCACCAGCACGCGCTCCGCATTGTAGAACGAGTGGAATTCACCAGCGAGGTCGCGCAGGTAGAACGCGACCGCGTGCGGCGCCAGCTCGTTCGCCGCGTGCGTGAGCATGTCCGGGTACTCGGCCAGCTTCTGCATCAGCGACGCCGCCTGCGCGCTCGTCAGCTGCGACAGGTCGGCATCCGGCAGCTGCGCGGCGTCGACGTTGTAGCGCGCCTTCAGTTCGTTGAGCACCGAGCAGATCCGCGCATGCGCGTACTGGACGTAATAGACCGGGTTCTCGTCGTTCTGTTTCAGCGCGAGGTCGATGTCGAACACGAACTCGGTATCGGCCTTGCGCGAGATCAGGAAGAACCGCACCGCGTCGCGGCCGCGCGTGATGGTCGCTTCGTCGATCAGGTCGGGCGCCGCTTCCTGGCCCGCCGCCGCGCCGCCCGACCATTCGATCAGGTCGCGCACCGTCACGTAGCTGCCCGCGCGCTTCGAGATCTTCACTTCCTGGCCGTCGCGCATCACGGTGACCATCTTGTGCAGCACGTAGTCGGGGTAACCCTTCGGGATCCCGATGTGCAGGCCCTGCAGGCCGGCGCGCACGCGCGCGATCGTGCCATGGTGGTCCGAACCCTGGATGTTGATCACCTTCGTGAAGCCGCGCTCCCACTTCGTCACGTGGTACGCGACGTCCGGCACGAAGTACGTGTACGTGCCGTCCGACTTGCGCATCACGCGATCCTTGTCGTCGCCTTCGTCGGTCGTGCGCAGCCACAGCGCGCCGTCCTGTTCGTAGGTCATGCCGGCCTTGATCAGCGCGTCGACCGTCTTCTCGACGCGGCCTTCGCTGTACAGCGACGACTCGAGGTAATACTGGTCGAACTTCACGCCGAACGCCTGCAGGTCCATGTCCTGCTCGCGGCGCAGGTACGTGACCGCGAACTTGCGGATCGCGTCGAGATCCTCGACGTCGCCCGTGCCCTTGACCGGCTCGCCGTCCGACGCGGCGACCGTTTCGCCTGCCAGGAAGTCGCGTGCGATGTCGGCGATGTATTCGCCGTTGTACGCGGCTTCCGGCCAGCCCGCGTCGCCCGGCTTCAGCCCGCGTGCGCGCGCCTGCGTCGAGATCGCGAGGTTGCCGATCTGCACGCCTGCGTCGTTGTAGTAGAACTCGCGGTGCACCGCGTAGCCCTGGCTCGCGATCACGTTCGCGAGCACGTCGCCGAGCGCGGCCTGGCGGCCGTGGCCGACGTGCAGCGGGCCGGTCGGGTTCGCCGACACGAATTCGAGCAGCACCTGCTTGCCTTTCTCGCGATCCGACGTGCCGAACGCGCGGCCCTGGTCGAACACGGCGGCGATCACCGCCTGCTTCGCGGCGGCCGACAGGCGCAGGTTGATGAAGCCGGGGCCGGCGATCTCGGCGGCGTCGACGAGGCCTTGCGCGCCCGGCTGGGCGGTCAGGGCGGCGACGATCTGCTCGGCGAGCTGGCGCGGGTTCGTGCCGAGCGGCTTGGCGAGCTGCATCGCGACGTTGCACGCGACGTCGCCGTGCGCGGCGACCTTCGGGCGCTCCAGCGTGATGGTCGGGGCGACGAATGCAGCGTCGGCGCCTTTCAGCGCGTGTGCGACCTGCTTGACGCTATCCGCGAGCAGGGCTTCGAGGGTCTGTTTGTGTGCTGGCAGCATGCTGGTAGAAGGCTTCGTTGGTGGCGGCCGGAAACGCCGGCCCGCCGGCGCGCTTTTTAAGCGCGCGTTTCAGGGATCGCAGAATTTTAACAGGTGCTAATATGCCGCTCAGGCGGCCCGCGTCCGCGAGGCCGGACGCCGGTCTGCCGGCGTTCCCCAACCTCGCCGCGCAGGCACAACAAGATGAAAAGGGAATTGTCATGATTACGTTCAAGAGCAAGGCGGCACAGGATCTCGACGTGCTGAAGGATTTCGCCGTGTATGTGCTGGGTCTCGTCGGCAAGCAGCTGGGCGAGCGCGGCGTGATTACGCACGACGAACTGGACCACGCGATCGCCAAGCTGGAAGGCGCCGTTGCGCAGGCGAAGCAGGAGCGCGCCGAGCATGCCGGCCATTTCCACGAGGACGAAGCCGACCACGCGCACCACGAAGTGCCGCCGAGCCTGGCCCAGCGCGTCGCGCCGTTCCTCACGATGCTGCGCGAAGCGAAAGCCGGCGAAGCCGACGTGCACTGGGGCTTCTGAGCGTCCTTGCCCGGCGGTCCGAAAGGATCGAAAGGCAGAAAAAAGCCCGCTTCCGAGCGGGCTTTTTCTTTTGTCTGACGATAGCGGGCGGCGCTGCGTCCGCCGAAGGGCCGGTCAGAGCTGCGGCGCAAGCGCGCGGCGCGCGTCGTCGAGCGACAGCGCCATGCGCTGCGCGTAGTCCTCGAGCTGATCCTGTCCGATTTTCCCGACCGAGAAATACGTGCTGTCCGGATGCGCGAGATAGAAGCCCGACACGCTCGCGGCCGGCAGCATCGCCAGCGAGTCGGTCACGCTCATGCCGATCTCGTCCGCGTGCAGCACGTCGAACATGTCGCGCTTCACGAGGTGGTCGGGGCAGGCCGGGTAGCCGGGTGCCGGGCGGATGCCCGCGTACTTTTCCGCGATCAGCGCATCGTTGTCGAGCGTCTCGCCGCTCGCATAACCCCACAGCTCGCGCCGCACGCGCGCGTGCATCGCTTCCGCGAACGCTTCCGCGAAGCGGTCGGCGAGCGCCTTCAGCATGATCGCGCTGTAGTCGTCGTGGTCGGCTTCGAACTGCTTTTCCTTCACGTCGACACCCAGGCCGGCCGTCACCGCGAACATCCCGATGTAGTCGGCGACGCCCGATTCCTTCGGCGCGATGAAGTCGGCGAGCGAGCGGTTCGGCCGCATCACGCCGTCGACCACCGGACGCACGCTCTGCTGGCGCAGGTTGCGCCACGTGAGCAGCACCTCGCTGCGCGACTCGTCGCTGTAGATCTCGATGTCGTCGTCGTTGACGGTATTTGCCGGCAGCAGCGAGATCACGCCGCTCGCGGTCAGCCAGCGTCCCTGGATCAGGCGCGCGAGCATCGATTTCGCGTCGGAGAACACGCGGCGCGCCGATTCGCCGACGATCTCGTCGTTCAGGATCGCCGGGTACGGGCCCGCGAGGTCCCAGGTCTGGAAGAACGGGCCCCAGTCGATATAGTTCGCGAGCTCGTTCAGGTCGTAGTTCTTGAACACGCGGCGGCCGATGAACTTCGGCTTCACCGGCCGGTAGCTCGCCCAGTCGACCCGGGTCTTGTTCGCGCGCGCCTCGGCGAGCGTGACCATCGGCTGCGCCTTGCGGTTCGCGTGCTGGTCGCGGATGCGTTCGTAGTCGGACTTCAGTTCGTCGAGGTACTTCGCCGCGCCTTCGTCGGACAGCAGGCTCGATGCGACCGACACCGAGCGCGACGCGTCGGGCACGTAGACCACCGGGCCTTCGTAGTGCGGCGCGATCTTGACGGCCGTGTGCACGCGCGAGGTCGTCGCGCCGCCGATCAGCAGCGGGATCTTCTTCACGCGGAAGTAGTCGTCGCGCTGCATTTCCGACGCGACGTACGCCATTTCCTCGAGGCTCGGCGTGATGAGGCCCGACAGCCCGATGATGTCCGCACCCTCGACCTTCGCCTTCGCGAGAATCTCGTTGCACGGGACCATCACGCCCATGTTGACGACTTCGAAGTTGTTGCACTGGAGCACGACCGACACGATGTTCTTGCCGATGTCGTGCACGTCGCCCTTCACGGTCGCGATGACGATCTTGCCCTTCGCGCGCACGTCGCCGCCCGCTTCCGCGAGCAGGCGCTTTTCTTCCTCGATGAACGGGATCAGGTGCGCGACCGCCTGCTTCATCACGCGCGCCGATTTCACGACCTGCGGCAGGAACATCTTGCCCTGGCCGAACAAGTCGCCGACGATGTTCATCCCGTCCATCAGCGGGCCTTCGATCACGTTGATCGGGCGGCCGCCGGCCGCGGCGATCTTCGCGCGGACTTCTTCCGTATCCTCGACGATGAAGTTCGTGATGCCGTGCACGAGCGCATGCGAGAGCCGCTTCTCGACCGGCTGGTTGCGCCACTCGAGGTTCTCTTCCTTCTTCGCGCCGCCCGCCTTGAACTTGTCGGCGATTTCGAGCAGGCGGTCGGTCGAGTCGTCGCGGCGGTTCAGGATCACGTCCTCGACGCGCTCGCGCAGCTCCGCGTCGAGCTCGGCGTACACGCCGAGCTGGCCCGCGTTCACGATGCCCATGTCCATCCCCGCCTGGATCGAGTGGTACAGGAACACGGTGTGGATCGCCTCGCGCACCGGGTCGTTGCCGCGGAACGAGAACGACACGTTCGACACGCCGCCGCTCACCTTTGCGTACGGCAGGTTCTGCTTGATCCAGCGGGTCGCCTCGATGAAGTCGACCGCGTAGTTGTTGTGCTCCTCGATGCCGGTGGCGACCGCGAAGATGTTCGGGTCGAAGATGATGTCTTCCGGCGGGAAGCCGCACTGGTTCACGAGCACATCGTACGAGCGCTTGCAGATCTCGGTCTTGCGCGCGAACGTGTCGGCCTGGCCCTGCTCGTCGAACGCCATCACGACGGCCGCGGCGCCGTAGCGGCGGATCAGCTTCGCATGATGGACGAACGCCTCCTCGCCTTCCTTCAGCGAGATCGAGTTCACGATCGCCTTGCCCTGCACGCACTTCAGGCCCGCCTCGATGACTTCCCACTTCGACGAGTCGATCATGATCGGCACGCGCGCGATGTCCGGTTCCGACGCGATCAGGTTCAGGAAGCGCACCATCGCCGCCTTCGAATCGAGCATCGCCTCGTCCATGTTGATGTCGATCACCTGCGCGCCGTTCTCGACCTGCTGGCGCGCGACGGCGAGCGCCTCGTCGAACTGGCCGTTGAGGATCATGCGTGCGAACGCCTTCGAGCCGGTGACGTTGGTGCGCTCACCGACGTTGATGAAGAGCGTTCCGGACGTGACGTTGAACGGCTCGAGGCCGGCGAGGCGCATCATGTGATCGGTCATGGCGGTGCGAATTCTGGTGATGAAGGGCGTGGGGCGGTCGGGTCAGGCGTTGTCGCTGTACTGGTTCGGCCAGCGGCGCGGCTTCACGTCGGCGAGCGCCTTCGCGATCTCGGCGATGTGTTCGGGCGTCGTGCCGCAGCAGCCGCCCGCGAGGTTCACGAGCCCGGCTTGCGCGAATTCCTTCAGGAGCCCCGACGTGACGTCCGGCGTCTCGTCGAAGCCGGTCTCGGCCATCGGGTTCGGCAGGCCCGCGTTCGGGTAGCACGACACGTAGGTGTCGCACAGCTTCGCGAGCTCGGCGATGTACGGGCGCATCAGCGCCGCGCCGAGCGCGCAGTTCAGGCCGAACGTCAGCGGCTTCGCGTGACGCAGCGAGTTCCAGAACGCCTCGACGGTCTGGCCCGACAGGATCCGGCCCGACGCATCGGTGACGGTGCCCGAGATCATGATCGGCAGGCGCTCGCCGGTGTCCTCGAACAGTTCGTCGAGCGCGAACAGTGCGGCCTTCGCGTTCAGCGTGTCGAAGATCGTCTCGACGAGGAACAGGTCGACGCCGCCGTCGAGCAGTGCTTTCGCCTGCTGGTAGTACGACGCGCGCAGCTCGTCGAACGTGACGTTGCGGGCGCCCGGGTCGTTGACGTCCGGCGAGATGCTGGCCGTTTTCGGCGTCGGCCCGATCGCGCCCGCGACGAAGCGCGGCTTGTCCGGCGTCGCATATTTCGCGGCCGCCTCGCGCGCGAGCTTCGCCGATTCGATGTTCATCTCGACGACGAGATCTTCCATCTCGTAGTCGGCCTGCGCGACGGTCGTCGCGCCGAACGTGTTGGTCTCGACGATGTCGGCGCCGGCCGCGAAGTACTGGTCGTGGATCTCGCGGATGATCTGCGGCTGCGTGATCGACAGCAGCTCGTTGTTGCCCTTGATGTCGCGCGGGAAATCCTTGAAGCGCTCGCCGCGATACGCGGCTTCGTCGAGTTTGTAGCGCTGGATCATCGTGCCCATCGCGCCGTCGAGGATCAGGATGCGCGATTTCAGCAGCGCAGGCAGAGCGGCGCCGCGCGTGTAGTGCGCGTCGAGCGGGACGGAAGCGGCGAGAGGAGTCGCAGACATGGGCGAAAGACCGGCGAAGATGGGAAAACCGTCATTGTAGCCGGTGCGCATGGGCACCGCCCGGCCTTGCGCGGCGCCGGCCGGGCCGCCAAATGAAAACCCCCGCCCGGCGAACCGGGCAGGGGCATGATCGGAGTGCTCGCGGCGCCGCGTCGATGCGCGGCGAATGGCCCGGCCGCGCGAGGCGCCGGGCCGCGGGTCGTCAGTGCAGTACGACGGGCATCATCATCAGGCTGTCGAATTGTCCGAGGAATTCGTCGACTTCATCGAGCGACGGTTCATCTTCGATCAGCTGCTTCACGTGTGCGCGGAATCGTTCGGCAAGTTCGCCGTCGATGAAGATCTCGCGCTGTGCGTTCTTGTCGACGATTTCGTATCCGCCGGCATTCATCAGGTGGTGGCCGGCCTGCGGCGCGAATTCGACGACGCAGTAGTTGGGGCTGTTGTAGATCATTTGCATGGCGGCACTCCTCTTCGCAGTGGCATCTGGCCTTGTTGTCCCCTAGGTGGGGCGAGCCTTGCCGGTTTCAAGGGGCTTGCGCTGCACACCCCGTTCCCGTTTGCGTGGGGTGTATCGGTTAGAAGCCGATGTCTATGAAACGTTTCCCATTGTCGACCGGTGGACTGAAATAGTTGTTAAAGAGTGTCATCGGCGATTTCACGGAAATCTGTAATCGGTCGAAATTGCCGAATCACGCGCATTCGCGCGCGAGTTCACTGTGTGACAGGCGATGTGACAGGCGAAGATGCGGGCGGTGCAGCCGGTTGTGCAGCCGGTGGTGCCGGCGGTTGCACGGCGGCGGGCGGCGCGGGTTGTGCCGGTTCGGCGGCCGGTGCGGCCGACGGTTCGGGCGCCGGTGCAGCGGCGGGCGCATGCATGGCGCCGCCTGCCGGTGTCTCGTCGGACGGCGCGCCCGGCGCCGCGAGCGGGCCGTGCCACAACAGTTCGATCTGCGCGCCGTTCGGTTCGGTCTGCACGAGCCGCGCGGGCAGCCAGCCGAGCGACGGTGCGAGCCACATGTCGATGCGGCGCGTGTCGCCGTCGCGCCGCGGCAGGCGCATGAAGTGCCGCGCGCCGATGATGCCGGCCTGCGTCTGCACCTGCTCGTCGCCGATCACGGTGATCGGCCAGGTCTCGCCGCTGTTGTTGTCGATCACGAAGAACTGCTGCGTGACGCCCGGCTTGTACGCAGACGGATTGCCGCGCACGAGCCCCGACAGCTGCATCAGCATGCTGAAGCGGTCCTGTATGCCGTCGGGCAACGGTGCGTTGTTCGGCGTGCGTGTGAACACGACCTGCCGGATCTCGCGATTGAAGATCGCGATGTCTTCCGGACGCTTGCCGCGCTTCTCGACGTAACGGTCGGGCGCGACGCCGAACGCGTCGATGCGGCCTTCGCTGCGATAGGCGAACGGGCCGACGAACGGCACGGGCATCGACACCGACAGGTCGTAGGTGCGCCCGTCGGTACGCCAGTGGATCGTGCCGATCATGTTCTGCATGCCGTTGTAGAACGTGTCGTACTGCAGGTCGCCGGAGGGCGGCGCGATGAACTTCACGCCGCTCGTCGCGGGGCCCGGTGTCGTGGCGCCGGCGGCGCTGGCGGCACCCGCGGCCGACGCGGCGAGCGCGCCCGAGGCGCCCGGTACGCCACTCGCCGCGGACGCGGCGGCCGGCGGCTCGCCGTGTTCGGCCGTTTGCGTCGACGTGAGGACCGGCGCCGGCGCGGGTTTCGGCGCGGCGGCCCTGGGGGCCGCCGGGGCGGGCGCGGCCGGATGCTCGACCGGCTTCGGCGCAGGTGGCGCGGGCTGGCGCTCGATCGGCTGCGGTTTCAGCAGCTCGATCTGCACGGGGACTTCGGCGGGCGCGGGCGGCGTGAACGCGTCGCGGTTGCGCATCAGCCAGAACGCGGCGAGCGCGTGCAGCACCAGCACGACGACGAGCGCAATGCCCACGCGCAGCCAGCGGCGGGGCAAGGCGTGACTCGGGCGGATGTCGGCAGGCTGCATGGGCATCGGAACAGGATCGGGGCGCTCGCGTGATGTCGGGCGCGCGGCGCGCGCCACAGGAATCGGACTGTCGAATGCGCCGCGCGTTCGCGCGCGTGCCGTGACGGGGGCGGAATGCGTCAGGCGTCGCGCGCGTCGGGACTATAGCCGAGTTCGTAAGACAGTTTCTGCGCGCATGCGCGCAACGCCGTGTCGATCTCGCCGCCCCATGCAATGTCGAACGAGCCTTCCTGGCCGAGCGCGACGATGGCGAGCGCGAGTTCGCCGACCGCATCGAACACGGGCATGCAGAACGCGTGGATCGTCGGCAGCAGCATCCCCTCGACGCGCGCGGCCTCGTGCTTGCGCACGTCGGCGAGCACCGCCTCGACCTCGTCGAGCGTGCGCGGGCCGCCGTGGTGCGGCGAGCGGCGCGTATCGGCGAGTTCGCGCTCGAGCATCGCGGCGGTCTTGCTGCGCGGCAGGTACGCGGCGAACAGCAGGCCCGTTGCGGAGCCGAGCAGCGGCATCACGTCGCCGAGCTTCAGCGACGCCTTCGCCGGGTGGCTCGATTCCATCCAGTGCACGATCGTCGGCCCCTGGTTGCCCCACACCGCGATGCCGACCGTCTGGTCGAGGCGGTCGCGGAATTCGGTCAGCGCGATCCGCGCGAGCTTCACGCCGTCGACGCGCGCGAGCCGCGCGAGCCCCATCTGCAGCGCGAAGCCGCCGAGCTCGTAGCGGCCCGAGACGGGATCCTGCGACACCACGCCGAGACGCGAGAAGCTGACCAGGTAGCGGTGCGCCTTCGCAGGACTCATGCCCGCGCGCTGCGCGAGATCGCGCAGCATCATCGCGCGCGGCTCGCTCGTCAGCACGTCGAGCAGGCGGAAGCCGACCTCGATCGACTGGATGCCGGAACGGACTTTCTCGCTGTTTTCGCCGTGCTCGCCGGAAGCGGCGTCGTCGGTGTCGGAGTCGGCGAGATCGTCATCGGGAAGCGGGCTGGCGGGCATGGGCGGCGGGTGCGCGAAAATGCGGCAGGTATGGGGGTGAAAAATCGGGGGCGAAAAATCGGGGCGAAAACGGCGTGCACGATCGTGGCGCGCCGCCGGGATTCACCATCGTAAAATAGATTCCCTCCATCGTCACTACAACGGCAGAGTCCCCCTTATGAAACTTGCTTCGCTGAAGGACGGCACGCGCGACGGCCAGCTGATCGTCGTGTCGCGCGACCTGCACACCGCGGCGATCGCCGACGCGATCGCGCCGACGTTGCAGCGTGTCCTCGACGACTGGGCGTTCTACGCGCCGCAGCTGCGCGACCTGTACGACGCGCTGAACCACGGCCGCGCGCGCAATGCGTTCGCATTCGATCCGGCCAACTGCATGGCGCCGCTGCCGCGCGCGTTCCAGTGGGCCGACGGCTCCGCGTACGTGAACCACGTCGAGCTCGTGCGCCGCGCGCGCGGCGCCGAGATGCCGCCCGAATTCTGGACCGACCCGCTGATGTACCAGGGCGGCAGCGACGATTTCCTCGGCGCGCGCGACGACGTCGTGTGCCCGTCGGAGGAGTGGGGCATCGATTTCGAGGCGGAAGTCGCGGTGATCACCGGCGACGTGCGGATGAGCGCGTCGCCCGACGAAGCGCTGAAGGCCGTCCGGCTCGTCACGCTGGTGAACGACGTGTCGCTGCGCAACCTGATTCCGGCCGAGCTCGCGAAGGGCTTCGGCTTCTTCCAGAGCAAGCCGGCCACCGCATTTGCGCCGGTCGCCGTGACGCCCGACGAGCTCGGTGACGAATGGCGCGAAGGCCGCGTGCACCGGCCGATGATCGTCCACTGGAACGGCAGGAAGGTCGGCCAGCCCGATGCGGGCACCGACATGGTGTTTCACTTCGGCCAGCTGGTCGCGCACGCGGCGAAGACGCGCAACCTGCGTGCCGGGTCGATCGTCGGCTCGGGCACGGTGTCGAACAAGGACGCGAAGCGCGGCTACTGCTGCATCGCCGAGAAGCGCTGCCTCGAGACGATCGAGCACGGCGCGCCGCAGACCGAATTCATGCGCTACGGCGATACCGTGCGCATCGAGATGTTCGACGCGGCCGGCAAGTCGATCTTCGGTGCGATCGAGCAGTCGGTCGCCCCGCCCGACGGCGCGGCGTAAGCGGCGCGGCGCTTGCGCGAAACCCGGCTTCGGCCTGCGCGCCGGGTTTCGCCTGATGTTTGCCCGCGCGGGCTTGGCTACACTCGATTCAAGAGCCTCGACTCGAAGGAGCGGCACATGGCCGATCTCGCCGCATACGGCGGTTACGAAGCACTGAAGGTGACGCGCCGCGACCATGGCGTGCTCGACATCGTGATGAGCGGCGAGGGGGCGAACCGCAGCGGCCTCGCGACCGCGAACGCGCGCATGCATCGCGAGCTCGCCGACATCTGGCGCGACGTCGACCGCGATCCCGACACGCGCGTCGCGGTGATCCGCGGCGAAGGCAAGGGCTTCTCGGCGGGCGGCGATCTCGCGCTCGTCGAGGACATGGCGAACGACTTCGACGTGCGCTCCCGCGTGTGGCGCGAGGCGCGCGACCTCGTCTACAACGTGATCAACTGCAGCAAGCCGATCGTGTCGGCGATGCATGGCCCGGCCGTCGGCGCGGGGCTCGTCGCCGGGCTGCTCGCCGACATCTCGATCGCCGCGAAGGACGCACGCATCATCGACGGCCACACGCGCCTCGGCGTCGCGGCCGGCGACCACGCGGCGATCGTGTGGCCGCTGCTGTGCGGGATGGCGAAGGCGAAGTACTACCTGCTGCTGTGCGAACCGGTGAGCGGCGAGGAGGCCGAGCGGATCGGGCTGGTGTCGCTCGCGGTCGAGCCGGCCGACCTGCTGCCGAAGGCGTACGAAGTGGCCGAGCGGCTCGCGCACGGTTCGCAGTCGGCGATCCGCTGGACCAAGTACGCATTGAACAACTGGCTGCGCTCGGCCGGGCCGACCTTCGATACGTCGCTTGCGCTCGAATTCATGGGGTTTGCCGGGCCCGACGTGCAGGAAGGCCTCCGGTCGTTGCGCGAGCGGCGTCCACCCGAGTTCCCCGGCGACGCCCCGTTCTGACACGCGCCGGCGCTATGATCGATCCAGGCGCGGCTCGCGCGACCCATGGCGGCCGCCTCGTCCTCACCCAGTCAACCAGGATGCCCGTATGACGACCGATGCCCCCGGCTCCAATCCTTTCGCCGGCTTTGCCGGCTTCAAGCCCGCCGACATGATGGACCGGATGTGGGACATGATGCGGATGTCGCCGTTCGGCGCGATGACGCCGTTTCCGGGCGGCGCGCATGGGCTGCCGCCGTCGCTGTCGAGCATGTCCGACATGATGGCGCCGCTCACGAGCGTCGAGGAACTCGACAAGCGCATCACCGACCTGCGTGCGGTCGAGCAGTGGCTGAAGCTCAATCTCGGGATGCTGCAGTCGGCGATCCAGGCGCTCGAGGTGCAGCGCGCGACGCTCGCGACGCTGCGTGCGTTCGGCGCGTTCGCGCAGAGCTCGATGTCGGCGGCCGAGGAAGCGGCCGTCGCGGCGGCGCATGCGGCGAAATCCGCGTCGGCCGCGCCGGGCGATGCGCCGCCGGCGGAGGATGCCGATGCTTCCGCCGCGGATGCAGCCGCGGGCGACGCCGCGCAGGCCTTCGATCCCGCCGGCTGGTGGAACCTGCTGCAGTCGCAGTTCAACCAGCTCGCGAGCCTCGCGATGGCGCAGCCGGGCATGCAGCCCGCCGCGCCGGGCGATGCGCCGCCGGACGCGGCCGCTGCGCCGGAGCAGGCCGCGAAGCCGGCACCGGCCGCCGCCGCCGCGCCGCGCAAGCCTGCCGCGAAGCGTGCCAAATCGACCGGCGCGACCGGCGCGGCCGACGCGACCGGTTCGGCCGCGGCGCGCGCGGCGGCCGCATCGTCGCCCGAAACCCGTCCGCCGAAGCGTTCGACGTGACGCGGCGCAGGTAGCAGGTCGATCATGCGGCTCGCGCTCGTTCTGATGGGAGGCGGTGCACGTGCCGCCTATCAGGTCGGCGTGCTCAAGGCGCTGGCCGAGATCGCGCGCGAGGCCGATCCGCAGCGGCATACGCTGCCGTTCGCGGTCGTGTGCGGCTCGTCGGCCGGCGCGATCAACGCGACGTCGATCGCGAGCCACGCGGACGACTTTTCCCATGGCGTGCGGCGCCTGCTCGAATTCTGGGAGCCGTTGCGTGCCGACTACGTGTATCGCACCGACTGGCTCGGCATCGCTGCCGCCGGTGCGCGCTGGCTCGCGACGATGACGTTCGGCTGGGCGGCCCGCCGCTCGCCGCGCGGGCTGCTCGACAACGCGCCGCTCGCGCACCTGCTGCAGCGCGAGCTGAGCTTCCACCGGATCGAGCAGATGCTCGAGGCGCGCCTGCTGCACGCGCTGTCGATCACGGCGCTCAGCTATTCGAGCGGCCGGCACCTCACGTTCTACCAGGCGGCCGAGCCGATCCAGGCGTGGCGGCGCGCGCAGCGCACCGCGCGGCTCGTCGACCTGTCGGCGTCGCACCTGCTCGCGTCGTCGGCGATTCCGTTCGTGTTCCCGGCCGTGCCGCTCGTGCTCGACGGGCAGATCGAGTACTTCGGCGACGGGTCGATCCGGCAGATCGCGCCGCTGTCGCCGGCGATCCACTTCGGCGCGCACCGGATCGTCGTGGTCGGTGCGGCCGACCCGCGGCCCGAGATTCCGGCCGCGAACGGCACGGGGCTGGTACGCGGCTACCCGACGCTCGCGCAGATCGGCCAGCAGGTGCTCGCGAGCGTGTTCCTCGACTCGATCGGCTCGGACATCGAGCGCATCGAGCACATCAACCGGATGATCGAGCACCTGCCGCATCAGGTCGAGGTGGACAGCGGCTGGCGGCACGTCGACGTGCTCGCGATCGCGCCGTCCGAGCGTATCGAGCTGATCGCCGCGAAACACCTGAAGCAGATGCCGGCGACGATGCGCGGGCTGCTCGGCGCGATCGGCGGCAGCCAGCCGGCCGGCGCGTCGTTTGCAAGCTACCTGCTGTTCGAGGAGGCGTTCACGCGCGAACTGATCGAGCTCGGCTACCGCGACGGGCGCGCGCAGCGCGACACGCTGGCCGGCTGGATCGCGCTGGCGGACGGCGGCAGCGCGCCGGCTGCCGGCATGCCGCGGGACGACGGTCTCGCGACCGGCGAAATACGGGTCTGATGCGCCGGGAGGGTGGCAGGGTTGCATTTTCGCGACGGCCGGCCGCGACCGATCGCCGCACCGCGATTGGCGGCGCGCGACCGGGCAGGCGTCTCGGAACCGTCATGCACGCGTGCTATCATGGCCGCCGCCGTATACACCATATCGAACAGCCCGCCGATCCGGCATCCGCACGGGGCCCTACGGGGAACCCGCCTGGGGCAGGGGACGGGCTCGTCAGCGAGCCGGCCAGCGCCGGCCCCCACTCAGGCAAGCGCGTAGCCGGTTCCGTTCGCACGGAGCGTGGCTGCGGCATGCCGCAACGGCGGCGCGGCCGCCCGGCTGCCGGACGAGCAATCGGCGTCCGGCCGGTCGGTTTCACGCGTAAAATTACAGTCTTGGCCGCAAAAAGCGCGCTTGGCGCGCCTTTGCGGCAACAGTCACGTTTAGAGAAGTCGCATTGCGCAGAACAGGGGTGGGACCATCATGAACACCATGCTTTATCCGGAACTTTACAGGTCGCTCGAAGCTGTCCGCTGGGACATGGAGAAGGACATTCCGTGGGACAAGTTCGACGCTTCGCTGCTCACCGACGAGCAGGCGAAGACGATCAAGATGAACGCGATCACCGAATGGTCGGCGCTGCCCGCGACGGAGATGTTCCTGCGCGACAACCAGCACGACAGCGACTTTTCCGCGTTCATGAGCGTGTGGTTCTTCGAGGAGCAGAAGCATTCGCTCGTGCTGATGGAATACCTGCGCCGCTTCCGGCCGGAGATGGTGCCGACCGAAGAGGAACTGCACGCGGTGCGCTTCGAATTCGACCCGGCGCCGCCGCTCGAGACGCTGATGCTGCACTTCTGCGGCGAGATCCGCCTGAACCACTGGTACCGCTGCGCGGCCGACTGGCACACCGAGCCGGTCATCAAGCAGATCTACGAAACGATTTCGCGCGATGAAGCGCGCCATGGCGGCGCCTACCTGCGCTACATGAAGAAGGCGCTGAACAACTGCGGCGACGTCGCGCGCGCGGCGTTCGCGAAGATCGGCGTGCTGATGGCGTCGGCGCGCCGCACCGAGAAGCCGCTGCACCCAACCAACCTGCACGTGAACCAGGCGCTGTTCCCGCGCGATACCGTGCAGTCGCGCCTGCCCGATCCGGAATGGCTCGAGCGCTGGCTCGACGAGCAGATCCGGTTCGACGGCGAGTGGGAAAAGAAGGTCGTCGAGCGGATCCTGCACAACCTGTCGATCCTGTTCGAGCGCACGTTCGCGACCGCGCAGGAGCTGAACCGCTACCGCAAGGAAGTCACCGGCCGCCTGCAGGCCGAAAGCGGCCCGTCGTCGGCCGCGCAGCCGGCCTGAGGCCGGCAGGCGCCGCCGCCGGCGTGAATCGCGCCGGCCGGTAGCGCTGTCGTGCCGTATCCGTTGCATGAAGCCCGCCTGGCCAGCCCGGCGGGCTTTTTATCTGGCGCCGCCGTCGCGCGTGCCGTTGCTCATTTCGTCCGATCTCCACCATGTCCGCCACCTTCGAACGCAAGCTGATCACCCGTGATGCCCTCGTCGCGCTGCGTGCGTCGCTGCCGTCGCCCGTCGTGTTCACCAACGGCGTATTCGACATCCTGCACCGCGGCCACGTCACGTATCTCGCCGACGCGAAAGCGCTCGGCGCGTGCCTGATCGTCGGCGTGAACAGCGATGCGTCGGTGCGCATGCTCGGCAAGGGCGACGACCGGCCGATCAATCGCGAGGAAGACCGCGCGGCACTGCTCGCGGCGCTGGAAAGCGTCGACTGGGTCGTGACGTTCGGGGAAAAGACGCCGGTGTCGCTGATCGAGGCCGTCCGTCCGGACATCCTCGTGAAGGGTGGCGACTACGACATGGACGCGCTGCCGGAATCGGCGCTCGTGCGCGGCTGGGGCGGCCGTGCGCTGGCGATTCCGTTCGAGCACGACCGCTCGACCACCGCGCTGCTGAAGAAGGTGCGCGCGCAGCAGTCCTGAGTACGGCCCGGCGCCGTCAGGGCGCGGACGCCGCGAGCGGGGCCGTCGTGACGGCCGGCGGCGCGATCGGGCCACCGACGACGGGTTGGTCGGTCGCCTGCGCGAGCGGCGTCACGCGCAGCGCATCGGGCCGAACCTGCCGCGACAGCACGCCGGGTTCGCGCGGGCCGGCCGACGGCAGCGGCCCGAACACGCCGCGCGCCACCACGAACGCGAGCATGTTGGCGAGAAAGAGAACAGCGATCAGCCAGCGCAGCATCGTCGAACCTCCTTGTCGTCATCGACGTCGTTCACGTCATTCAGTCGAGCCGGCCGCATGGCCGGCTTTTTCATGGCTTCCGCCGGTCGAATGCACGGGCCGTTGCAGCCGCCCCGCGCGTACTGCTTCGTCAGCGTGCCGCAGGTCCGTGCGGACCCGCGTCGCCGCACGCCGGCGCGATGCCGGCGCCGGTTCCGTCAATCCTGCGCGGCTTCGGCCGCAATCAGCGCGAGCCCGGACAGGATCAGTGCGTCGTGCCGCGTATGCGGCACCGTCAGCGCGCGCGCGACGTCGTCCGCCGCGCCGCCGGCCAGCACGAGCCGCACGGGTGCGTGCCACGCGTCGGCAAGGTCGCGCCACGCGCGCTCGATCAGCCCGGCCTGCGCGTACAGGCAGCCGGCCGACAGCGAGCGCGGCGTATCGACCTGGAACGGATCTGTCTGCGCACCCGCGAGCAGGCCGCTCGCGATATCGGTGGTCAGCGTCGGCAGCTGCGCGGTGTGCGTGCCGAGCGCGCGCATCATCAGCGCCCAGCCCGGTGCGATCAGCCCGCCGGTGAAGCGGCCGTCCGCGCGCAGCGCCTCGAGTGTCGTCGCGGTGCCGAACGTCGCGATCAGCAGGTGCTCGCCCGGAAACGCCGCGTGCGCGCCGATCAGGCCGGCCCAGCGGTCGCTGCCGAGCTGTTCGGGTGTCGTATAGCCGTTCGTCACGCCGCATTGCGTGTGACGCGAGCGTATCGTCGTGCGCGGCAGGCCCGGCCAGCGCGCGTCGAGCAGCGCGTCGAGCCGGGCGGCCACGTCGGCGCCCGCGACGTTCGAGATCCACGCGCCGCGCGGATGCGGCAGGTTCGACCAGTCGGGATCGGCGCCGCCGTCGCGCGTGTGGCCGAATGCGCCCGTCTCGACGAGCGTGCGCTGCGCATCGGCGAGCGCCCACTTGATCCGGCTGTTGCCGGCGTCGATCAGCAGGTGCGGCTCGTTCATTGCGCTTCGCGCAGCGACACGTCGCCGGCCGCGATCGCCTGGATGCCGTCCGGCGTGTCGAGGAGCAACTGGCCGGTCGCGTCGATGCCCGTCGCGATGCCGCGCGCGCGTTCGATGCCCTGTTCGAGCAGGACGACTTCGCGCCCCGCATACGCGTGCAACGCATGCCAGCGCGGCACGAACGGCGCGAGCCCTTCGGCGCCGAACTGCGCGAGCGCGGGCGTGAGCGCGTTCAGCGACGCGGCGAGCGTATCGGTGAGGTTGGCCGACGCGCACGCGATCGACAGCGCAGCGGGCGGCAGCCCGCTCGCGAGCGTCGCTTCGCGCGCGCGCAGCGCGTCGACCTGCGCGGCGACGGCTTCCGCGCCGCGGACGTTGATGCCGAAGCCGATCACGACGGCGGTCGCGTCGGCGCTGGCCCAGGCGGTTTCGATCAGGATCCCGGCGAGCTTGCCGACGATGCGGGGTGTGCCGTCGTCGGTGGCGGTCAGCAGCAGGTCGTTCGGCCATTTGAGCGCGACGCGCGAGCGGGCGTCGAGCGGCAGTGTGGCCAGCCCTTCCGCAAGCGCGACGCCGATCGCGATGCTGAGGCCGCCGAGCGCGTCGACGGGGCGCGGCACGATGCAGCCGACCGAGCACAGCAGCGCGTTGCCGGGCTGTGCGAACCACGGGCGGCCTTGCCGGCCGCGGCCGGCCGTCTGCTCGAACGCCACGCGCACGAGCGGCGCGGGCAGCGCGTTCGCGTGGCGCGGCAGCGCCTTGAGCCGGGTGGTGACGTCGGCGTTGGTCGAGCCGGTGGCGGCGACGATGTCGAGCGGCCACGCACGCGGCGCGGCGTCCAGGTGCGCCTCGAGCCGGTTGCGCGCGATGTGCGCGTCGCCGGAATCGGGCGTGTCGGAGGAGGTGGGGGCGTTCATGGCGCCTATTGTAGCGACAGGGGGCGGTGGCGCGCGTCGAGCGGCGCGCGCCACCGGCAGTGATCGACCGGCAGTGATCGACCGGCAGTGATCGACCGGCAGTGATCGATTGGCAGTGATCGATCGGCAGTGATCGACCGGCAGTGATCGACCGGCAGCGATCGACCGGCAGTGATCGACCGGCAGCGACCGATCGGCAGCGGTCGACCGGCAGCGACCGATCGGCAGCGGTCGACCGGCAGTGATCGACCGGCAGCGACCGATCGGCAGTGATCGACCGGCAGCGATCGATCGGCAGTGATCAACCGGCAGTAATCGACCGGCAGTGATCGACCGGCGGCGACTGACCGGCGGCGACCGATCGGCAATGACCAACCGGCAATGACCAATCGGCAGCGACCGACCGGCAGCGACGAACCGGCAGTGACCAATCGGCGGTGACCGACCAGCATCCACCACCAAGGCGGCGCACGGCCGCCCGCATACGCGCGGCGCCGGCGTGCCGCCGCACGACTCAATGCTTTTCCATCTGCTCCAGCGCCTTGATGTCTTCTTCGGACGTCATTTCGCACGCGAGCAGCGTCTTGCCCTTCAGCGCCGGGCCCTGGCGGGCCGACACGAGGATCAGCGCGCCGCCCGGGCCGCGCACCGTCAGGCGGCGCGAATAGCCTGCCGACGACGCGCCCAGCAGGTGCCCCTTTTCAGGCGCGAGCGTGTAGCGTTGCGCGAGCTGGCCGGCGACTTCGCCGTCCACGAGCACGCCGATCCCGGTGCTGGTGAACACGACGTGCTGCGTCGTGAAGCCGTCCCGGTGGATCGGCTCCGGCAGTCGGAAGACCGCGGCGCCCAGCATCGATTCGTCCGGCTTCGGATCGGTGGCCTTGACGGTGTTGTAGATCGAGTCCATCAGGTCCGACGTGAACGGCGGATTGCAGATCGCGGCGTTGAAGATGTCGGGTTGGGCGGGCGGCGCGGCGAATGCAGCGAGCGGCGCGGCGGAGAGGGCAATGGCAATGGCGGCGGCGCCGACGGCAGCGGCGCGACGCCCGGACAGGCGAAGGGACATGAATGCAGTTCTCTCAGGTTTTATTGTGAGGCTGCATGTTAATGCATCGCCGCACGCCGGCCGATCGACGGGGAGCGGCCGGGTGGCGGCAATGCAACAGGCCCGCGCCCGCGCGCCGCGATCGATTCCGTTGCCGGATGATCGATGCGCGGAGCGTCGGGGCTTGCCCGTCAGGCAGCCGGTGCGATGCGGGTTCGCGTTACGGCGCGACGACCGGATGCTTCAGCGCATGCGCGGTCTCGATCCACTGCGCGTGGAATTCGTCCGCGTCGGGCTTGAGCCCGAGCTCGCCGTTGCGATAGGCCATCGCGAGCGTCTGCACGGCTTCCGGCAACTCGTGCTCGGCGGCCCGGCGATACAGCGCGAGCGCGCGTGCGTCGTCGCGCGGCACGCCGCTGCCGTCGCGGTACGCGTTCGCGAGCATGAAGTCCGCGGCCGGGATGTCCGCGCGCGACGCGACCTCGAACCAGTGCGCGGCCTGCACGGGATCGGCGGCGATCCCGTAGCCGCTGCGATAGATCAGCCCGAGGTAATACGCGGCGGCCGGGTCGCCTTGCGCGGCCGCTTCGCCGAGCAGCGTGCGGGCGCGTGCATAGTCCTTCGGCATGTCGTTGCTGCCGAGCAGCAACGCCTTGCCGAGCGCGAGCTGCGCCCGCCGGGCGGCCGGCGCGTCGGCCTTGCCGTTCGCCGTCGCGGCCGTTTCCAGCCAGCCGCGCCCCTCGTCGCGCAGCCCCGGTTCGCGCGCGTCGACGAGCGCGATGCCGAGCGCCGCCTGCGCGTCGGCAGAGCCGCGGCGCGCGAGCGTGCGCAACTGCGCGAGCGCGTGCGGCTCGGTGGCCTGCGTGACCATTGCCTGCCACTCGTCGAGCTGCGCGGCGCTCGGCGTGGAGCCGGCGCCGCGCAGGCCGGTCGCGGCGACGACGGCCGCGACGGTCACGGCCGCCGCCGCGAGCAGCGCGGCCGGCGGAAGTTTCGCGCGCAGCACGCGCCGCGCGGCAGCGGCGAGGCCGGATTCGGCCGGCCGCATCGTCCGGATCGGTTGCATCGCGTGTCTCATTGCGTGAGGTCGATCTCGTAGGTGGCGAGGTTCTTGCCCGAGCCGTCGTCGGCCGCGACCTGCGTGATGCCGGTCAGGCCGGCCGCCGCCGCGTCGCCGAGGCGGTTCGGCGCGGACGCGAACTGCACGTGCGCGACCGAGCTCGCGAGCTTCGTGAAGCGCCAGCTGCGCTGCGCGCCGTCCGCCGTGCGCGTGATCGCGCCGCGCTTCTTGATGAACGCGATCAGCACGTCGCGGTTCGCATCGGGCGACGCGAAGATCGTCTTGCTGCCGTCGAGGCCCGGGAAGTTGCCGCCGCCGCTTGCGCGGTAGTTGTTGGTCGCGACGATGAACTGCGCGTTCGGGTCGATCGGCGCGCCCTTGTACGTCAGGTTCCTGATCCGGCTGCCGACCGGCTGCGTGACGTCGATTTCATAGGCGAGATCGGCCGACGTGAACATGTCGAAGTTGTAGCCGGGGAAGGTGCCGACGAGCGGCTGCACGGTCGCCTTGGTCGGGTCGATCCGGTTGAAGCGCTTCGCGGCGGTTTCGAGCCAGTTCTTCACGTCGGCGCCGCTGACCTTCACCGCATAGACGGTGTTCGGATACAGGTACAGGTCGGCCGCGTTGTTGATCGCGAGCGCGCCCGGTGCGACGTCGGTGTAGTCGGTGCCGCCGCCGAAGCCGCTCTTGAACGGCGCGCTGACCGACAGCACCGGCAGCGACGCGTATTGCGGCAGGTTCGCCTGCACGTAGGTCTTCACGTAGTCGGCCTGCGCCTCGTTGACGATCTGGATCGCGCCCGGATCGCCGACATCGGCGAAGTACGAGTTCATCCGGTAGTCGGTCGAGCCGATCGGCGTCTTCACGTAGTCGATCGTCGCCTGGTGCTCGGCGGCGATCGCGGCGGAAACCGACGGATCGGCCGCCACGTAGCTCTTGTCGGCGTTCTGGATCGGCCGTGCCTCGACGGTCGTCTGCGACTTGTCGACGCTCCACGTCTTGCCGTCGAACTTCAGGCCTAGCTTGATCACGCCGAGGTGCTTGCCCCAGTAGTTGGCCATCACGGTCGGCACGCCGTTGACGGTGCCCTTGACCTTGTCGACGCCCGGCAGGTTGAACTGCGACACGGTGCTGTTCGCGTCCGGGAACACCTGGTGCGAGTGGCCGATCAGCATCGCGTCGATGCCGGTCACCTTCGACAGCCACCAGCTGCCGTTCTCCATCGTCGGCGAATACGCGGAATTGTCGAGGCCGCCGTGCGAGATCGCGACGACGAGATCGGCGCCCTTCGCGCGCATCTCCGGAATGTACTTCTCGGCCGCTTCCTTCAGGCCGGTCGTGTAGACCTTGCCGTCGAGCCAGCGCTTGTCCCAGTTCATGATCGCGGGCGGCGTGAAGCCGATGATGCCGATCTTCACGGGCGCGCTGACCGTCTTGCCGTCCGGCGTGGTCGCGGTCACGGTGCGGGTCAGGATCGTGTACGGCGTGAACAGCGGCGCGTTGGTCTTCGCGCTGATCACGTTCGCGAGCACCTGCGGGAAGTTCGGGCCCGCGCATTTCTTCTGCTGGGCCGGCGCCGGCAGGCCGTCGACCTCGAACGTGTTGCCGGTCACCTGCGACAGGTACGGCAGCCCGTAGTTGAATTCGTGGTTGCCGATCCCGCCGCCGTCGAATTTCGCGGCGTTCATCACCTTGTAGATCGCGAGCGTTTGGTCGCAGCCGACCGGTTTCACGAGCGCCTGGTAGTCAGACAGCGCGGTGCCCTGGATCGTGTCGCCGTTGTCGAGCAGCAGCGTGTTCGGGTACTGCTTGCGCGCCTGCGCGATCAGCGTCGACACGCGTTCGAAGCCGAGCGAATTGTCGGCGGCGAGCTTGAAATAGTCGTACGACAGCACGTTGGTGTGCAGGTCGGTCGTCTCGAGCAGGGCGAGCGTGGCCGTCGTGCCGACGGGCGTCTGGGCTGCCGGCGGCGTCGCCGGCGGCGAGGTGACGTCGTCGCCGCCGCAGGCGGCGAGGATGAAGGCGAGGCTGGCGAGCGCGGCGATGGCCGGCACGCGACGGCGGGAAAGCAGGGGGAGACGCATCGGTTGTCCTGTTCGGTGTTCTGTTTTATGAAACGCGAGGTGCGCAACGATTGGCGGCGCGGGGCGCCGACGGCCTGATGTGCGGCGCGAGAGAGTATCGAAAGGAAACGTGACGGAAGAATGAAAGGTGGTGACGTCGGCATCGGGCGGCGAGCGGCGGCTTCCCCGCGCACGCGGGGGCGGGCGCCCGGCCGCCCCCGGCTGCGCGCCCCGAGCTCGCCGCCCGCACGGAAATCCTCACGTCGCGGCGCCGGGCGGTTCGCTACAATGGCCGCTGTCACCTTTTTGCAAACAACCCGCCCTTGGACTTCGAGACTCCTCCCGGCCTGTCGGTCGACGCCGGCGGCCAGGGCCAGACGGTGCGCCTGACCGGCCAGTGGACCGCGCTCTCGCTTGCACGCAATCGCGGCGCGGTGGCGCGCCGGGTCGCGAGCATCGCGTCCGGGCGCGTGAGCGAATGGGATCTGTCCGGCATCGAGCGGCTCGACCACGTCGGCGGCCAGGCGCTGTGGCGCGTGTGGGGCCGCAAGCTGCCGGACGGCGTCGCATTGAGCGCCACGCAGCGCACGATCTTCGAGCGCATCGAGCGGCTAGACAGCGAGCGCGAGGCGCCCGAGCGCGTCGTGCGCGTCGATCCCGTCACGCGGCTCGGCCAGGCGATCTTCCGGTTCGGCGAGCATCTGCAGGGCGGCATCGCGCTGTTCGGCCTCGTGATCCTCGATGCGCTGTCGGTGTTGCGCCGTCCGCAGACGATGCCGTGGAAGGAGACCTCCGCGAACATCTACAGCGCGGGCGCCCAGGCGCTGCCGATCACCGCGCTCGTCGCGTTCCTGATCGGCATCGTGCTCAGCTACCTGTCCGCGCAGCAGCTGCAGATGTTCGGCGCGAACCGCTACATCGTGAACATCCTCGGGCTGTCGGTGATCCGCGAGCTCGGCCCGGTGCTGTCGGCGATTCTCGTCGCGGGCCGCTCCGGCTCGGCGATCACCGCGCAGATCGGCGTGATGCGCGTGACCGAGGAGCTCGACGCGATGCGCGTGATGGGCATCCCGCACGGGCTGCGGCTGATCCTGCCGCGCGTGCTCGCGCTCGGCGTCGCGATGCCGCTGCTCGTGATGTGGACCAACATCATCGCGCTGACGGGCGGCGCGCTCGCCGCGAAGCTCGTGCTCGGGATCGACGTCAACTATTTCGTGCGCTCGCTGCCGGGCGTCGTGCCGATCGCGAACCTGTACATCGGGGTCGGCAAGGGCGTCGTGTTCGGCATGCTGATCGCGCTGGTCGCCTGCCATTTCGGCTTCCGGATCAAGGCGAACTCGCAGAGTCTCGGCGAAGGCACGACCACGTCGGTCGTGACGTCGATCACGGTCGTGATCCTCGCCGACGCGGTGTTCGCGATCCTGTTCCAGAACGTGGGGCTCGGATGAACGCATCGAACGAAACGACCGCGCACGCCGCGGCCATCGGTGCCGGGTCGGTCGGCGAGCGGCCGGCCGCGGCGGCCGCTCCCGGCGATCTCGTGATCGAGGTGCGCAACCTGACCAAGCGCTACGGGCGCAACATCATTCACCAGAAGCTCGACTTCGACGTGCGGCGCGGCGAGATCGTGTCGATCGTCGGCGGCTCGGGCTCCGGCAAGACCACGCTCGTGCGGCAGATCCTCGGCCTCGAGCGGCCGACGTCGGGCACGATCAAGGTGTTCGGCGAGGATACGGCGACGATCGACGACGCGAGCGCGCGGATGATGCGCACGCGCTCCGGGATGCTGTTCCAGCAGGGTGCGCTGTTCTCGTCGATGACGGTGTTCGACAACGTCGCGCAGCCGCTGCGCGAGCTCGGCCGCGTGCCGCCGGACCTGCTGCACGACATCGTGATGCTCAAGCTCGAGATGGTCGGGCTGCCGTGCAAGCACGCGTCGAAGATGCCGGCCGCGCTGTCGGGCGGGATGGTCAAGCGGGTCGGCATCGCGCGTGCGATCGCGCTCGAGCCCGAGCTGCTGTTCCTCGACGAGCCGACGGCCGGCCTCGATCCGCAGGCGTCGGACGAATTCGTCGAGCTGATCGCGACGCTCCACCGCACGCTCGGGCTGACCGTCGTGATGGTGACGCACGATCTCGACACGATGGTCGCGCTGTCGACGCGCGTCGCGGTGCTGGCCGACCGCAAGGTGCTGGTCGCCGCGCCGGTGGAGGAGGCCGCGAACGTCGACCATCCGTTCATCCACGAATATTTCCTGGGGCTGCGCGGGCGCCGCGCATTGCAGGCGCTGCCGCCCGAGCGGCGCGCGAAGCTGCCGAAGGCGGCCCTCGAACCGGCGCTGTCGAGCGTCGAGCTGTAGGAACGAAGGAATCCGCGAATGGAAAACAAATCACATGCGTTCTGGGCCGGCCTGTTCACGATCGCGCTGACGCTCGCGATCGCGGGCACCGTGTTCTGGTTCAACGTCGACCGCACCGTGCGCGTGCCGTACGACCTGCTCGCGCGCACCAACGTGACGGGGCTGTTCCCGGACGCGGCCGTGCGCTTTCGCGGCCTCGACGTCGGCAAGGTGCAGTCGATCGGCTTCGACCGCGCGCACCCGGGGCAGATCCGGATCCGGATCCTCGTCGACCACGACGCGCCGATCACGCAGTCGACCTACGGCAGCCTCGGCTTCCAGGGCGTGACGGGGATCGCGTTCGTGCAGCTCGAGGACACGGGCCGCGACCTGGCGCCGCTGCCGTCGTCGCCGAAGGCGATCGCGCAGATCCCGATGCGGCCGAGCCTGTTCGACCAGATCCAGGAGCGCGGCGACGTGCTGCTGCGGCAGCTCGAGCTGGCCGCGAAGAGCGCGAATGCGCTGATGTCGCCCGAGATGCGCGAGCAGTTGCGCGCGACCGCCGAAAGCCTGCAGCACGCGGCCGACGGTGCCGCCACGCTGACGAAGCAGCTCGGCCCGGCGGTCACCGCGCTGCCGGAAACGATGCACGAGGTGAATCGCGCGATGGCGTCGGCAAACACGCTGCTGCAGCCGAACGGGCCGCTCGTGTCGAACCTGAACAAGGCCGGCACGGCCGCCGAGCAGGTCGGCGTCGCGCTGAACGATCTCAACGCGCGCGTGCAGTACGACACGCTGCCGCGCTTCAACGCGCTGGCCGGCAGCGTCGGCGATGCGTCGCGGCAATTGAAGGACGTGGCCGGTGAACTTGGCCGCAATCCGCGCAGTCTGTTGTTCGGTTCGCCCGGCGCGGCGCCGGGGCCCGGCGAGCCGGGCTTCGTCTGGCCGGGCGCGACGGCCGCGCAGTGACACCCTTCGAAACCGGAAACATCATGCAGGAACACGCCATGCCACGAATCCTTGACCGCGCGCTGCGTCCGGCCGCGGCCGCGCTTGCCGTGCTGACGCTGTCGCTCGCGGCCGGCTGCGCCGGCAACAGCGCGGCGCTGTCGAATGTCCGCTACGACCTCGGGCCGGCCACGCAGGTCGTGACCGCGGGCTCGGCCCCCGCGCTGAAGGTGCTCGACGTCGTCGTGCCCGACGCGCTCGACTCCGACAAATTCGCGTACCGCCTCGCGTACGTGGACGCGCAGCACGTGGCCGTCTATCGCGACAGCCGCTGGACGGCACCGCCCGCACAACTGCTCACGCAGCGGCTGCGCGGCGCGCTGTCGTCGCGCGGCACGGTGCTCGAAGGGGCCGACGGCGTGCGCGCGCCGACCCTCAAGGTCGACCTGAACGAATTCGAGCAGGTGTTCGACGGCCAGTCGCAGAGCTACGGCGCCGTCACCGCGCGCGCGACGCTGACGCTGGACGGCAAGGTGCTCGGCCAGCGCACGTTCGTCGCGCGCGCGCCGTCGAGCACGCCCGACGCGGCGGGCGGCGCCCGCGCGCTCGCGGCGGCGAGCAACGAGCTCGTGTCGCAGATCGCCGCATGGGTCGGCGTCCAGGCGTACGCGGGCACGCCGTGACGCGTGCCGCGCAGCCGCGATGAGCGCGACCGGCACGCCTCGCGCATCGCCGCTCGCGCGGCAGGCCTTTGCCGCTTACGCGGCGCTCATCGTCTACGCGTCGCTGTATCCGTTCGCAGGCTGGGTGTCGCTCGGCATCGGGCCGTTCGACTACCTGTTCGCGCCGATGCAGCGCTACGTGACCGCATTCGACGTCGTCACGAACGTGCTCGGCTACCTGCCGTTCGGCGCGCTCGGCGTGCTCGCGCTGCACCCGCGCTGGCGCGGCGTGGCCGCGACGCTGATCGTGGCCGGGCTCGGCGTGCTGCTGTCGGGCGCGATGGAAGCGCTGCAAACCTACCTGCCGGCGCGCGTCGCGTCGAATCTCGATCTCGCGGCCAACGCGCTCGGCGCGCTGCTGGGGGCGGCGCTCGTCGCGCCGGCCGCCGGTGCGCTGCTCGATCGCGGCGCGCTGCGCCGGCTGCGCTTCGCGTGGTTCGAGGACGACGGTGCGACGCCGCTGCTGCTCGCCGGGCTGTGGCCGTTCGCGATCCTGTTCCCGTCGCCGTTCCTGTTCGGCATCGGCGACTGGCCGGCCGCGCTGTGGGAGCGTGCCGACGCGTCGATGCAGGACACGCTGCTCGCGTGGCTGCCGGCGGCGTGGCGCGTGGGCGAATGGCCCGAGCGCGTCGACGGCTGGCTGTCCGACTCCGGGTGGGAGGCCGCGCTCGGCGGGCTGATGCTGTTCGCCGCGCTGGCGATCGCGTCGCTCGCGATGCGGCCGCGCGCACCGCGCATCCGGCTGCTGATCGCGCTCGTCGCCGCGACGCTCGTGCTGAAGGCGGCCGCGACCTTCATGCAGTCGGCCACCGGCCTCGTCGTCGTGTGGGCGACGCCCGGCGCGCGGCTCGGAATCGAGCTCGGCTTCGCGGCCGCGCTCGTCGCGCTGCACGTGCCGGCGACGTGGCGCGCGACGCTGGCGGCGCTCGCGCTGCTGGCCGGCGTGGCGCTCGTGAACCTGCTGCCCGTCAACCCGTTCTTCGACTTCACGCTGTCGGGCTGGCGGCAGGGCCGCTACGTGCACTTCAACAGCCTCGCACGCTGGCTCGCGTGGATCTGGCCCTACGCGGCGCTGATCTGGCTCGGCCAGCGCGTCGAGCACGCGTGGCTGCCGGCCGTGCTGCGCCGCTGACGCGAAGGCTGCGGCGGTTACGCCGCGATGGCCGCGGCGGTACCGCGGGCAGCGGCGTGCGCCCCTCGTTATAATCGTCCGCACGAGTGCAGTGTTCGGCACCAATCGGCACTTGTGTGCGGCGCCTTCGCCCCCGTGGCCGCGTTGCAAATCCTCGCGATGCCGCCAGGTATCGCTGCGGTTTGCGCGTTGCCGCGAGCACGAATCCGCCGGCACGCAAGCGCCGCCTGGCACCGAACACTACACGCCCGTTGCCCCGCGCAGCGGCAACCGCTCCTCTTTCCGCACGGCCTCGCGCCGGGCAGCTCGCCACCACCATGGATTCCTACTACCAGCACCACGTCTTCTTCTGCCTGAACCAGCGCGAACCGGGCGCCGAACGCCCGAGCTGCGCGCAATGCGACGCGCAGACCATGCAGGAATACGCGAAAAAGCGCGTGAAGGAGCTCGGCCTCGCGGGGCCCGGCAAGGTTCGCATCAACAAGGCCGGCTGCCTCGACCGCTGCGAGGAAGGGCCGGTGATGGTCGTGTATCCGGAAGGCACGTGGTACACGTACGTCGACCAGGCCGACATCGACGAGATCGTCGAATCGCACCTGCGCGACGGCAAGGTCGTCGACCGCCTGAAGATCTGAGCGGGCCGGCCGAATGAACGTTCATACGCAGAAATCGCTGATCGCGGGCCCGGTCGGGCAGATCGAAATCGCGGTCGACCTCCCCGATGCCGTGCGCGAAGGCGGCGCCGCGCCGCGCGGCATCGCGCTCGTCGCGCATCCGCATCCGCTGTTCGGCGGCACGATGGACAACAAGGTCGCACAAACGCTCGCGCGCACGCTCGTGCAGTTGAACTACGTGGTGTTCCGGTCGAACTTCCGCGGCGTCGGCGCGACCGAGGGCGTGCACGACAACGGCACCGGCGAGGCCGACGACCTGCTCGCGGTGCTCGCGCACATGCGCGCGCAGCCCGCGTACGCGGACCTGCCGCTCGTGCTCGCGGGCTTCTCGTTCGGTACCTTCGTGCTGTCGCACGTCGCGAAGCGGCTGCGCGACGCGGGCGGGACGATCGAACGGATGGTGTTCGTCGGCACGGCAGCGAGCCGCTGGCAGGTGGCCGACGTGCCCGAGAACACGCTCGTGATCCACGGCGAAACCGACGACACGGTGCCGATCGCGTCGGTGTACGACTGGGCGCGGCCGCAGGAACTGCCGGTCGTCGTGATCCCCGGCGCCGAGCATTTCCTGCATCGCAAGCTGCACGTGCTGAAACGCATCATCGTCGACGCCTGGCGCTAGCCGGCGCGCGGGCGGCCGGCGTGACGCCGGCGGCCCGCACGGTGTTGCATGCACGCGCTCCGGCCGGCGCCGGATGCGCATTTTCCCTTTCGCGACATCGCGCCGCGGCGTGCGGCGCGACCCGACTTCTCCTTCGCTTGCGCACACCTTTCGCACACCTTCGCGTGCGATGACGCGCAGCTTGCCGGCACCCCGCGCCCGATGAAGATGGACGGCGATCCTGCGCCAGGTTCGCGAAAACGCGCTGCGCGGCCACGTATAATGGCCGGATTCCGCGTCGCCCGCGGCCCGGCTGGGCCCATGCGGCGCTCGTTTCGCCGCCTGTCCGCCCGCTCGCGACGGCCGCGAACCGAACGCGTCCGCACGAGTCCAACCGGCGCGTTTCGCGTCGCCCGACGATTTCGGGCGAGTGCCCGAAACGCCCGCCGCCTTGCCGTTCAACCCTGCGCGTTTCGCACCGCACTTTCTGCCATCAGCCTGAATCGATCATGCGTCTGTCTTCCCAAGGCCTCAAGTCCCTCGCTTCCTCCATCGCCTTCGGCACCGCCGCGCGCAACGTCGCGCTCGGCGTGATGCTGCCTGTCGCGCTCGCGTCGACGATCGTCGTTGCCGAGGCCAAGCCGGCCGCCAAGGCCAAGGCCGCGCATGCGGCGCCGGCCGCCGAGCAGTTCACCGGCGCGCCCGCGACCTACATGCCGGGCGCAGTGCCGCCGCCGGGCGTGAATGCGCGCTCGTGGGTGCTCGTCGATGCGACCAGCAACACGGTGCTCGCATCGGGCAATGCCGATGAACGCGTCGAGCCCGCATCGCTGACGAAGCTGATGACGGCGTACCTCGTGTTCGAGGCGCTCGACAAGAAGAAGATCTCGATGGAGCAGATCGTCACGCCGAGCGAAGCCGTGCGCCGCGTCGGCCGCGACGAGTCGCGCATGTTCATCGAGGCGAACAAGCCGGTGTCGGTGCACGATCTCGTGTACGGGATGATCATCCAGTCGGGCAACGACGCCGCGATCGCGCTGGCCGAACTGGTCGGCGGCAGCGAAGGGCAGTTCGTCACGATGATGAACGACGAGGCGGCGCGCCTCGGCATGAAGGGCACGCACTTCGCCGACGTGAACGGCATGCCCGACCCGAACCACTACACGACGGCCGGCGACCTCGCGAAGCTGTCCGCCCACCTGATCCGCGATTTTCCGCAGTACTACAGCATCTTCTCGGAGAAGGAATTCAAGTACAACAACATCCGCCAGGGCAACCGCAACCGCCTGCTGTGGCTGGATCCGACGGTCGACGGCCTGAAGACGGGCCATACGCAGGCGGCCGGCTACTGCCTGATCGCGTCGGCGAAGCGCGCGATCCCGGGTGTGGACGGCCAGCGCCGCCTGGTGTCGGTGATGATGGGCGAGCAGAAGGAAAGCGAGCGCACGCAGGACAGCATGAAGATGCTGAACTACGGCTACAGCGCGTTCGATTCGGTGCGCCTGTTCAAGGGCGGCCAGGCGATGTCGACGCCGCGCGTCTACAAGGGCAAGGAAAACACCGTGCAGGTGGGCGTGAAGGGCGACCAGTGGGCGACCGTGCCGCGCGGCCTCGGCGACAAGGTCAAGACGGAAGTCGACGTCAACGCGCCGCTGATCGCGCCGCTCGCGGCAGGCCAGCAGGTCGGCACCGTGAAGATCGTCGCCGACGGCAAGACGCTGTCCGAATTCCCGGTCGTCGCACTGCAGGCCGTGCCGGAAGCGGGTATCTTCGGGCGTATCTGGGACTCGATCCTGCTGATGTTCAGCAAGAAGAAGTAAGCACGACGGGCCTTTGTTTTCACGACTTCATCCCCATCTGTCATAGCCATGAGCCAAGCCGAATTCGAACCGATCGTCTACCTCAGCGTGTCATCGCAGGAGGAAATGGTGCCGCTGTCGGAAGCCCGTGTACCGGTGCTCGACCGCGGGTTCATCTTCGGCGATGGCGTGTATGAGGTTGTCCCCGTTTATGCGCACGACGGCGCGCACGTGCCGTTCCGGATCGAGCAGCATCTGGCGCGGCTCGAGCGCAGCCTGAAGAAGATCGGCATCGCCAGCCCGCACGACGACGCGGGCTGGCGCGCGCTGATCGAGCGCGTCGTCGCGGCGAATGCCGAAGGGCTCGGCGACGGCAACGCGCTCGTTTACCTGCAGGTGACGCGCGGCGTCGCGAAGCGCGGCCACGCGTTCCCGGCGAACGCGGTGCCGACGGTGTTCGTGATGACGAGCCCGCTGCGCCTGCCGTCCGCCGACGAACGCGCGCAGGGCGTGCGCTGCGTGACGGCCGAGGATCGCCGCTGGCTGCATTGCGACATCAAGTCGATCTCGCTGCTCGGCAACGTGCTGATGGCGCAGCATGCGGCCGAACGCGATGCGTTCGAGACGCTGCAGCTGCGCGACGGCAACCTGACGGAAGGTTCGTCGTCGAACGTGTGGATCGTGAAGAACGGCGAGCTGCTCGCGCCGCCGCGCAGCAACAAGATCCTCGAAGGGATCCGCTACGCGCTGATCGAGGAGCTGGCCGACGAATGCAAGATCCCGTTCGTCGCGCGCGAAATCAGCGAAGTGGAATTGCGCGCGGCCGACGAGATCATGATCACGTCGGCCACGAAGGAAGTGCTGCCCGTCACGTCGCTCGACGATCTGCCCGTCCATGGCGGCAAGCCGGGCCCCGTATTCGCGGCGTTGTATGACGCGTACCAGCGTGCGAAGGCACGCGAGTTTGAACAGTTTGACCTAACCCGGAGAAAATGATGAGCGAACCGACCAAAACCATCGAGGTGACCGGCGCGATCGATACCCGGAAGGAGTCGCTGCTGGAGTTTCCGTGCGATTTCCCGATCAAGATCATGGGCAAGGCGCACCCCGAGTTCAAGGACACGATCTTCAAGGTCGTGGCCGTTCACGACAACGAGATCGACGTCGAGAAGATCGAGGAGCGTGCGTCGAGCGGCGGCAATTACACGGGCCTCACGATCACCGTGCGGGCGACCAGCCAGGAACAGCTCGACAACATCTACCGCGCACTGACCGGCCATCCGATGGTCAAGGTCGTACTTTAAGCGCCTTCCATCCTCCTTCCTGCGCGCACTCGGCGGGGGTCTTCCCCGCCGCGCGCCGCGCGTCCAGCTCGTCGCACAGCCGCTTGTATTCGGCGACTTCCTCGAGCAGCCAGGTCCTGAACGCCTGCACGCGCGGCGCGTTCAGCAGCGGCGGCGGACACACGAAAAAGTAGTGCCACGGGCTCGGCCCGTCGATGTCGAACAGGCGCACGATGCGCCCGTCGAGCAGGTCGTGCACCGCGAGCGAGCGGCGCACGAGCGCGATGCCCTGGCCGTCGATCGCGGCCAGCAGCAAGTTCGACGAATCCTGGTACAGAATCCCCCGTTTCGGCTCGGTCAGCGTCTTGAGTCCGGCCGCGTCGAACCACGGCCGCCACAGCTCGTCGTCCGAGCGCAGCAGGTTGTAGTGCGCGAGATCGGCGGGCGTTTGCGGCAGCTTGCCGCCGTTCAGCGTCGGCGCGCATGCCGGAAAGAACACTTCGTCGAACAGCGGCTCGACATGCAGCCCCGGATAACTGCCGTGGCCGAAGCGGATCGCGAGATCGACGTCGTCGCGCGCGAAATCGGTGAGCGAGTTGGTCGATTGCAGCTCGACGTCGATTTCCGGATGCCGTTCGATGAACGAGCCGATGCGTGGCGTGATGAAGCGCGCGGCGAACGACGACAGCATCGACACCACGAGCCGCCGGTCGCGGTCGCTCGCGCGCACGTCGCGCGTCGCGTCGGCGATGACCATCAGCGCGGTGCGGATCTGCTGCGCGTAGCGCATGCCGGCGTCGGTCAGGCACAGCCGCTTGCCGTTGCGCGTGAACAGCTGCACGCCGAGCTCTTCCTCGAGCGCGCGCACCTGGTGGCTGACCGCGCCGTGCGTGACGTACAGCTCGTCGGCGGCGCGCGAGAAATTCTCGTGACGGGCGGCGGCTTCGAACGCGCGAATCGCGTTCAGCGCAGGCAGCTGGCGGAGGTCCATTTGCTAATTTTCCTCACATCGACGTGAAAATTGGTCGTTTTGTCGGACGCCTTGAAGTGACTACGATTGTAGCCATCGAAGCACTTATTGGCGGAGTCGATCATGCAAGAAATTTCTTCAAGCATCACGTTCGAAATCCCGGTGGGCGAAACCGTGCCGTTGAAGGTACAACGCAGCACGCGGCTGGTGGTGCAGTGCGGGCCGGTGTGGGCGACACGCAGCAACGACGTCGACGATTACTTCCTGGTCGACGGCGAGACGCTGAAGCTGCGCCGCGGCGAGCGGCTGTGGCTCAGCGCGGAAGGCCGGGAGGGCGCGCGCGTGGCGTTCTCGGTGTCGCGGCCGCCCCGGGAAGTCGCGCTCGGCGGGCTGGCACGGCTGCGCGAACGCGTGAGCGCGCTGCTCCACGACGGATGGCGCACCGTCTGACCATCATTTCCTCCGACGGATACCGGCGATCCGTCCCTCCTCCGAGGCCGGCGAGACCGACGGGTTTTCGGTAAACTACCGCCCATGTCCGTTTCGCCGGTTTCCATCGTGTCCACGCCTGTTGCCGTTTCCGCATCGCCCGCCGGGTCCCCGGATCAGCCGGCCCCGCCGGTCACCGTGCGGTGGCGGGGCGTCGAGACTTACGAGACGAGCTTCGACGCGATGCGCGCGTTCACCGACACGCGCACGGCCGATACCGGCGACGAGATCTGGCTGGTCGAGCATCCGCCCGTCTACACGCTCGGCCAGGCCGGCGACCCGGCCCACCTGCTGGTGGCCGACAGCGGCGTGCCGCTCGTGAAGGTCGACCGCGGCGGGCAGATCACCTACCACGGCCCCGGCCAGATCGTCGCCTACCTGCTGCTGGACCTGCGCCGGCGCAAGCTGATGGTGCGCACGCTCGTGACGAAGATCGAGGAGGCCGTGATCGAAACCCTCGCGGCGTATAATCTCGCTTCGGTCCGCAAGGCGGGCGCGCCCGGGATCTACGTGGCGTCCGGCGCGCACGAGGGCGCGAAAATCGCGGCCCTCGGCCTGAAGATCCGCAACGGCTGCAGCTATCACGGGCTGAGCCTGAACGTGAAGATGGATCTGCGCCCGTTTCTTGCGATCAACCCGTGCGGCTATGCCGGACTGGAAACTGTCGACATGGCGAGCCTCGAGGTTGCCGCCGACTGGAACGACGTCGCCCATACGCTGGTGCGCCGTCTGATCGCCAACCTCGACGGCGCATCCGCGGCCGCCGACAAGCCGCAGGCACTGGAACAACATTCGAATGACTGACGTTACCGCTTCCCCCGCACCGGCCGATCCGGCCGCGACCCCTGCCTACGATCCGACCGCCAAGCAGAAGGCGCAGGCGAAGACGGCGCGCATCCCGATCAAGGTCATTCCGATCGAAAAGCTGAAGAAGCCCGAGTGGATCCGCGTGAAGGCGGCTACCGGCAGCTCGCGCTTCAACGAGATCAAGACGATCCTGCGCGAGCACAACCTGCATACGGTGTGCGAGGAAGCGAGCTGCCCGAACATCGGCGAATGCTTCGGCAAGGGCACCGCGACGTTCATGATCATGGGCGACAAGTGCACGCGCCGCTGCCCGTTCTGCGACGTCGGCCACGGCCGTCCCGATCCGCTCGACGCGGATGAACCGAAGAACCTCGCGCGCACGATCGCCGCGCTGAAGCTCAAGTACGTGGTGATCACGAGCGTCGACCGCGACGACCTGCGCGACGGCGGCGCCGCCCACTTCGTCGAGTGCATCCGCGAAACGCGCGCGCAGTCGCCGGACACGCGCATCGAGATCCTGACGCCGGACTTCCGCGGCCGTCTCGACCGCGCGATCTCGATCCTGAACGCCGCGCCGCCGGACGTGATGAACCACAACCTCGAAACGGTGCCGCGCCTGTACAAGGAAGCGCGCCCGGGTTCGGACTACGCGCACTCGCTGAAGCTCCTGAAGGACTTCAAGGCGCTGCATCCGGACGTCGCGACGAAGTCGGGCCTGATGGTCGGCCTCGGCGAGACCGAAGAGGAAATCCTGCAGGTGATGCGCGACCTGCGCGCGCACGACGTCGACATGCTGACGATCGGCCAGTACCTGCAGCCGTCGGAGCACCACCTGCCGGTGCGCGCGTATGTGCATCCCGATACGTTCAAGATGTACGAGGAAGAGGCGTACAAGATGGGCTTCACGCACGCGGCCGTCGGCGCGATGGTGCGGTCGAGCTATCACGCCGACCTGCAGGCGCATGGGGCAGGGGTGGTCTGAGCGTCGCGTTCGCGCGGCAGTCTCATGCAGTCGAAAAAAGCCCGCAGCGATGCGGGCTTTTTTGCTTTTTGTCCGGAGATATGGCGAAGCCGTGGTTTTCGAATCAAGCGATCGAAACATGCGTCCACCTATGTTTATCCGGGCTCTAATTGATCCGTCGTCACCCAGCCTTGGCATTTCTTCTCTTCATAACAAAGCGCGGCAATCTGCCACCGATCGTCGCTGATTATCCATAGCTCCAGGAAATCAAACCGGCTAAGTATCCTTCCGCCACGTTGCATCGAGCCAGTTCCTGAAATCGATGCCCAAAGCCGGCCTTCTTCGAATTCCGTGATCTCATCACGAACATGCAACGCAAAACCGCGCCAAGTTTTTTCGGACAGGTGCCGTTGTATAGACGATATTTGTTGGAGCCTGGTTAGTATCCGGTTTCCTCGCTTGACGAAGAAATGAGGGCTCTCTACAAAATTTAGTTGATCAATGTCGCCGTTCACGTAGGCATCGATCCAGACATCCCTCATTTCCAGTAAGCCGTACTTGGTATTCATGGAGCTCTATTGGATGGTAATTGAGGAGGCGATCCTCCCGATTCGATATGGAAAACTAACGTTCTCTTTGGCGAATTGATATGGGACTTGTATGAAATGTTGCACGCTTGAAGGAGCGTGCAGGATTCCAGCCGGTGGTCAAGGGAGAACGGTGAGGGCATGTTTTCATGCGCCAATTGCTGCTCAATCGTCGCCTCCATTCACTCGAGCATGGAAAGCAAAGCTGAAACAGCATCGATAGCTTCGCAGGATAAGTTCGCTCCCGCCGCGCGCAAAGCTCCTATAGTCGGCTCTCCCGCAGCAATGCCCGCATTCGAAGGAGAGCCGCATGTCCCGTTTCAGCTTCATCCGCCGCGCCGTCGTCGCGCTGACCGCCTTTGCCGCGCTGGGCGCGGCGCACGCCGAATCGCGCGAAGTCGTGATCGCGTACCAGGACATGGTCGTGCCGTGGCGCTATGCGCAGGCGAGCGGTGAAGTCGAAAAGGCGACCGGCTACAAGGTCACATTCCGCAAGCTCGACAGCGGCGCCGACGTGATCCGTGCGCTCGCATCGGGCTCCGTGCAGCTCGGCGAAGCCGGCTCGAGCCCGATCGCGGCCGGGCTGTCGCAGGGGCTCGACATCTCGCTGTTCTGGGTGCTCGACAACATCAACGACGCCGAGGCGCTCGTCGCGCGCAACGGCTCGGGCGTCACCAACATCGCCGCGCTGAAGGGCAAGAAGATCGGCGTGCCGTTCGTGTCGACGTCGCATTTCCATACGCTCGTCGCGCTGCAGGCCGCGGGCGTCAATCCGAACGACGTGAAGATCGTCAACCTGCGTCCGCCCGAAGTCGCGGCTGCGTGGGCGCGCGGCGACATCGACGCGACCTACATCTGGGATCCGGTGCTCGCGAAGGTCAAGCAGTCGGGCACCGTGCTCACGACGTCGGGCCAGGTTGCGAAGGAAAGCGGCAAGGCGACCTTCGACGGCTTCGTCGTGAGCCGCAAGTTCGCGCGCGAGAACCCCGAGTTCGTCACGCGCTTCGTGAAGGTGCTCGCGGCCGCCGATGCCGACTATCGCGCGCACGCTGCCGCATGGAAGGTCGGCTCGCCGCAGGTCGCGGCGGTCGCAAAGGTGTCGGGCGCGAACGCGCAGGACGTACCGGCCAGCCTCGCGCTCTACGCGTTCCCGACGCCGGCCGAGCAGGCGTCGCCGACGTGGCTCGGCGGCGGCGCGCAATCGGGCGCCGCGAAATCGCTCGCGGCCACGGCCACGTTCCTCAAATCGCAGGGCACGATCCAGACGGTGCTCGCCGACTACTCGGCCGGCGTCGATCCGCAGTTCGTGCAGAAGGCGGCGCGCTGAGCGCGGCCACTCAGCCCACCCGTCGCGGAGTCCTGAACATGAGCACGCTGGAAGTCCGTCAGGTATCGGTCGACTATCCGGGCGAACGCGGCCGGCCGACGACGCAGGCGCTCGCGCGCGTCGACCTGCGCATCGAGGCCGGTGAATTCGTCGTCGCGCTCGGCGCGTCCGGTTGCGGCAAGACGACGCTGCTGAACTGCATGGCCGGCTTCGTCGCGCCGACGACGGGCGACGTGCGCGTCGACGGCGTCCCGGTCACGGGCCCCGGCGCCGATCGCGGTGTCGTGTTCCAGAAATACGCGCTGCTGCCGTGGCTCGACGTGCTCGACAACGTCGCGCTCGGGCTGCGCTTCGCACGCGTGTCGAAGGCCGAACGCGAAGCGCGGGCGCGGGAGATGCTCGCGCTCGTCGGGCTCGACAAGCACGCGCATGCGCGCGTGTACGAGCTGTCGGGCGGGATGCAGCAGCGCGTCGGCATCGCGCGCGCGCTCGCGAGCGACCCGCGCGTGCTGCTGATGGACGAGCCGATGGGCGCGCTCGACGCGATGACGCGCGGCACGATGCAGGCGCTCGTGCTCGACGTATGGGCACGCACCGGCAAGACGGTGTTCTTCATTACGCACGATGTCGAGGAGGCGCTGTTTCTCGCGACGCGCCTCGTCGTGATGACGCCCGGCCCAGGCCGGATCGCGGAAACCTTCGAACTGCCGTTCGCGCGCCGCTACGTCGAATCGCGCGATGCGCGCGCGGTGAAGTCGTCACCGGATTTCATCGCATGGCGCGAACGGCTGATCGCGTACCTGCATCGCGACGAGGCCGCCGAGGCGGCGGCGTGATGCACGAACTCGCGCGACAGGGCGCGTCGGTCGGACGCGGTCGGATCAGCACCTTGCACAGGCAGGACAGCATGAGCACGCAGGATTCTTGGGCGGCCGATCGCACGGCCGCGGAGCCCGGGCAGGATCAACGCGCGACGCAACGGCGTCACGCGGCGCGTCCGGCTCGCGCATCGCATCGCTACCGGCTGCCGGGGCAGGGGAAGACGGCCGGGCTGAGCGCGGCGACGGTCGCGGCACTGGCACTGCTGTGGTGGGTCGCGACCCATCGCCAGTGGCTGCCGCCGCTGTTCCTGCCCGCGCCGGAAGCCGTGTGGACGGCATTCGTCGACGCATGGCACGGCCGCATCCAGGGCGGCCTGCCGTTGTCCGAGCATTTGTTGTGGAGCGCCGCGCGCGTGTTCGGCGCGTTCCTGCTCGCGACCGCGATCGGCGTGCCGGCCGGCATCCTGATGGGCGTGAGCCGCATCGCGCGCGGCGTGCTCGATCCGCTGCTGGAGTTTTACCGGCCGCTGCCGCCGCTCGCGTACCTGCCGCTCGTCGTGATCTGGTTCGGCATCGACGAAACGGCGAAGCTCGTCGTGATCTTCCTCGCGTGCTTCGCGCCGATCGCGATGGCCGCGCGCGCCGGCGTGCGCGCGGCGACGGTCGAGCAGATCAACGCCGCGTATTCGCTCGGCGGCAGCTTCGCGCAGATCGTGCGCCACGTGGTGCTGCCGGCCGCGCTGCCGGAGATCCTCACCGGGCTGCGGATCGCGATCGGCTTCGGCTGGACGACGCTCGTCGCGGCCGAGATGGTCGCCGCGACAGCCGGGCTCGGGCAGATGGTGCTCAACGCATCGAGCTTCCTGCGCACCGATATCGTCGTGATGGGCATCCTGATCATCGGCGCGATCGCTTGGCTGTTCGACCTCGCGATGCGGTGGGTCGAGCGGCGGATCGTGCCGTGGAAGGGAAGGGGCTGACGCCACGCAGGCGCGCGGGCGACGTCCGCGTGCCGCCACGGCCCGCCACCCTCACTCTCCCATCGCGATCCCTTCCCGCCGCGGATCCGCCCCGCCGAACCACACCGTCTGCCCCTGCACGTTCAGCCGCTGGATTCCCTGCAGCCCCGAGTTCATCTCGACCACCCGCACGTCGTGCCCGCGGCCCTTCAGCCCGTCGGCGAGCGCATCGGACACGCGGCCGCGTTCGAGTTGCGTCGGCCCGTTCATCGACCCGAAGTTCGGCAGCGCGATCGCCTGCTGCATCGTCATCCCCCAGTCGAGCACGCCGACCAGCGTCTTCGCGACGTGATTGATGATCGCGGGGCCGCCGGCCGAGCCGACGATCATCGTCACCTGCTTCGTCTTCTTGTCGAACACGAGCTCCGGCGACATCGCCGAGCGCGGCCGCTTGCCGGGCTGCACGCGGTTCGCGACCGGCCGGCCGTTGTCGTTCGACACGAACGAGAAATCGGTGAGCTGGTTGTTCAGCATGAAGCCGCGCACCATCAGCCGCGATCCGAACGCATCCTCGATGCTCGTCGTCATCGACAGCGCCTGGCCGTAGCGGTCGACGATCGCGATGTCGGACGTCGACGGCAACTCGGGGCTGCGGTCGTCGGCCATCGCGAGCGTCGCGCCCTGCGGCGTGCCGGCCTGCGCGACGCCCATGCTGCTGTCGCCGATCAGGTGCGCGCGCTGCGCGAGATAGGTCTTGTCGGTGAGGCTCGCCCAGCTGCCGCCCGGCAGCGGCACGAAATCGGGATCGGCGACATAGCGCGCGCGGTCCGCATACGCGAGCCGCCCGGCTTCGCTGAACAGGTGCGCGGCGAACGGCGTCGGCTCGTAGCCGACGTCGTTGCGCACCGGCTTCTGCGCGCCGATCTGCTGCCAGTCGGGCATCGCTTCGAGGATGCCGAGCATCTGCGCGATCGCGAGGCCGCCCGACGACGGCGGCGGCATCCCGCACACCACCGAGCGCCGGTAATCCGCGCACAGCGGCGCGCGCACCTTCGCCTTGTAGCGCGCGAGATCCTGGAGCGACAGCAGGCCCGGGTTGGTCGGATGCCTGCGCACCTTCGTGACGATGTCGCGCGCGATCGCGCCGCTGTAGAACGCGTTCGCGCCGCGGTCGGCGACTTGCCGCAGCACGGTCGCGAGCGCGGGGTTCTTCAGCACCGTGCCGGCCGCCTTCGGCGTGCCGTCCGGGTTGTAGAAGTACGCGCGCGCGGCCGGGTCGTTCTTCAGGTACTTGTCATTGCCGATCAGCGTCGCGAGCCGCGGGCTGATCGTGAAGCCGCGCTCGGCGAGCCGGATCGCCGGCTGGAACAGCCGGCGCCACGGCAGCTTGCCGTGTGCGCGGTGCGCGGCGTCGAGCATGCGCAGCACGCCCGGCGTGCCGACCGAGCGCCCGCCGACGACACCTTCGTAGAAGCTCATCGGCTGGCCGGTCGGCCCGTAGAACAGGCGGTCGGTCGCGGCGGCCGGCGCGGTCTCGCGGCCGTCGTAGGCCTGCGTCGCCTTGCCGTCGAAGTACAGCAGGAACGCACCGCCGCCGATCCCCGACGATTGCGGCTCGACGAGCGCGAGCACCATCTGCGTGGCGATCGCCGCGTCGATCGCGGTGCCGCCCGCCTTCAGCATGTCGTAGCCGGCCTGCGTCGCGAGCGGATTCGCGGCCGCGATCATGAAGTGCTGCGAGGTCCAGCCCGGCTTGTCGGTCCAGCCGGACGACAGCTCGGGCGCATGGACGCCGGGCAGCGGCACGGCGGCACCCGATGCGGCGGCGACGGGCACCACCGCGCCCGACGGCGGCGTGGACGGGGACGTGCAGCCGGCGTTGAACGCGACGAGCGCGACGGCGGCGAGCAGCGTCCAGGAGCGCGAATGCGGACGAATCCGGTCGAACATTGAACCCTCGGCAGCAGTGAATTCGAAGGAGGCGACGATGCCGGCGCAACGCGGCTGCCCGCCCCGGCGCGCTATTGTCGCCGCGCGGCCGGCGGGTTGTCACCCGACAGGAAACCCTGACGCATCGCGCCGGGCCCGCCCCGGCCGGTCTTTCCGGCCTGTTCGAGGATGAACTCTATGAACGTCGACGTCGCACGCGTGTGGTGCCGGTTCGGCATGTAGAGCATGTACATGTGCGTGCCGAAGATGCTGAGCCGGTACGCGTCGAGCGACGTGACGACCGTGCCGCGCCGGATGTCGTCCTGCACCACGTAGTCGGGCACGATGCCGACGCCGATCCCGCCGAGGATCGCCTGCCGCAGGAACAGGAAGTTCTCCGAAATCAGCGTGGGCTCGAGCAGCACCTCGTGGCGCTCGTCGCCGAGATACGCGGCGATCCTGAGCTGCCGGCCCATCACCGTCGCGGTGACGACGGGGGAGGCCGACAACGCGCCGAGGCTCGCCGGCATCCCGTGCTCGGCCGCGAACGCGGCCGATGCGCACGCGACGTAGCGCACCGCGCCCATGTCGCGCGCGACGAGGTTCTGCGGCGGCTCCGGCATCACGCGCACCGCGATGTCGATCTCGTCGCGCATCAGGTCTTCCACGCGGTTCTCGAACACGACGTCGAGCACGATGCCCGGATGCAGCCGTTTGAACGCGAGCAGCCAGTCGGACATCACCATCTGCCCGTAGCCGCTCGGCACCGACAGCCGCACGCGGCCCTGGAGGTCCTGGCCGAGCGTCGTCACCGATTCCTGCGCGGCGAGCAGTTCGTTGCGGATGCGCCGCCCGTGCTCGTACAGCTTCAGCCCGATTTCGGTCGGCTCGATGCGCCGCGTCGTGCGCCGCACGAGCTGCTGGCCGATCGAGCGCTCGAGCTGGTTCAGCCGGTAGCTGACGTTCGCGCGGCTCATCTTGAGCCGCTGCGCGGCCTTGCTGAGATTGCCGGCGTCGAGGATTTCGACGAGCAGCGTCAGCGCGTTCAGGTCCATGCGTCGCGTCTCCTGATCCGTCCCGTTTAACGGTCGGAAAGCATTCAGTGTCAAGTCAGACTTGACAGCTTGTAAAAGCGGGAGGGAATTGTCAATGAATCTCGATCAATCGAGAATCGGGTCATGCCCGGCGTACGGCCGGATCTTGTCCCGCTTCGTGCGGGACCGGGGCAGGCGCCCCGGTCCCGCTCGCGTGGCCGCGAGCCACGAACCGGCGTCGACGCGCCTGCCGCCGCGTCAAGGAGACACGATGAACTCACCCGCTTCCCCCACCGGCCCGGCCGGCACCGTCACGCGCGAGCGGCGCGACAAGGTGCTCGTCGTCACGATCGACCATGCGCCCGTCAACGCGCTGTCCGCCGACGTGCGGCGCGGCCTCGCCGACGCGCTCGACGCCGCGCAGGCCGACGACGCGATCCGCGCGGTGCTGATCGTCGGCGCCGGCCGCAACTTCATCGCGGGCGCCGATATCCGCGAATTCGGCAAGCCGCCCGTGCCGCCGTCGCTGCCCGACGTGTGCGAGCGGATCGAGTCCAGCGCGAAGCCGGTCGTGGTCGCGCTGCACGGCGCGACGCTCGGCGGCGGCCTCGAAGTCGCGCTCGCCGCGCATTACCGGCTCGCGGTGCCCGGCGCGAAGCTCGGGCTGCCCGAAGTCACGCTCGGCCTGCTGCCCGGCGCGGGCGGCACGCAGCGCGCACCGCGCCTGATCGGCGCGAAGGCCGCGCTCGACCTGATGCTGACGGGCCGCCACGCGAGCGCGGACGAAGCGCTCGCGCTCGGCCTCGTCGACCGCGTCGCACACAGCGACGACACGCTCGCCGAAGGCCTCGCCTACGCGCAGGAACTCGTGTCGCTCGGCGCACCGGTGCGCCGCACGCGCGACGCGCAGGGGCTGGCCGACCGCGCGGCCGCGCAGGCCGCGATCGACGCGGCGCGCGCCGAGTTGCCGAAGAAGTCACGCGGCCTTTTCTCGCCCGCGAAGATCGTCGACGCGGTCGAGGCCGCGCTCACGCAGTCGTTCGACGCAGGGATGAAGCTCGAACGCAGCCTGTTCCTGCAGTGCATCGACAGCCCGCAGCGCGCGGGCCTCGTGCACGCCTTCTTCGCGGAGCGTGAAGCGGCGAAGGTGCCCGAGGCACGTCGCGCGAGCGCGCGGCCGGTCGAGCGGATCGGCGTGGTCGGCGGCGGCACGATGGGTGCGGGCATCGCGGTCGCGGCGCTCGATGCCGGGCTGCCGGTGACGATGATCGAACGCGACGAAGCGTCGCTCGCGCGCGGCCGCGCGCACGTCGAGAAGGTGTACGACGGCCTCGTCGCGAAAGGGCGGATGACACCGGCCGCGCACGCTGCGCGGCTCGCGCGTTTCAAGGGCAGCACGTCGTACGACGCGCTTGCGCAGGCCGACGTCGTGATCGAGGCCGTGTTCGAGGACATGGCCGTGAAAAAGGCCGTGTTCGCCGAACTCGCGCGCGCGTGCAAGCCGGGTGCGGTGCTCGCGACCAACACGTCGTATCTCGACATCGACGAGATCGCCGCGAGCATCGACCGGCCGGCCGACGTGATCGGCCTGCATTTCTTCTCGCCGGCCAACGTGATGAAGCTGCTCGAGATCGTCGTGCCGGCGCGCGTGAGCGCCGAAGTGGTCGCGACCGCGTTCGCGCTCGCGAAGCAGTTGAAGAAGACGCCGGTGCGCGCCGGCGTGTGCGACGGCTTCATCGGCAACCGGATCCTCGCCGTCTATCGCACGGCGGCCGACTACCTGATGGAAGACGGCGCGTCACCGTACCAGATCGACCGCGCGGTGCGCGAATTCGGCTTCCCGATGGGGCCGTTCCAGGTCGTCGACCTCGCCGGCGGCGACATCGGCTGGGCGGCCCGCAAGCGCCGCGCGGCGACGCGCGACCCGCGCGCGCGCTACGTGGAGATTTCCGACCGGCTGTGCGAGCGCGGCTGGTTCGGGCAGAAGACGGCGCGCGGCTACTACCTGTATCCGGACGGCGCGCGCGTCGGCACGCCGGACCCGGAAGTCGAGGCGATCGTCGCGCAAGAGCGCGCGAAGAAGGGCATCGCGCCGCGCACGTTTACCCACGACGAGATCATGCGCCGCTACCTCGCGGCGATGATCAACGAAGGCGCGAACGTCGTGCACGAGAAGATCGCGCTGCGCCCGCTCGACGTCGACGCGGTGTTCCTGTACGGCTACGGCTTCCCGCGTTATCGCGGCGGCCCGATGCATTACGCGGACACGGTCGGCCTCGCGAACGTGCTTGCCGATATCCGCGCGTTCGCGAAGGAAGATCCGCTGTTCTGGAAGCCGTCGCCGCTGCTCGTCGATCTCGTCGCGCGCGGCGCGGATTTCGCGAGCCTGAACCGCCTCGACTGAACGCCAACCGCATTCGACACGGACTGACGATGGACCTCAATTTCACTCCCGAAGAGGAAGCCTTCCGCACGGAAGTGCAGCGCTTCCTGCAAGCCGAACTGCCCGAGCGCATCGCGCGCAAGGTGAAGGGCGGCCTGCATCTCACGCGCGACGACATGCGCGAATGGCACGCGATACTCAACGCGCGCGGCTGGCTCGCGAGCCACTGGCCGCGCGAGTACGGCGGCCCCGGCTGGAGCGTCGCGCAGAAGTTCCTGTTCGACAACGAATGCGCGCTCGCGGGTGCGCCGCGCATCGTGCCGTTCGGCGTGAACATGCTCGGCCCCGTGCTGATCAAGTACGGCGACGAAGCGCAGAAGCGCCGCTGGCTGCCGCGCATTCTCGACGGCACCGACTGGTGGTGCCAGGGTTATTCGGAGCCGGGCGCCGGCTCCGATCTCGCGTCGGTGAAGACGAGCGCGGTGCGCGGGCTCGACGCGCAGGGCGAGCACTACATCGTGAACGGCCAGAAGACGTGGACCACGCTCGGCCACTACGCGAACATGATCTTCTGCCTCGTGCGCACCGCGACCGACGTGCGCAAGCAGGAAGGCATCAGCTTCCTGCTGATCGACATGAACACGCCGGGCGTCGAGGTCCGCCCGATCATCACGCTCGACGGCGAGCACGAAGTGAACGAGGTGTTCTTCACCGACGTGCGCGTGCCGGCGGAGAACCTCGTCGGCGAAGAGAACCGCGGCTGGACCTACGCGAAATACCTGCTCACGTACGAGCGCACCAACATCGCGGGAATCGGCTTCTCGACGGCCGCGCTCGACCGGCTGCGCGCGGTTGCCGCGAAGGTCACGAAGAACGGCCGGCCGCTCGCCGACGACCCGTTCTTCGCGGCGCGCATCGCGCGCGTCGAGATCGAACTCGAGAACATGCGCACGACCAACCTGCGCGTGCTGGCCGCGGTCGCGGGCGGCGGGGTGCCGGGCGCGGAAAGCTCGATGCTGAAGATTCGCGGCACGCAGATCCGCCAGGAGATCACCGCGCTGATGCGGCGTGCGATGGGGCCGTACGCGCAGCCGTTCGTCGAGGAGGCGCTCGATGCCGACTACGACGGCGAGCCGGTCGGCCCGGACGAAGCGGCGAGCGCCGCGCAGCAGTATTTCAACAACCGGAAGCTGTCGATCTTCGGCGGCTCGAACGAGATCCAGAAGAACATCATCGCGAAGATGATGCTCGGGCTGTAACGAGGAGCGCGACGATGGATTTCCAGCACACAGAAGACCGCCGGATGCTGGCGGACACGTTGAACCGCTTCATCGCCGAACAGTATGCGTTCCCGGTGCGCGATCGCATCGCGCAGTCGCCCGAGGGCTTCGATCGCGCGATGTGGCAGCGCTTTGCCGAACTCGGCACGGTCGGCGCACTGTTCGCGGAAGCCGACGGCGGTTTCGGCGGCGCGGGCTTCGACATCGCCGTGGTGTTCGAATGCCTCGGGCGCGGGCTCGTCGTCGAGCCGTTCCTCGGCGCGCTGCTCGCGGGCCGCGCGCTGTCGCTCGCCGGCGGCGACGCGCATCGCGAGCGGCTCGCCGCGCTGATCGACGGCAGCGCGAGCGCCGCGTTCGCGCATGACGAGCCGGGCTCGCACTACGAACTGACGACCGTGCGCACGCGCGCCGAACGCTCGGGCGACGGCTGGGTGCTCACGGGCGCGAAGGGCGTCGTCGACCAGGCCGCGCAGGCGGCGTTCTTCGTCGTCAGCGCGCGCGTGTCCGGGCAGGACGACGACGCGGCCGGCATCGGCCTGTTCGTCGTGCCGGCCGACGCGCCGGGCGTGTCGCTGCGCGACTACCGGAAGATCGACGGCGGCCGCGCGGCCGAAGTGCGCTTCGAGCGTGTCGTGCTGCCGGCCGATGCGGCGCTCGGCGCGCACGACGGCGAAGCGGGCGCCGAGTTGCTCGAACGCGTGCTCGGCTACGGGCTGCTCGCGCTGTCGGCGGAAGCGCTCGGCGCGATGGACGTCGCGAAGGAGCACACGCTCGAGTACCTGCGCACGCGCAAGCAGTTCGGGCTGCCGATCGGCAGTTTCCAGGCGCTGCAGCACCGAATGGCCGACCTGCTGCTCGAAGTCGAGCAGGCGCGCTCGGCCGTGATCAACGCGGCCGCGCAGCTCGATGCGCCGCGCGTGGTGCGCGAACGCGCGCTGGCCGCGGCGAAATTCAGCATCGGGCGGATCGGCACGCTTGTCGCCGAGGAGAGCATCCAGTTGCACGGCGGGATCGGGATGACGTGGGAGCTGCCGCTGTCGCACTACGCGAAGCGCCTCGTGATGATCGATCACCAGCTCGGCGACGAGGATCACCATCTCGCGCGCTACATCGCGCTGTCGAAACAGTAAAGACGAACGACGCGAATGGAGGAGACAAGGATGACGAACGAATCGCGCGTTTTGCCGCTGGCCGGCGTGAAAGTGCTCGACTTCTCGCGCGTGCTCGCGGGGCCGTGGTGTGCGATGGTGCTCGCCGATTTCGGCGCGGAAGTGATCAAGGTCGAGCATCCGGCGCGCGGCGACGACACGCGCGACTGGGGCTTGAGGATCGGCGACACCGAAACGACCTACTTCAACAGCGTGAACCGCAGCAAGCGCTCGATCTGTCTCGACCTGCAGACCGACGAAGGGCGGCGGCTCGCGCGCGAGCTGGCCGCGCAGGCCGACGTGGTGCTTCACAACTTCAAGTTCGGCGGCGCGGAGAAGCTCGGGCTCGGCTACGACGCGCTGGCCGAACTGAACCCGCGCCTCGTGCACTGCGCGATCTCCGGCTACGACCGCTCGGGCGCGGAGGCCGCGCGGCCCGGCTACGACCTCGTCGTGCAGGGCGAGGCCGGGCTGATGGCGCTGAACGGCGAAGCCGGCCAGCCGCCGCTGAAGTTCGGCGTCGCGGCGGTCGACCTGTTCACCGGCATGTATTCGGCGCAGGCGATCCTCGCGGCGCTGTACGAACGTCATGCGACGGGGCGCGGGCGGCGCATCGAGATGGCGCTGTTCGACTGCGGGCTGATGATCACCGCGTACTACGGGCTCGACGCGCTGCTGATGGGCGAGGACCCGCCGCGCTACGGCAACGCGCATCCGTCGATCGTGCCGTACGGCGTGTTCGACGCGGCCGACGGCCCGCTCGTGATCACGGTCGGCAACAACACGCAGTTCGCGCGCTTTTGCGATGCGATCGAGCGGCCCGACCTCGCCGCGGACGAACGCTACAAGACCAACCTCGGCCGCTCGGAGAACCGCGCCGACCTGCTGCCCGAGATTCGTCGCGAACTCGCGCGCCGTTCGCGCGCGACTCTGCTCGCGGCGCTGGCCGACGCGGGCATTCCGTGCGGCGAAGTGCTCGGGCTGCACGAAGCGCTGACGTCGGAACGTGCGACGAGCGCGGGGCTCGTGACGCGGCAGCCGCATCCGGTCGCGGGCGGCGTCGACGTGCTGGCGCCGCCGTACCGGTTCGACGGCGCGCGGCTGCCGGTGCGCGGCGCGCCGCCGGTGCTCGGCGCCGATACGGACGCGGTGCTCGGCGGCTGGCTCGGGATGTCGGCCGACGAGGTCGCGCGGCTGCGTGCGGATCGCGTCGTGTAATTCGATTTGCCGCCACGGCGCGGGCGGGGGAGTCGACGCGCGCCGACCATTCCACACAACACCCTCGCAATGACGAGTTGGTTTGCCCTGCGGGGGCCTGAGTAGGCGCTAAAGCGCCAACTCAGGTCGACCGCGAAGCATGGGACCCGAGTAAGCGCTAAAGCGCTAACTCTGGTCGACAGGAGACACCATGGAGCTTTCCTTCATCGAATCGGTCACGGCGCGCCGCGACTACCAGCAGCTCGTGCGGGCGCGGCGCCGTTTCAGCTTCACGCTGACGGCACTGATGATCGCCACGTACTACGGCTTCATCCTGCTCGTCGCGCTCGCGCCGCACGTGCTCGCGGCGCCGCTGTATCGCGGCGCGACGACGACGGTCGGGATCGCCGCGGGCGTCGCGATCATCCTGGTCGCGATCGGGCTGACCGCGTGTTACGTGCTGCGCGCGAACCGTGCGTTCGACCGCCGCGTCGACGCGCTCCTGCAGCGTTCGTGAAGGAGGCCGACATGCGACGCATTTCGATCGCGCTCCGCGCGCTTGCCGTTCCCGCGACCCTCGTTTCGTCTGCCGCGCATGCGGTATCGGTCGCGGGCCCGATGCCCGACAAGGTCGAACTGAACCCGGTCGCGATCGGGATGTTCTTCGCGTTCGTGTTCGCGACGCTCGCGCTCACGCGCTGGGCCGCGCGCCGCACGCGCTCGACGCGCGACTTCTACACGGCCGGCGGCGGCATCACCGGGCTGCAGAACGGGCTCGCGATCGCGGGCGACTATATGTCGGCCGCGTCGTTCCTCGGGCTGTCGGGGATGGTGTTCATGTTCGGCTTCGACGGGCTCATCTACTCGATCGGCTTTCTCGTCGGCTGGCCGTTCGTGATGTTCCTGATCGCCGAACCGCTGCGCAATCTCGGCAAGTTCACGTTCGTCGACGTCGTTGCGTACCGCTTCGCACAGCGGCCGATCCGGCTGCTGACGTCCGCGAATTCGCTGACCATCGTCGTGCTGTACCTCGTCGTGCAGATGGTCGGCGCGGGCAAGCTGATCCAGCTGCTGTTCGGGCTGTCGTATGGCACGGCCGAGCTGATCGTCGGCGTGCTGATGGTCGTCTACGTGTTCTTCGGCGGGATGACCGCGACCACCTGGGTGCAGGTGATCAAGGCCGTGCTGCTGCTGTGCGGCGCGACGCTGCTCGTCCTGCTCGCGCTCGCCGAATTCGGCTTCAGCGTCGACGAGATGTTCCGCCGCGCGGTGGCCGTGCATCCGGGCGCGCTGTCGATCATGGGCCCCGGCAAGCTGATCCGCGATCCCGCCAACGCGCTGTCGCTCGGCATCGCGCTGATGTTCGGCACGGCCGGCTTCCCGCACATCCTGATGCGCTTCTTCACGGTGCCGAACGCGAAGGAGGCGCGCAAGTCGGTGCTCTATGCGACCGGCTTCATCGGCTACTTCTACCTGCTGACCTTCGTGATCGGCTTCTCGGCGATCGTGCTGCTCGCGCAGCATCCGGAATTCTTCAAGCTGGGTGCCGACGGTTCCTTCAACCTGACGCACGACCTGCTCGGCGGCTCGAACATGGTCGCGGTGAAGCTCGCGCAGGCGGTCGGCGGGAACTGGTTCTACGGCTTCATCGCGGCGGTCACGTTCGCGACGATCCTCGCGGTGGTCGCGGGCCTCACGCTCGCCGGCGCGACGACGATCTCGCATGACCTGTACGCGCAAATGTGGGCGCGCGGCAAGCCCGACGAGCGCCTCGAGATGCGCATCTCGCGCGCGGCGACGATCGCGTTGTCGGCGGTCGCGATCGGGCTGTCGATCCTGTTCGAGCACGTGAACGTCGCGTTCATGGTCGGCCTCGTCGCGGCGGTGGCCGCGAGCGCGAATTTCCCGGTGCTCGCGATGTCGATCTTCTGGCGCGGGATGACGACGCGCGGCGCGGTGCTCGGCGGCGGCCTCGGCCTCGTGTCGGCGGTCACGCTCACGGTGCTGTCGAAGTCGGTGTGGGTCGACGTGCTGCATCACGCGCACGCGGCGGTGTTCCTCGACAACCCCGCGCTCGTGTCGGTGCCGCTCGCGTTCGTCGGGATCGTCGTCGGCTCGCTCGCGGATCGCGGCGAGCGTGCGCGGCGCGAGCGCGCTGCGTTCGCGCAGCAGGAGTTCTACGCGCAGACGGGGGTGCTGGCGGGCGAGGCCGTGCGGCACTGATTCGTGGTTGAGGGCAGTGAAACTCCGAGGATCGAGATCTTTCGGAGTTTCGCTTTTTTGGGGCGAGGCGCAGAGGTAATCGCCAGTAGAGGCGGAATTTGCGACAAGGTGGCCGGGGCAGTCTGGCTCGGTCGCGGATAGGACCAAGGTAACCCACGGATATGGTGGGGGCCAGGTCGGGGGAAAGCGCTATTTTCAGATTCGTCCAATAGACGGGGATCTCGCAATAGTTAATCGTTGCCGCTGGGCGTTCAGCGAGCAGCTTAACTATGGCTATCCAATCTGACCTGCGCTTTACCTTCACCGCGGGCAACGAATCATTCGAGGTCGTCGAGTTCACCCTGCACGAGGGCCTGTCCGAGACCTTTCTCTTGCAGGTTGAATTGGCCAGCGCGAATCCCGCCATCGACTTTGGCGAGGTGCTCGATCGTAACGGCCTGCTCACGATTTGGCAGGGCGGGCAGCCGGTGCGTTACGTGCATGGCGCCATCTCGTCGTTTGTTCAGCGTGATACGGGATTTCGACGCACTCGCTATTCCGCGGTGGTCGAGCCGCGCCTGGCGTGCTTGAAGCTGTCCTCCGACTGGCGCATTTTCCAGACCCTGAGCGTGCCGGAGATCGCCACGGCCGTGCTCAAGGCACACCATCAAACGCTGGACTACGAGCAGCGTGTCACCAACGAGCATCTGGCGCGCGAGTATTGCGTGCAGGCAGGCGACACCGACTACGATTTCATCGAACGTATCTTGCGCGAGGAAGGCTTCTTCTACGCCTTCCAGCACAAGGCCGACGGTTATCGGTTGATCCACTGCGATCGGCTGTTTATCTTCGGTCGTCAGCAGGGCGAGCCGGTGATCTACAACCCCACGCCCGGCGGCGACCAGCCGCAGCCTTGCCTGCGCACCTTCGCCTATACGGAGAACGTGCGTACGGCGCGCCAAGTGCAGCGCGACTACACGTTCAAGAGTCCACGCTATCCGCACGAGTACCCGCGCGAGGGGACGGACCTCGATCATCAGGGCCGTGGCTACGCGCGCTACGACTACCCGGGCCGCTACAAGCATGAAGCCAGCGGCAAGGCCTTCACGCAGGACCGCCTGCGTGGTCACCGTCGCGATGCGCGAGTCGCGCGGGTTACCGGCGATGATGCGCGCCTGCAACCCGGCATCGCGTTCGACCTCACCGGCCACCCGCGCGAGGACATGAACCGCGGCTGGCGCCCGGTGAGCATCGTGCATCACGGCGTGCAGACCACCAGCCAGGCGGAGGAGGGCGCTGACGCGCAGCAGGGCACGCACTACCGCTACGACGCGGTGCTGGTGCCCGACGATGCCGAGTGGCGCGCCGAGCCGCTGCCGCGCCCGCGCATCGACGGCCCGCAGCCGGCGACCGTGGTCGGCCCCGAAGGCGAAGAGATTTACACGGACGAGTACGGCCGGGTAAAGGTGCAGTTCCCGTGGGATCGCGAAGGCAAGCACGACGAGCACAGCTCGTGCTGGATCCAGGTCGCGCAGAACTGGGCCGGCGCGACCTGGGGCCACATGGCGATCCCACGTATCGGGCAGGAAGTGATCGTGGTCAACCTGGATGGCGATCCGGACCAGCCTCTCATCATCGGGCGGGCGTACAACCGGCTGCAGTTGCCGCCGTACGAGCTGCCGCGGCACAAGACGCGGATGACGATCAAGAGCCAGACGCACAAGGGCGAGGGCTACAACGAACTGCGCTTCGAGGACGAGAAGGATCAAGAGGAAATCTACGTCCACGCGCAGAAGGACCAGAACATCCACGTCAATCACGACGAAACCACGTTCGTCGGCAACGACCGCAGCGAGCAGGTGGAACACGACGAAACCATCGCCATCGGTAACGACCGCAAGGAGACGGTCGGCCATGACGAGCAGGTCACCATCGGGCAGGACCGTCGCCACGACATCGGGCAGGACGACTTCCTGAGCATTGGTCGCAACCACACGATCCACACGGGCAAGGACCGTACCGAGGAAGTCGGCAACCATCGTCGCGACAAGACGGCGGCTAACCACACGATGGATATCGGCGGACATCTGACGCAGCGCGTGCAGGGGCGTGCCGAGTTGGAGGCGGGGCAGGCCATTCGGCATCGCACCAAGGTCGTTGAGTTGCAAGCCGGCGAGGTAATCCGCCTGCGCGGCCCCGGCGGCACGATCACGCTGGACGACTGCGGCATCACCCTCGACGCCGTGGCGATACGGTTCAAGGGCCCGCTGACAGGCGACAGCATTGGTCGTGGCAATCGCTTCGGCATCGACGGCAACCTGCTGCCGGGCGAGCCCACCGATCCGACTGACCTGCCGCTCTCCGAGTAACCTCCAGGAACCCACCTATGCTCATCAGCTTTCCTTTCTTGCGCGTGCCCAAACCGCGGACCGCCGACGACCAGAACGACGGGACATTCGGCCTGGGGGAAAAGAGCGGCAAAGGCGCCTTCCCCGTCAGTCACCAGTTCGGCTGGCACGGTGGCGTGCATCTAGAGGCGCCGGGCGGCGACGCGAATCCGGAGCCGGTGCGTGCTATCGCCGATGGCGAAATCGTGTACGCGCGCCCCAGCGCCCCTAAACCGAAGACCACGCCCACCGGCGAAGAACGCGACGCCAACCCTCTTTACTACTACGCCGGCTGGACCAGCAACGGCGTCGTCATCCTCAAGCACCGAACCGAAATCGGCGAGGGTGTCGAGGTGGTGTTCTATTCGATCTACCAGCACCTGAGCGCTGTGGCGAAGGCGGACTGGAAGAGCGGAGACAAGGTGTATCGCAAGGACCCCATCGGCAAGGCCGGCGACATCTATGGCAAGTCCAACCGTATCCACTTCGAAATCGTCGCAGACAAAGCGAACGTGGAGCGGTTAATGGGGCGTAGCGAAGGCGACCTGGAGGTCGCCGAGGGGCGGCGCAGCTGTGTCTGGGGCGACATGCACATCGTGGTTCCCGCCGGCGCGCCCCTGTACTCGGTCAATCCTCGTACCGAAATCCGGAAATATGTGGTGCGGGCCTTCAACTCCACCGTGGGTGCGGCTAACGACACGCTCGAAAGCGTCGCGCAACGCTTCCGCACAACGCCGGCGCGCATTCTCGCGCTCAATGGCAAGACAGAGGCGCAGGCCGGCACGTGGTGGCCGAAAGTCACCGGCGCATACCAAGTTGCGATGGCGTCAGCCACGAAGCCGCTCCCACTACCCACGGACGCGCAACGCACTATCCGGATACCTGCGGTCTACGGGGGCGCGGCCGCGACGCCACCCGATGACCTGACCGCCGAGGTGTGGGCGCAGTGGACCGTGCGACCGATCGGCCGAACAAAGGAAGCACTGATCGTTACCCTAAGCGAGGCGCGCGGCGATATTACCGTGACCACGCGTGATATCGGCGGCGCGCGCAGGGGGACCGAATCTGAGGCCAAAGGGGGCTACAACCTTTACAAGACTGCGGTGGACACCTACCCGGGATGCCCCAGCGCCGGCTACGAGATGCTGCGCTTCGGACGCATCCTTGGGCCCGACGCGCCTGCTGCCTCGGACCTGCACGAGGGCCGCCTGCCGCACTTCCGCAAGATCGCCCTCGACGGGAACGCGACCGCCTTCGTCGACCTCAACTGCGCGGGTGTCAAGGTGTACAGCGACGCCGACTTTCCCCACTGGCAGGGCTGGACCTTTATCGATGACGATACCGACGGCAATAGCCGCTGCGACTCGACGCAATTGCTCGAACTGATCGAGCCCCGCTCCCCAACGCAGCACCCCGTCCCGGACTCGCCTGGCTCCGGCGAAGTGGCGCAAGGCGCTGCCCCCGCCATCGACGCCGCTACCGAATATCGTGGTCGACTGATTCGCGCCTACGCTAAAGCGCAGACCGGCGAAATGCGCGAGCGCTTGAGCTACTGCGTGGTCAAGATGCCCTCCGAGTGGGCGCGCGATGACTTCGACAAGCGCTGGGACTGGCTGAAAGGTGTCGAAGGGCAGAACCCGATCGCCAATATCCTGTTCCCGGTGTGTCTGGGCGACCCGGCGTATGAAAGGCTCAAGCGCCATCACCATGCCTTGGCGTTTTGGGAGGACGCGGTGGCGAAAGGGCTGACACTCGAGAAGGAGCACTATCACGTTCATCCGATGAAGTTTATCGACGTTTTCAAGAAATGCGGGTGGCTTTGTAAAACTGAGCTGGCAAGAGCATTGCCGAATGCAAGAAGCGCTGACGTTGACCGCTTTCTGATCCCGATAAATTTCTGCATGCGGAAGTATCTAGGGGAAAGTCCCATCCGTAGAAGTCATTTCATAGGGCAAATGGCGCACGAAACTGGCAGCCTGTCAGGCACGATGGCTGAGAAAGGAAATTCCTCTGCAAGTCGCCAATACGAAACGGATGCTGATTATTTCCGTGGGCCAGATGGTTATTTGAAATTTTTGGCCAGTCAAGGCTATGAAAAAATAAATAATGACTTGGGTAATGAGTACTCCCCAAGCGGGACTGGCGATGGAATTAAATTTCGAGGGCGAGGCAGCCTGCAAATTACCGGGCGGGCGAACTATGCCAGCTACTGGGTTTACCGTGGTTGGTTGCACGCCACATCGTTTGACGCGAGTTGGTGGAGTGTCAATGGTTGGTGGAGCACTCCGAGGCTATCAACAATACGCCCGGCCGTGATAAATAATCCGCAGAGGATTTCGGCCCGCCAATCGGGAAATGAATACAACCCCATCGATGTTGGTGGGATGTTCTGGATGGGTAAAAAGATTAGCCCTGCATGTGATCCTGAAAGCCCCGATACAATCTCTGCGGTGACTTCAGATGCCGTGTCCATGAAGATCAATCGCTACGATATCCCTACGTTCCCGGCAAGGCGAGCACGGGTTGAGACGGCAAAGAAGGTTATTTGCGATGCACTTCAGTGATGCGGAGAATTTGTTGCGAATTGGGATGTGTCTATGAAGGCTAAATTGACTGCTCTGCAAGTATCTTTCATTGTTATTTTTTTGTCATTTATATTTTCTACCCCATCGTCTGCATCTGAGAGGTGTGTTTATAGCGATCTGAAGGAGGTTCGCATAGAAACATCGGTGGGTGCTGTATCTACGGTGAAGGTTGAGTATTGTGGTAGCGATGATGGAGGTCGCGTCTCTATTAGCATGCTTACCGGGAAAAATAGGCAGAACTATAAATTTATTGTCGAAAATCGGGCTTACTCTATAAGTATTGATTCTGATATTGAATTAAAAGATGATGGTGGGCGCGGCCTTGGAGTGGCAAATGGTGGTGGACGGTCGGGTGACGGTATGTGGTATTGGGTTTTTGATCGGAAGAAAAGATTGTACCGATACATTGGTGAGGCGCCAAGGCTTTATCGTTCTAAAACAAAATGCGGTGGAATATTTTCAATAGAAAGCGGTAGTGGGGACGTGCAATCGATGCGTTATAGTTATCAGGTAAAAAACGATAGATTGATCTTGCTTGGTGCTATGGGGTTCATTCCAATCGATGATGTATATGAAATATCTTTAATGACCTGTACTCCTGACTCCCGTTGTAACGAGGTTGACAGGCTAAAAGATGTCTCCCCGGAGAAAGCGCAGAGGTACATGAATGGGACAGAGGATTGCGACCAAGAACGAGGCCCGGGAAACTAACTTGACCTCGTTCCTGACTTCAAGTTGATCGAACCCAAGCAAACCATGGCCGCCTATGGGAGGCTCTTTGGCGGTAAATCGTTCATAAGGGGTTTTGGTAAATAATTTGTTGATCATTTGAGAATATTAATTAAAGATTCGCGATACGGTTCTACTGCTGATGACGTTTATCAGGTCATGGGTTGCGCATGGGATGATTCCCCATCGATAAGGTGGCGAAAGCAATTTTATGTGAGCGATTTCTCATCGGTATCGCAGGGAAGATACCCATCCTGAAGGGTAGGCTGACGCAGTAAATGGTTTGCACGCCAAATTTTCATCGAGTTTGTACGCGATCTCTTGGAAGGCGAAATTTCATGGGAAGCTCAGGTCGTTGTATTGGCTAATGAGGACGAATTCGACGAGGTGATGGGTTTTATTAATAAATATGTGCGCTCAATTAGAGTGCGCATGTCGAGGTTGGAGGGGGCATCGCGACGAATAAAATATCCTTTTGTTTGGTAGGTGTCAGTGCCATGTCATGCCACTAAATGGGTGGTTGAGGGGGCTCTGAGTAAACTTCGAAAGGCGGCGTTTTCTTGCATTTCCAATGGTTTTATCAATTTGAAAAACTCTCGAAATCTATAGCTTGCGGCCAGCGGTCCCAAGAACGGCGCTTTTCCACAGATCTATGTTCTGGCTGTGCTAGAGGGGGGGCGAGCCGCCAAGGAAAATCCAGTCGAATTGCCCAAGGTCTTCGCCTTAGACAGGGTGGGCAATGCGTGATGGCAAGTCAAACTGACTAGCGGCGGTACCACAGACCTGGGGCAATTTGTTGATCGCACCGGGCGATCGTATGGTCTTCTTACCAACGAGCAGAGATTCGATGCAAGGGCGAACGCAGATGCACTCGTTAGGCGCACGTTGGATAACATGAAAATGGTTAAATCTCGCTATTCGGGACGAGAGCTGTATTTGATGATGTACGCTGTTCACCACGACGGACCGGGGTTAAGCTTGGGTGGGCGTCAAATCTCAGAAAGAGATGTGATGCCGTATTCTGACTTGTTCTTAGGTAATATATGTAAAGACATCGTGGAGTAAGTCGTGACTGTCCTTTTGAGATGGAGTGTGCTTGTCGCTGTTATATTTTATGCTTCCGCAGTGACCGCGGGGGAGGTTTATCACACTGTGGAAGATGATGGGATGACAAATCAAAATCATGATCTGATGAGGGAGGTTGCTGCTCATAGATCATTTTCTGTATACAAATCTTTAGGTTGCCGTTTAGTAGGTGAGCCCATCAATTTGGATGACAAGGGAAAAGCATTTCTATTCACCACGAAGGATGCATGCGGATGGGGAGCTGCTCTTGGACCCATGTGGATCGTGCACTCGAGAAACGGTCATGCTGGCAAAGTGGTTTTGGACGCAGGGGGCTACTCTGTCGAGGGCAAGTCTAGTGTCTCGCATGGAATGCGAGACGTAGAAATCCGATGGGGTAACGCGGGGTTTATAGCGGCCCAAAGTTACCGCTTTGACGGTGTGCGATACAGATCTGTCGGCCCCGCGAGAAAGCTCACCCCGTCGGGGGGCCTCCGATAAGGGAAACAAGGATGGAGGTGGAATCGAGTCGCGAGTGCGCTGCGTTCGTGCGACAGGAGTTTTATGCGCAGACGGGCCTGCTGGCGGGCGAGGCCGTGCAGCACTGATTAATCAGAAGAATGCGCCAATCCGTCCGAATCCCCGGACGGATATTTTCCGGAAATCCGGAAAGCCGGATTTCCTTGCCTGCCGCATTATGAGAAATACAATGAAAACAACGGTTTGAGGGGTTACGGAAACCTGGCATCGACCTTGCGATATAAAGCGCACGGCCAACCCCCCGGCCGAACTACTACAGCAAGCAAGGAGACAATCGATGACCACTGCCTTCCTCCCCCTCCGGACGTCCTGAGGCATCGCTTGTTGCGGCACGGCAGCCGCGCGGGCGATTTGTTTCCCCTGACATTCGTCCGCGCGTGTGACGCCGTTTCCATCGGCTCATCTACTTCAGCAGGAACCATCGTGAAGAAGAAACCCTTCTACAAAGTGCTCTATGTGCAGGTGATCTTCGCCATCATCGTCGGCGTGATCCTCGGCCATTTCTACCCGTCGATCGCCACCGACATGAAGCCGCTCGGCGACGGCTTCATCAAGCTGATCAAGATGGTCATCGGCCCGATCATCTTCTGTACGGTCGTCACCGGCATCGCCGGCATGGAGGACATGAAGAAGGTGGGCCGCGTCGGCGGCAAGGCACTCCTGTACTTCGAGATCGTGTCGACCTTCGCGCTGGTGCTCGGCCTCGCGGCCACGCACATCCTGCGTCCGGGCGTCGGCTTCAACATCGATCCGGCGACGCTCGACGGCAAGGCCGTCGCGTCGTACGCGGCGAAGGCGCACGGGCAGTCGACGGTCGACTTCCTGATGCACATCATCCCGAACACGATGGTCGATGCGTTCGCGCAGGGCGAGATCCTGCAGATCCTGCTGATCGCACTGCTGTTCGGCAGCGTGCTCGCGCACCTCGGCGAGCGCGGCAAGGTCGTCACCGACTTCATCGACGGGCTCACGCGCGTGCTGTTCGGCATCGTGCACATCGTCACGAAGCTGGCACCGATCGGCGCGTTCGGCGCGATGGCGTTCACGATCGGCAAGTACGGCGTCGGCTCGCTGGTGCCGCTGCTCAAGCTGATCGGCACGTTCTACCTGACGTCGGTCGTGTTCGTGCTCGTCGTGCTCGGCACGATCGCTCGTGTCACGGGCTTCTCGATCATCCGCTTCGTGTCCTACATCAAGGAAGAGCTGCTGATCGTGCTCGGCACGAGCTCGTCGGAAGCCGCGCTGCCGCAGCTGATGAAAAAGCTCGAGAAGGCCGGCTGCTCGCGTTCGGTCGTCGGCCTCGTCGTGCCGACCGGCTATTCGTTCAACCTCGACGGCACCAACATCTACATGACGATGGCCGTGCTGTTCATCGCGCAGGCGACCAACATCGAACTGACGTGGATGCAGCAGCTCACGCTGCTCGCGGTCGCGATGCTGACGTCGAAGGGCGCGAGCGGCGTCACCGGCGCGGGCTTCATCACGCTCGCCGCGACGCTCGCCGTCGTGCCGACGATCCCGCTGTCGGGCATGGTGCTGATCCTCGGCATCGACCGCTTCATGAGCGAATGCCGTGCGCTGACCAACATCGTCGGCAACGGCGTCGCGACGGTCGTCGTGTCGGCATGGGAGAAGGAACTCGACCGCAACAAGCTGCGCCAGGCGCTGAAGGGCGGCGGCGAAGTCACGCCGACCGAGACGGCCGGCGTCTGACGTCATGAAGGAGCAGGCGGCGGCATCGCCCGTGGGCGGTGCGGCCCGCGGCGGCCAGGGCGGGCAGGTGGAGGCCTATGACACAATAGGCGATCCGCATCGCCAGGAAGCCTCGACCGTGACGCGCCGCCTGCTCATTCTCGTCGTGCTTGCCGCCGCGCTCGCCGCGGCGTGCACGCTGACGTGGACGATCACCTGGCGGCGCGGCGTCGCAGAGTTGCAGCGCAACGCCGCGGTGCGCGTCGACCGCACCACCAACGCGCTCAAGAGCACGCTCGACCGCTACGAATCGCTGCCTTATCTGCTCGGCAGCCATCCGTACGTGCAGGACCTGCTCGCCGAGCCGAAGCGCACCGACTACACCGCACGCGTCAACCGCTATCTCGAAGACCTCAACGAACACGCGCACGCGACCGTCACCTACGTGATCGGCGCGGACGGCCTGTGTGTCGCCGCCAGCAACTGGCGCGCACCCGACAGCTTCGTCGGGATCGAATACCGCTTCCGCCCGTATTTCCTCGATGCGATGAACGGCCAGGTCGGCCGCTTCTTCGGGATCGGCACGATCTCGCGCGATCCCGGCTACTACATCTCGCAGCCCGTGTGGCGCGACGGCAGGATCGCGGGCGTCGTCGTCGTGAAGCTCAACCTCGAGTGGTTCCAGGGCGCCGATGCGTCCGAACCGCTCGTCGTCGCGGACGACCACGGCGTCGTGTTCCTGTCGTCGGTGCCCGCCTGGAAGTACCACACGCTGCGGCCGCTCACGGGGCCCGTCGCCGCATCGATCTACGAGACGCGCCAGTACGCGCAGCAGCCCGTCACGCCGTTGCCGCTGCGCATCGAGCAGGTGCTGGGCCCCGATGCGGAGATCGTGCGTCTCGGCGCGGGCCTGCGCGCGCCGCGCTACCTCGCGAGCAAGCGCCGGATCGGCGAGCCCGACTGGCTGCTCGTCACGCTGGCGCCGATCGCGCCCGTCGACGCCGACGCGCGCAACGCGACGATCGTCACGGGCTTCGGCTTCGTGTCGGTCGCGCTGCTCGCGTTCTACTGGCGGATGCGCCGCGCGCGCGTGCGCGAAATGATTCGCGGCCGCGCGCTGCTGCAGCAGGCTTACGCGGAGTTGAACCGGCGCGTCGAAGAGCGCACGGCCGACCTGTCGGAAGCGAACGAGCAACTGCAGAAGGAGGTCGGCGACCGGATCCGCGCGGAACAGGAACTGCGCGCCGCGCACGACGAACTGATCCAGGCGAGCAAGCTCGCCGCGCTTGGCCAGATGGCGGCCGGCATCACGCACGAACTGAACCAGCCGCTCGCGGCGCTGCGCAGTTTCTCGGACAACACGCGTGTGCTGCTCGATCGCGGCGAGCAGGCAGCTGCGCGCGAGAACCTCGAGGCGATCGCCGCGCTCACGGAGCGGATGGGCAAGATCACGAACCAGCTGAAGCTGTTCGTCGGCCGCGCGAAGCCGCGCAACGAGCAGGCGCTCGTCGTGCGCGCGCTGCGCAGCGTGCTGTCGTTGCTCGACGAGCGCCTGCGCGGCGTTGCGCTCACGCTGACGTTGCAGGATGCGACCGTGTCGCCCGCGCACGATGCGCCGCTCGACCTGGCGCGCGACTATCCCGAGCTCGTCGCGCGCTGCGAGGACCTGCGCCTCGAACAGGTGCTGATCAACCTGCTCGGCAACGCGCTCGACGCGGTCGCCGGCGTGGCGGCGCCGGCGATCGAGGTGACGATCGGGGTGTCGGCGGCGACGCTCGCGATCGAGGTGCGCGACAACGGCTGCGGCATTGCGCCCGACCTGCTGCCGCGCCTGTTCGAGCCGTTCTTCACGACCAAGGAAATGGGGCGCGGGCTGGGGCTCGGGCTCGCGATCTCGTCGTCGATCGCGAGCGACGCGGGCGGGGCGCTGACCGCGCGCAACGCGCCGTCGGGCGGCGCGCTGTTCGTCTTGACGCTGCGGCGCGCCCGCACGCATCATCCGGACTCCGTGTCCGAGCCGGCGGGCTCGCGCTAGGCGCGCCATGCCGCCCGCCCGATCGGTGCACGATCGGTATCAACGCCGCCGCGCGCGCTGCCGCCGCGCGGCCGTCAGGAGCAAGTGAGTACGATGGCCAACCGCCTGCAAGTGATCTATATCGAAGACGATGCGCTCGTTCGCCGGGCAAGCGTGCAGAGCCTTCAGCTGGCGGGGTTCGACGTCGCCGGCTTCGAGTCGGCCGAGGCAGCCGAGAAGGCGATCGTCGCGGATACCGCCGGCGCGATCGTCAGCGACATCCGGCTGCCCGGCGCGAGCGGGCTCGACGTGCTCGCGCAGTGCCGCGAGCGCGTGCCCGACGTGCCCGTGATTCTCGTCACGGGGCACGGCGACATCTCGATGGCCGTGCAGGCGATGCGCGACGGCGCGTACGACTTCATCGAAAAACCGTTCGCGGCCGAGCGCCTGATCGAGACGGTGCGCCGTGCGCTCGAGCGGCGCGAGCTCGTGCTCGAGAACCACGCGCTGCGGCGCGAGCTGGCCGGGCAGAACGTGGTCGCGCCGCGCATCATCGGCCGCAGCCCCGCGATCGAGCAGGTGCGCAAGCTGATCGCGAACGTCGCGCCGACCGACGCGTCGGTGCTGATCAACGGCGACACGGGTGCCGGCAAGGAGCTGATCGCGCGCAGCCTGCACGAACTGTCGCCGCGTCGCGACAAGCCGTTCATCGCGGTGAACTGCGGCGCGCTGCCCGAGCCGATGTTCGAATCGGAGATGTTCGGCTACGAGCCCGGCGCGTTCACCGGCGCCGCGAAGCGCCGGGTCGGCAAGCTCGAGTACGCATCCGGCGGCACCTTGTTCCTCGATGAAATCGAAAGCATGCCGCTCGCGCTGCAGGTGAAGCTGCTGCGCGTGCTGCAGGACGGCGTGCTGGAGCGCCTCGGCTCGAACCAGCCGATCCGCGTGAACTGCCGCGTCGTCGCGGCCGCGAAGGGCGACATGAGCGAGCTCGTCGCGGCCGGCACGTTCCGGCGCGACCTGCTGTACCGGCTCAACGTCGTGACGATCGCGCTGCCGCCGCTTGCCGAGCGCCGCGAGGACATCGTGCCGCTGTTCGAGCACTTCATGCTCGATGCGGCCGTGCGTTACGCGCGGCCGGCGCCGGTGCTGACCGACCGGCAGCGCGCGAGCCTGATGCAGCGCGACTGGCCCGGCAACGTGCGCGAGCTGCGCAACGCGGCCGACCGCTTCGTGCTCGGCGTGGCCGACATGCCGCAGGAGACGGGCGCGAACGGCGGCGACGCCGACAACGAGCAGACGCTGAAGGAGCGCATCGAGCAATTCGAGCGTGCGGTGATCGCCGAGGCGCTGAACCAGACGGGCGGCGCGGTTGCCGCGACGGCCGACCGGCTGCATGTCGGCAAGGCGACGCTGTACGAGAAGATGAAACGCTACGGGCTGTCGGCGAAAGGCGAAACCGAGCGCTGAAAAGCGAACGGACCGCAGAACCGGGTTGCCCGGTCGTGCGGTCCGTCGTGCGGAGAAGGGCGCGGCGCGCGGCCCTTCGAGCCGGATCGGGCGGCGCTCAGGCCGCGTTGCTGTCGAGTGCCTTCTTGAGCAGTGCGTCGAGCTCCGCGAACTGCGGTGCGCCGACGTAGCGCTTCAGAATCTTGCCGTCCTTGTCGACGACGAAGGTCGTCGGCGTGAGCTGCACGTTGCCGAACTGCTTCGCGACGCTGCCGTCGTCGAGCGCGACCTTGAACGGCAGCTGGCGCGTTTGCGCGTAGTTCGCGACGTACATCGGCGGATCGTAGTTCATCGCGACCGCGACGAATTCCAGCCCCTGACCCTTGAAGCGATTATAGGTATCGACCATCTGCGGCATTTCCTGCATGCAGGTCGCGCAGCTCGTCGCCCAGAAGTTCACGAGATAGACCTTCCCTTTCAGGTCGCCTGCGGTCGAGACCTTCTGGCCCGACAGCAGCGTGAACGTGGCGTCCGGCACGGTGGACTTGCCGTTGAACGCGAAGAAGCCGGCCACGGCGATCGCCGCGACGACGGCGGCGGCGACGATGTAGCGGACGGGTCCGGCGCTGCGCCGGGCGGGAGGCGTGGTGTTCATCTGGTGCTCTCGGAGTCGGTCGATGACGCGGATCGAAGCAAAGGACATCGAAATTCGGCGCTCATTTTAGCGCGAATGCGGGATGTGCACCGACGGCGGCCACGCATCCCGGAATTCACGTTCGGCGGATAATGCCCGTTTTGCCTGCCCGCTCCACGCCATGCCGAAGGAAGTCACCGATTCGTTGCGCCCCCTTTTTCATCCGCTGCGACACTTCGCCGCGCTCGCGTGCATGAGCGTCGCGCTGGCCGCGTGCTCGCCGTCGTATGACTGGCGCACGCTGCACAACGACGCCGGCTACACCGTCGACCTGCCGGCGAAGCCGACTGTCGAGCAGCAGCCGGTGGCGATCGGCGGCGCGTCGATGCCGATGCGGATGCAGGCCGCGCACGTGGACGGCGCGGTGTTCGCGGTCGGCACGCTGACGCTGCCGGACGACAGCGACGACACGCGCCGCGCGGCGCTCGAGTTCCTGCGCACCGGGCTGTCGCGCAACCTCGACGGCGCGCCGCAGACGGCCGCGGTGCCGGTGCCGCTTGCGGCCGGCGGCGCGGTGAACGGGCTCGAGCTGCGCATAGCGGGCGCGGCCGCCGGCGGCGATCGCGCCCGCAAGACGATCGTCGCGCGGCTTGCCGCGCGCGGCCGGCATGCGTACCAGGCCGTCGTGATTGCCGACGGGCCGCTTGCCCAGGAGCAGCTCGACCAGTTTTTCGGGTCGTTCAAGCTCGACTGACGGCCTCGGCGAGGGCGCCGGGACGCCTCCTGACAACTGAAAGTTCGTTCGCAACTTTCGGCGCTAGTCGCCGGATTTTGCGAGGTTTTTTCGGCTATCCACAGCGCATGTGGATAACTTTGTTGAAAAGTTGCCCGAATTTCCTGCCAAGCCGCGCGGGACGGCCTTCCGGCCCGTTTGGTCGCTCGCTCGTGTTTTGGGAAAAGTCAATCAAAACAACGAGATACGGATTCCGTGCTGCAAAGGTCCCGCCGAGCCCCGATCCGGGGCCGGATTCGTGGAATTGTGCATAAGTCAAGTCTTGACAGCCGGATTTTGTCCTCCGAGGACGCTCACAGCGCCGTGAGCGCGCGCCGGTAGCGGATCGCCTCGGCGATCTGCGCGGCCGTCGGCAGCGGGTCGCCGGCCAGGTCGGCGATCGTCCGTGCGACCTTCAGCACGCGGAAATACGCGCGCGCCGACCAGCCGAAACGCTCGCCGGCCTCGCGCAGCAACCGCTCGCCTTCGTCGGTCGGCCGGCACAGGTCGTCGGTTTCTCGGCCGCTCAGCATGTGATTCGTCTTGCCCTGCCGGTCGAGCTGCAGCGCACGCGCGTGCGCGACCCGTGCGGCCACCGCGGCACTCGGCTCGCCGGGCGCCGTCGCGCGCGACGCGAGTTCGGCCGGCGACAGCGCGGGCAGGTCGATCTGGATGTCGATGCGATCGACGAGCGGCCCCGACAGCTTGCGCAGGTAGCGGGCGGCGACGTCCGGCGTGCAGCGGCAGCGTCCGGACGGATCGCCGTGCCAGCCGCACGGGCAGGGATTCATCGCGGCGATCAGCTGGCATGCGGCCGGGAAGTCGGCCTGCTGCGCCGCGCGCGAGATCGTGATGCGGCCGGCTTCCAGCGGCTCGCGCAGCATTTCGAGCACGTGCCGGTCGAATTCCGGGAGCTCGTCGAGAAACAGCACGCCGAGATGGGCGAGCGTGATTTCGCCCGGCTGCGGCGGGTTGCGGCCGCCGACCAGTGCGGCGGCGCTCGACGAATGATGCGGCGCACGGAACGGCCGCCGGCGCCACTGTGCCGGTGAAAAGCCGAGGCGGCTCGCGGAGAGGAGCGCCGCCGACGTCAGCGCCTCGTCGTCGGTCAGCGGCGGCAGGAGGCCCGGCAGCCGTGCGGCCAGCATCGACTTGCCGGCGCCCGGCGGCCCGATCATCAGCATGTGATGGCCGCCCGCGGCCGCGACTTCCAGCGCGCGGCGGGCACCGCGCTGGCCGACCACGTCGGCGAGATCGGGGGCGGCCGGCACCGGCAGGCCGTCGAGGCATGGCGCCGCGACCGGTGCGAGCCGGGCGTCGGGCGCCCCGGCGAGGTGGGCGCACAGCGCGGGCAGGTCCGGCGCACCGAACACGGTGACGCCCGGCACGAGCGCCGCCTCGGCGGCGCTGGCGAGCGGCAGGTACAGCTCGGGAGCGTTTGACGCGACGGCGGCCGGATCGGGGGCGGCCCGTTGATCACCGTTGCCCGAACCGGAAGCCGCACCGCTTTCCGCGACCTGCCAGTCCCGCGCGACCCCGCACGCCATCGCGAACGCGCCGCGCATCGGCCGCAGCGCGCCGGTCAGCGACAGTTCGCCCGCGAATTCGCGGCCGGCCAGCGCGTCGGCCGGGATCTGGCCGTTCGCGGCGAGGATGCCGAGCGCGATCGGCAGGTCGAACCGACCCGACTCCTTCGGCAGGTCGGCCGGCGCGAGGTTGACGGTGATGCGGCGTACGGGGAATTCGAAGCCGCAGTTCTGCAGCGCGGCACGCACGCGCTCGCGGCTTTCGCGGACCTCGAGATCGGGCAGGCCGACGATCGAGAACGACGGCAGCCCGTTGGCGAGATGGACTTCGACGGTGACGTCCGGCGCACGGCCGGAGGCCGGCGCGCGACTGCGCACCACGGCGAGCGACATGGCGAGGCTCCTGTAAACAAGACGGACGGGCGACGGCCGTTCGTGGCCGCATGCCGCGGGAATCGGAGGAATCGGTGCGCGCTTGCCGGCGTGGCGCGGGAAAAGAACGAGGGACTGCGAAGAACGGGGTGCTGCGAAGAACGGGGTGCAGCGAAGAGCGAGGGGCAGCGAAGAGCGAGGGGCAGCGAAGAGCGAGGGGCAGCGAAGAGCGAGGGACAGCGAAGAGCGAGGGACAGCGAAGAGCGAGGGACAGCGAAGAGCGAGGGACAGCGAAGAGCGGGGGTGCTGCGGAGAACGACTTACGACGAAGCGCGGTAGCGCGACTTCAGGGTTTCAGGTTTTCGGGGCTGGCGGGCACGGGCCGCACGAGGCGGCCCGTGCCCGGACCTTGAGGCCGGGTGGGGCGTCAGGCTTGCGGCGCGGCGAGCTTCTGCTCGAGTTCGGCGACGCGCTTTTCGAGTTCCTCGAGGCGCACACGGGTGCGGGCGAGCACTTGCGCCTGCGTGTCGAATTCCTCGCGCGTGACGAGGTCGAGTTTCGAAAAGCCTTGCGACAGCATGGCCTTCACGTTGCGCTCGACGTCCTTGGCCGGCGAGTTTTTCAGCAGATCGCTGACGCGCGACTGCAGATCGTTGAAAACGTCGCTGGGTTGCTTCATGTGATTCCCCTTCCTTGCACAAAAAATGTGCATCTTCAGTTGCGTACGTGCCCATGATGCACGCATGACCGGAAATGGTGCGCCGGGGGCGCGAATTCCGGGCATGGCGCCGGCATGGGTGAATGGCCCGGTGACCCGGGACGTGCGTGCACTCTAGCAACGTTCCTTTCGCCGCGCCAGCAAAGCGGCCCGCGTTGGCCATTCGGCCGGGCTTGCGCACCTTACATCGCGGGATGCGACCCCTTGATGAAGCCCTTCGAAACGGTGCTCGAACCGACATGGCATGCGAGTTGCTGAGGAGAGTCCGTTACAACATTCCAACCAATTCGACGGGACAACTCAGCGAGAGGACTTCATGAAACTCATTACCGCAATCATCAAGCCGTTCAAGCTCGATGAGACGCGCGAGGCGCTGTCGGCGCTTGGCGTCTCGGGAATCACGGTGACCGAGGTAAAAGGGTTCGGCCGCCAGAAGGGGCACACCGAGCTGTATCGCGGCGCCGAATACGTGGTCGATTTCCTGCCGAAGATGAAGATCGAGGCAGCGGTGTCCGACGATCTCGTCGACCAGGCGGTCGAGGCGATCGAGCGGGCCGCGCGCACCGGCAAGATCGGCGACGGCAAGATCTTCGTCACGGCGATCGAACAGGTGATCCGGATTCGCACCGGGGAGACGGGCGCAGACGCGCTGTAACAGAACAGACAAGACAAGCGACAAGAGGAAACCCAAGATGCGCAAACTTCTGATGTCCCTGCTGATGGCCGGCTCGCTGATCGCGGCAGGCGTCGGCTCCGCGCTCGCCGACGACGCGGCGTCCGCCGCCGCTGCGTCCGCGCCCGCCGCAACGGCTTCCGACGCCTCGGCTGCCGCCGCGCCGGCCGCTTCGGCACCGGCTGCAACCGATGCATCTGCACCGGCCGCTGCCGCCGCACCGGCTTCGGGCGCCGCCGACGCATCGGCCGCTGCCGCCGCGTCCGCGCCGGCCGCACCGGCTGCGCCGACCGCACCGTTCTCGGTCGATTCGTCGAAGATCAGCGCGGGCGACACCGCGTGGATGCTGACGTCGACCGCGCTCGTGCTGTTCATGACGATCCCGGGCCTCGCGCTGTTCTACGCGGGCATGGTCCGCAAGAAGAACGTGCTCGCGACCGTGATGCAGAGCTTCGCGATCACCGCGGTGATCACGGTGCTGTGGACGGTGGTCGGCTACAGCCTCGCGTTCACGCCGGGCAACGGCTTCATCGGCGGCCTGTCGCGCGCATTCCTGCACGGCATGAACTACATCAAGGGCGACAAGGCGACGACGCTGACCGTCAGCCATCTCGCGACGACGATTCCGGAATCGGTCTACTTCGTCTACCAGATGACGTTCGCGATCATCACGCCGGCGCTGATCTGCGGCGCGTTCGCCGATCGCATGAAGTTCTCGGCGATGCTCGTGTTCATGACGCTCTGGTCGCTGATCGTCTACGTGCCGGTCGCGCACATGGTGTGGGAGCCGACCGGCTGGCTGTCGGCCGACGGCGTGCTCGACTTCGCGGGCGGCACGGTGGTGCACATCAACGCCGGTATCGCGGGCCTCGTGTCGTGCCTCGTGCTCGGCAAGCGCGTCGGCTACGGCCGCGAATCGATGGCGCCGCACAACCTCGTGCTGACGATGATCGGCGGCTCGATGCTGTGGGTCGGCTGGTTCGGCTTCAACGCGGGCTCCGCGGTCGCCGCTGACGGCCGTGCCGGCTTCGCGATGCTGACCACGCAAGTGGCGACCGCCTGCGCGGCGCTCGGCTGGATGTTTGCCGAGTGGATCGCGAAGGGCAAGCCGTCGGTGCTCGGCATCGTGTCGGGCGCGGTCGCGGGTCTCGTGGCGATCACGCCGGCCGCCGGTTTCGTCGGCGTGGCGGGTGCACTGGTGATCGGCATCGCCGCCGGCGTCGTCTGCTTCTGGTCGGCGACCTGGCTCAAGTCGAAGCTCGGCTACGACGATTCGCTCGACGCGTTCGGCGTGCACGGCATCGGCGGGATTCTCGGCGCGCTGCTGACGGGTGTGTTCGCGGTCAAGGACATCGGCGGCGCCGACGGCAGCCTGCTGCTGCAGGCGAAGGGCGTGCTGATCACGCTGGTCTACAGCGGCGTGCTGAGCTTCGTGCTGCTGAAGCTGATCGACCTGACGATGGGCCTGCGCGTGACCGAAGAGGAAGAGCGCGAAGGTCTCGACGTGATCCTGCACGGCGAGCACGTGGAATAAGTCACACGAATCAACGGCGGGCCGCCGCGACGACGGCGCCCGCCCCGAATGAGCGCAGCGACTTCGGCCCGCCTACCCGGCGGGCTTTTTTTCTCCTGTCACGCACTGACGTAGCGGATAACCCTTCACTCTATCGGGTCAATAGCCGAAAACTTCCTGCATATCCTTGTGAAGCCGGGAACAATCCCCAAATGGGCAAGGCAATTGCTCTACAATCTTCATTCTCCCGCTCGCGAGTGATTCATGGTTCCCCACCTCGTTACGGCGTTGAACGGTCCGCTGCTCGAACTCGAGCAGAAGATCCTCGACGCGACGCCTGCGATCGAACGCTGGTTCAGGCTCGAATGGCAGGAACACACCCCGCCGTTCTATTGTTCGGTGGACCTGCGCAATGCCGGCTTCAAGCTGGCGCCCGTCGACGCGAACCTGTTTCCCGGCGCGTTCAACAACCTGCCGTCCGAAGTGCTGCCGCTCGCCGTGCAGGCCGCGATGGCCGCGATCGAGAAGATCTGCCCGGACGCGAAGAACCTGCTCGTGATTCCCGAGCTGCCGACCCGCAACGCGTTCTACCTCGAAAACGTCGCGCGCCTCGCGACGATCATGCGCCAGGCCGGGCTGAACGTGCGCTTCGGCTCGCTCGACCCGAGCATCACCGACATGACGCCGATCACGCTGGCCGACGGCCAGAAGATCGTGCTCGAACCGCTCGAGCGTTCGCAGCGCCGCCTCGGCCTGAAGAATTTCGACCCGTGCTCGATCCTGCTGAACAACGACCTGTCGGCCGGCATCCCGGCCGTGCTGGAAAACCTGCACGAGCAGTACCTGCTGCCGCCGCTGCACGCGGGCTGGGCCGTGCGCCGCAAGTCGACGCACTTCTCTTGCTACGACGACGTCGCGAAGAAGTTCGCGAAGATGGTCGGCGTCGATCCGTGGATGGTGAATCCGTATTTCGCGCACGTGGAAGGCGTCGACTGGCAGGCGCATGAAGGCGAGCAGGCGCTCGCCGACGCGATCGACGGCGTGCTGAAGAAGATCGCGCGCAAGTACCGCGAATACGGGATCAGCGAGAAGCCGTACGTCGTCGTGAAGGCCGACGCGGGCACGGCGGGGCGCGGCGTGATGACCGTGCACGACGCGGCCGAGATCGGCCGGATGTCGAAGGCCGAGCGCGCGCAGATGGCCGAGTCGAAGGCCGGCCTCGCGGTGCGCGACGTGATCGTGCAGGAAGGCGTGTATACGTTCGAGCGCGTCGGCGACGAAGTAGCCGAGCCCGTTGTATACATGATCGACCGCTACGTGGTCGGCGGCTTCTACCGCACGCACGCCGGCCGCGAGCGCGACCAGAACCTGAACGCGCCCGGCATGCACTACGTGCCGCTCGGCTTCGAGCACACCGCGCTGCCGGATGCCGGCGCGAAGCCGGGTGCCGCGCCGCCGAACCGTTTCTACATGTACGGCGTCGTCGCGCGGCTGTCGCTGATCGCGTCGTCGATCGAACTGGAAAAGACCGACCCCGAAGCCATCCAGGTATAACGGACCTTCGCCAAGTACAGGACCTCATGGACATTCTCTTTATCGCCGACCCGCTCGAGCGCTTCAAGATCTACAAGGATTCGACCTACGCGATGATGGCCGAGGCGGCGCGGCGCGGGCATGCGGTGTACGCGTGCCAGCCGCACCAGCTCGCATGGACGGGGAGCGGTGTCGAGGCGGACGTGCAGCGCGTGACGATCGTCGGCGACACGGCCGACCTGCACCGCGAACCGTGGTACGAGGCGGCCGCTCACGAGTCGCGTGCGCTGACGTCGTTCGGCGCGGTGCTGATGCGCAAGGATCCGCCGTTCGACATGGAATACGTAACGGCCACGTGGATGCTCGAGCTTGCCGAACGGGCGGGCGCGCGCGTATTCAACAAGCCGCAGTCGATTCGCGATCACTCGGAAAAGCTCGCGATCGGCGAGTTTCCGCAATTCGTCGCGCCGACGCTCGTCACGCGCGATGCGGCGCGCCTGCGCGCCTTTCACGCCGAGCACGGCGACGTGATCGTGAAGCCGCTCGACGGGATGGGCGGGATGGGCGTGTTCCGCGTGAAGGCCGACGGCATGAACCTCGGTGCGATCATCGAGATGCTCGGCCATGACGGCACGCGCTCGCTGATGATCCAGAAGTTCATTCCCGAGATCAAGGCCGGCGACAAACGCATCCTGCTGATCGCGGGCGAGCCGGTGCCGTATTCGCTCGCGCGGATTCCGCAGGGCAGCGAGGTGCGCGGCAATCTCGCGGCGGGCGGGCTCGGGGTCGCGCAGCCGCTGACCGCGCGCGATCGCGAGATCGCCGACACGCTCGGGCCCGTGCTCGCGGCGCGCGGGCTGTTGCTGGTCGGCCTCGATGCGATCGGCGACTGGCTGACCGAGGTGAACGTCACGAGCCCGACGTGCTTCCGCGAGATCATGGAGCAGACGGGCTTCGACGTCGCCGCGATGTTCATCGACGCGCTGGAGCGTGCGGCCGCGTAGGCCGTCTCCCGCGCAACCCCGGCGGCGGCCGCGCAGGTCCCCCGTCGCCGGAGCAGCTCGACCGGCCTGCTACAATGCCCGCTTGCCCGGTGCCGCGATCGCGCACCAAAGGCCCGGCGGTCGGGCCGAAACTGTTGCAAGGCTGACCATGAAACGTTTCCCACACTCGCTACGCTCATTGCCCCGCCGCGGGGTATCGGCCCGCCAGGGGCGGCCGGGAGCGATCTGACATGGCCGGGATCCTGATCATCGCGCACGCCCCGCTCGCCACCGCGCTGCGGGACTGCATCGCGCACATCTATGGCGGCGTGCCCGCCCGCATCGGCTGTATCGACGTGATGGCGGACAGCGATCCGGCCCAGGTGATGGCGTTCGCGCACGCGGAGCTCGCGCGGCTCCGCGAAGAGAACGGCGTGGTCGTGCTGACCGACATGTACGGCGCGACGCCGGCGAACATCGCCGGCCAGCTCGCGAAGCTCGACAACGTGCGCGTGCTGGCGGGCGTGAACCTGCCGATGCTCGTGCGGGCCGTCTGCTACCGCACCGTGCCGCTCGACAAGCTCGTCGACAAGGCGCTGTCCGGCGGGGCGAAGGGCGTCCACGAGGTGTCGGCCGGCACGCCGCCGCCGCCGACGGAAACCGGCTGCGGCCAATGCGCGCCGATTCCGCCGGAACCGCAACCGCGCACCGAGTCGCACTGATTTCCCGTTTTCCGTTTTAGACAGCACCGCCGGCGCGAGCCGCCGGCGGTCCCGACCGACCCGACCGAGAATCATGCTTCAACAAGAAACCACCATCGTCAATAAATTGGGGCTCCATGCGCGCGCATCGGCCAAGCTTACGCAACTGGCCGGTAACTTCCAGTCGGAAGTCTGGATGACGCGCAACGGGCGCAAGATCAACGCGAAGAGCATCATGGGCGTGATGATGCTGGCGGCGGGCATCGGCAGCACCGTGACGATCGAGACCGAAGGGCCCGACGAGCGGGAAGCGATGGACGCACTGCTGAAACTGATCGCGGACAAGTTCGGCGAAGGGCAGTGATCCGCGCGCGCCGCGCACGGGATCGTTGCCGTTTCCAGTCAGAATGCCGCGGATTCCGCGGCATTTTTTTCGTCGGAAGCATTGATGCGGAATGCGCAATGCTGCGGTGCATGCAGTCAGCGGGGAGTCGCGGAATTTATAATCGCTAACCGGGGTCATAAGCGCATCGCAGCAGTGTGCCGCGGCTTTACTTGTACAGAGGAGGTGCGCGTGTCCTTCACGCTGCATGGCATTCCCGTCTCACGAGGTATCGCGATCGGGCGAGCGTACCTGATCGCGCCGGCGGCGCTCGACGTCGCCCATTACCTGATCGACGCAAACCAGATCGATGCCGAGGTCGAGCGCTTCCGCACGGCGCTCGATGTCGTGCATCACGAACTCGAGGCGCTGCGCGCCGACCTGACCGACGACACCCCGAGCGAGGTCGGTGCATTCATCGACGTCCACGCGATGATCCTGAGCGACGCGATGCTCGTGCAGGAAACCATCGACCTGATCCGCACGCGCCGCTACAACGTCGAGTGGGCGCTGACCGAGCAGCTCGAGCTGCTCACGCGTCACTTCGACGACATCGAGGACGAATACCTGCGCGAGCGCAAGGCCGACATCGAGCAGGTGGTCGAGCGCGTGCTGAAAGCGCTCGCCGGCGCACCGTCCGCGTCGCAGGCGCTCGACCGCGCGGCCGCGAACGGCACGAACGAGATGATCGTCGTCGCGCACGACATCGCGCCGGCCGACATGATGCAGTTCAAGTCGCAGTCGTTCCAGGCGTTCGTCACCGACCTCGGCGGCCGCACGTCGCACACGGCGATCGTCGCGCGCAGCCTCGGCATTCCGGCCGCGGTCGGCGTGCAGCACGCGAGCGCGCTGATCCGCCAGGACGACCTGATCATCGTCGACGGCGACCAGGGCATCGTGATCGTCGATCCGGCGCCGATCGTCCTCGAGGAGTATTCGTACCGGCAGTCCGAGAAGCTGCTGGAGCAACGCAAGCTGCAGCGTCTGAAGTTCTCGCCGACGCAAACGTTATGCGGCACCAAGATCGATCTGTACGCGAACATCGAGCTGCCCGACGACGCGAAGGCTGCCGTCGAGGCCGGCGCGGTCGGCGTCGGGCTGTTCCGTTCCGAGTTCCTGTTCATGCATCAGAAGGAGATGCCGGAAGAGGAGGAGCAGTTCGCCGCCTACAAGCGGGCCGTCGAGTGGATGAAGGGCATGCCGGTGACGATCCGCACGATCGACGTCGGCGCGGACAAGCCGCTCGAGGCGCTCGACGAAGGCTACGAGACGGCGCCGAACCCCGCGCTCGGCCTGCGCGCGATCCGCTGGAGCCTGTCCGAGCCGCAGATGTTCCTCACGCAGTTGCGTGCGATCCTGCGTGCGTCCGCGTTCGGCCAGGTGAAGATCCTGATTCCGATGCTCGCGCACGCGCAGGAGATCGACCAGACGCTCGACCTGATTCGCGAGGCAAAGCGCCAGCTCGACGACGCGGGGCTCGCGTACGATCCGAACGTGCGCATCGGCGCGATGATCGAGATTCCGGCCGCGGCGATCGCGCTGCCGCTGTTCCTGAAGCGGTTCGATTTCCTGTCGATCGGCACGAACGACCTGATCCAGTACACGCTCGCGATCGACCGTGCCGACAACGCGGTCGCGCACCTGTACGACCCGCTGCACCCGGCCGTGCTGCACCTGATCGCCTATACGTTGCGTGAAGCGAAGCGCGCGGGGGTATCCGTGTCGGTGTGCGGGGAGATGGCGGGCGACCCGGCGCTTACGCGCCTGCTGCTCGGGATGGGGCTCACCGAGTTCTCGATGCACCCGAGCCAGCTGCTCGTCGTGAAGCAGGAGATCCTGCGCGCACACCTGAAGGCGCTCGAAAAGCCGACGGCCGACGTGCTCGCCGCGTTCGAGCCGGAGGAAGTGCAGGCGGCGCTGCAGCGCCTGTCGGTCGCCGAGCCGCGCGCGGATGCGGCCGCATAGGCGCCACGTCGCCGCTCAAAAAGTAGCGAAGTGTCACCAAGCATGCGCCGCCTGGCGCATGCCCGTCGCGCGTCAGTGCCGGCCCCCGCACACGGGGCAGTCGGCCTGGCGCGCGATTTTCATCGTCGTCCATTCCATCCGCAGCGAATCGAGCATCATCAGCCGCCCGTTGAGCGTCTTGCCGATGTCGCCGATCACGCGCAGCGCCTCGGCGGCCTGCATCGCGCCGATGATCCCGACCGTCGGCGCGAACACGCCCATCGTCGCGCACGCGACTTCCTCGAACGGCTGGTCTTCCGGAAACACGCACGCATAGCAGGGCGCGGCCGGGTCGCGGAAATCGAACGTGCTGATCTGGCCGTCGAAGCGCAGCGCGGCGCCCGACACGAGCGGCACGCCGTGCGCGACGCACGCGCGGTTGATCGCGTGCCGCGTCGCGAAGTTGTCGGTGCAGTCGAGCACGACGGTCGCGCTTGGCACGTGCGCGTCGAGCCATGCGTCGTCGACGCGCGCGGCGACCGCGTCCACCTTCACCTCGGGGTTCAGTTGCGCGAGCGTGTCGCGCCCCGATTCGACCTTGCTGCGGCCGACCGAGGCCGTCACGTGCAGGATCTGCCGCTGCAGGTTCGTGAGATCGACCGTATCGGCGTCGACGAGCGTGATCGTGCCGACGCCCGATGCCGCGAGGTACATTGCGGCGGGCGAGCCGAGGCCGCCCGCGCCGACGACGATCGCATGCGCATCGAGAAAGCGCTGCTGCGCCTCGATGCCGATTTCGTCGACGAGGATGTGGCGGGAGTAGCGAAGGAGTTGATCGTCGTTCATGGGGGGGAGTCGTGGGCGAAGCGGCGGACGTGTCGTTATTTTAGGCGCGCATGAAAAACGGGCCATCGCGGTCTTCCCGCGATGGCCCGTCGGATGCCGGCCGGCGCTTACTTCGGCGCCGACGCGGGCTTCGGTGCGGAAGCCGGCTTCGCGCTTGCGCCCGATGCCTTCGGGGCCGTGGCGGCCTTGCCGGCCGTGCCTTTCGTGCTTTCGGCGAGCAGCGACTTCGATTCCTGCACCGGCTTGCCTTCGAGCTTGTTGAGCGCCTGCTGCATCATGAAGTCGTCGGCGCTGCCGAACTCGATCGGCTTGCGATCGCGATCCTTCTGGCGCTGTTCCGGCGTCTTCTTGTCGTTCTGCTCTTCGAGGACGCGCAGTTGATCCATCCGGCGCTGCTCGCGCTCTTCCTGTTCCTTCTTCTCGTTCGGATCCTGCGTGTTCGCGAGGTGGTTCGTGTAGTCGACCTCGCGCGTCACGAGCACGTCGTCCGGATCGCCGTCCGCGTACTGATCGACCGGCACGTCCGGCGTGATGCCCTTGTTCTGGATCGAACGGCCGCTCGGCGTGTAGTAGTACGCGGTGGTCAGGCGCAGTGCGGTGTCGGCCGTCATCGGGCGGACCGTCTGCACCGAACCCTTGCCGAACGTCGTCTTGCCCATGATCTGCGCGCGCTTCGAATCCTGCAGCGCACCGGCGACGATTTCCGACGCGGACGCCGAATAGGCGTTCGTCAGCACGATCATCGGCACCGTCTTGAAGACCGGCGGCAGGTTCTTCAGCGGATCGCCGTCGAAGGACGGCAGGCGATAGTTGTCGTACGTATCGCGGTAGACCTGCTTCGAATCGGGGATCTGGCCGTTGGTCGACACGACGACGGAGTCGGGCGGCAGGAACGCGCCGGCCACGCCGACCGCGCTCTGCAGCAGGCCGCCGCCGTTGTTGCGCAGGTCGAGGACGAGGCCCTTCAGGTTCGGCTGCTGGCGTGCGATGTCCTGCAGCTTCTGCGCGAGATCGGGCGTCGTGCGTTCCTGGAAGCTCGTGATGCGGACATACGCATAGCCCGGATCGAGGATCTTCATCTTCACGCTCTGGACCTTGATGATCGCGCGCGTGACGGTGACTGGGAACGTGCGGTCGTCGCTCTTGCGGAAGATCGTCAGCGTGACCTTGGTGCCCGGCTCGCCGCGCATCTGCTTCACGGCCTTGTCGAGCGTCATGCCGCGCACCGGCTTGTCGTTGATGCGCGTGATCAGGTCGCCCGGACGGATGCCGGCGCGGAACGCGGGCGTATCTTCGATCGGCGAGATCACCTTGACGAGGCCGTCTTCCTGCGAGATCTCGATGCCGAGACCCGCGAAGCGGCCCTTCGTCTGCTCCTGCAGCTCGTCATAGTCGGTCTTGTCGAGGAACGACGAGTGCGGGTCGAGGCTCGACACCATGCCCTTGATCGCGGCCGTCAGCAGCTTCTTGTCGTCGACCGGTTCGACGTACTCGCGCTTGATCTGTCCGAAGACTTCCGCGAACAGGCGGAGCTGGTCGAGGGGAAGCGGCGCCGTGGCGGTCTGCTCGGCCGATGCGGAAACCTGCAGCGTGGCGAACACGCCCGTGGCGAGGCCCGCGGCAATCAGGCCGATGTTCTTCAATTTCATTCGCATAGAGATCTGGTGCGGTCGGGAAGCGCGTGGCGGTAGCGGGGATGTAGCGGACAAGTATAACTGTTCGTCCGAAGACTCAGTGGAACGGCGCGAATTGCGCCGCAGCGGGCGTCGCGGCGGGCCCGGAAGGCGGCCCGGCCGGGCACCGCCGGGCGCGCCGCGGGTTCGAAAGCGGATTCGACAGCGCCGGGGGCGCGAAGGTTCGCGCGGTGCGCGGGCAAGGGCCGGGACCGGGCATGCCGCGCCGGACGCGGCCCGCCCGGCCTGGCCGGCTCACCCGGCCGACGGGCGTCAGCCCGCCTTGCCCTGCTTCGCGACGGCGGCCTGCGCCTGCGCGATTGCGTCCTGGTCGCCGAGGTAATAGTGCTTGATCGGCTTCAGGTTCTCGTCGAGTTCATACACGAGCGGCACGCCGTTCGGGATGTTCAGGCCGACGATGTCGCTGTCCGAGATGCCGTCGAGGTACTTGATCAGCGCGCGCAGCGAGTTGCCGTGCGCGGCGATCAGCACCTGCTTGCCGGCGCGGACCGCCGGGGCGATCGACTCGTTCCACAGCGGCAGCACGCGCGCGACCGTGTCCTTCAGGCACTCGGTGAGCGGCAGCTGCTCGCGCGGCACCTTCGCGTAGCGCGGGTCGTTGAACGGCGCGCGTTCGTCGGTCGGCTCGAGCGCGGGCGGCGGCGTGTCGTAGCTGCGGCGCCACACGAGCACCTGGTCGTCGCCGAACTTCGCGGCCGTTTCCGCCTTGTTCAGGCCCGACAGCGCGCCGTAGTGGCGCTCGTTCAGGCGCCACGAGTGGACGACCGGCAGGTACATCAGGTCCATCTTGTCCTGCACGTGCCACAGCGTGCGGATCGCGCGCTTGAGTACCGACGTGTACGCGATGTCGAACGTGTAGCCGGCCTCCTTGAGCAATTCGCCGGCCTGGTAGGCCTCGTTGCGACCCTGTTCGGTCAGGTCGACGTCGACCCAGCCGGTGAAGCGGTTTTCCTTGTTCCACGTCGATTCGCCGTGGCGGATGAGAACGAGTTTGTACATGGATCTTGCGGTCGGTAGTGATAGGGAAGCGGGGCGCGTCGTACGGGACCCGACCGGGGCCCGCCATCGCGCAAGACGGTTATTTTATAATGGCGGGATTGTCCTCATCCGATTTCTCTTTTTCCGGCGGAATTCCGTGACGTTCTTTACCGATTACACCAACCTGGCCCTTATCGCGATCCTGGTGGTATCCGGCGGCCTGCTGGCCTGGCCCGCGCTGCGCCGCGGTCGCGGCGGCCTGTCGGCCGCGGAGGCGACGCAACTCATCAACCGCCGCAACGCGGTCGTGATCGACGTGCGCGCCGCGTCCGATTTCGCGGCCGGCCACCTGCCGTCGGCCCGTCAGGTCGCGGCGGGCGAGATCGGCGCGAAGATCGCGCAGGTCGCGAAGAACAAGAGCACGCCGGTGCTGCTCGTCTGCCAGAACGGCCAGCAGTCGCAGAAGGCGGCGCGCGAGGTCGAGGCGGCGGGATACGCCGAGGTGCACGTGCTCGAGGGCGGCGTGGCTGCCTGGCAGCAGGCCGGGATGCCGGTCGTCAAACAAGGAGTGGCGAAGTGAACAAGGTTTTGATGTACAGCACGCAGGTGTGTCCGTATTGCATCCAGGCCGAGCGCCTGCTGAAGCTGCGCGGTGTCGAGCAGATCGAGAAGGTGCTGATCGACCGCGATCCGGCCCGCCGTGACGAAATGATGTCGCGCACGGGGCGCCGCACGGTGCCGCAGATCTATATCGGCGACACGCACGTCGGCGGCTACGACGATCTGTCGAAGCTCGACCGCGAAGGCGGGCTCGTTCCGCTTCTGCAAGCGGCCTGATTAGGGCAGAATGGCCGCCGGCCGCGCCGCGGCTTGGGCGCGCAGGATTCATCCGTGGCGGCCGGCGCGAAGCCGGGCCGCCCCGTCACCACTTTTAGGGAAACACCATGTCCGACGTCGAAAACCAACCGTTCTTCAACATCCAGCGCGTCTACCTGAAGGATATGTCGCTCGAGCAGCCGAATTCGCCGGCGATCTTCCTCGAGCAGGACATGCCGTCGGTTGAAGTCGAAGTCGACGTGAAGGCCGACCGCCTCGCGGAAAGCGTGTTCGAAGTCGTCGTGTCGGGCACCGTCACCGCGAAGGTGAAGGACAAGGTCGCGTTCCTGATCGAAGCGAAGCAGGCCGGCATTTTCGACATCCGCAACATTCCGGACGAACAGCTCGACCCGCTCGTCGGCATCGCGTGCCCGACGATCCTGTTCCCGTACCTGCGTTCGAACATCGCCGACGCGATCACGCGCGCGGGCTTCCCGCCGATCCACCTGGCGGAAATCAACTTCCAGGCGCTGTACGAACAGCGTCTCGCGCAGCTTCAGCAGCAGGCCGGCGCCGCAGCAGGCGCGCCGAACGGCACGACGCTGAACTGACGTTTTACTCGGAGGACCGGTGCTGGGTATGAAAGTAGCCGTTCTCGGCGCCGGTGCCTGGGGCACCGCGCTCGCGGGCCATCTGGCCGCGCGGCACGATACGCTTCTGTGGGCGCGCGATGCCGCGCTCATCGCCGGGCTGCAGGCCCGGCACGAAAATTCCCGCTATCTGGACGGCATCGCGCTGCCTGACGCGTTGCGCTACGACGCCGATCTCGGCGCCGCGCTCGCGCACGGCGCCGCGGACGACGCTTTGTGCGTGATCGCCGCGCCGGTGGCCGGGCTGCGCACGCTGTGTCACGCGATGCGCGCCGCGGGCTGCGTGCCCGCGCACATCGTCTGGGTCTGCAAGGGCTTCGAGGCCGACACGCATCTGCTGCCGCACCAGGTGATCGCGGCCGAACTGCCCGAACAGCACAGCAACGGCGTGCTGTCGGGGCCGAGCTTCGCACGCGAGGTCGGGCAGTCGCTGCCCGTCGCGCTGACGGTGGCGAGTACGTCCGCCGAATGCCGCGAGCGCACGCTCGCCGCGTTTCATCACGGCGCGATGCGGATCTATACGGGTGACGACGTGGTCGGCGTCGAGGTCGGCGGCGCGGTGAAGAACGTGCTCGCGATCGCGACCGGTATCGCCGACGGCCTCGGCCTCGGGCTGAACGCGCGTGCCGCGCTGATCACGCGCGGCCTCGCCGAAATGTCGCGGCTGGGCGTCGCGCTCGGCGGCCGTGCGGAAACCTTCACGGGCCTGACCGGCCTCGGCGACCTGATCCTCACCGCAACGGGCGACCTGTCGCGCAACCGCACGGTCGGCCTGCAACTGGCGGCCGGTCGCACGCTGAACGATATCCTCGGCGCGCTCGGCCACGTGGCCGAAGGCGTGCGCTGTGCGCAGGCCGTGCTGGCCATCGCGCGGGCGCAGTCGATCGAAATGCCGATCACCGAAGCCGTGTGCGGCGTGCTGTTCGACGGCATCGCGCCGCGCGACGCCGTCAGTGGCCTGCTGCGGCGCGACGCGCGCGCCGAGTAGCGCGGCCGGGCGCCGCCCGGTGCCGTGTTCGCCGCGGGCGCGCGGCGTCAAAGCGCGCTACGCTTGAACAGTCTCCGGCGCTCCGGGAGGTTGTCATGCTGCAGATCCATTCCACCACGCTCGACGCGCAGGTCGTCGACATCACGACGCTCGATGTCGACGCGATCGTCAACGCCGCGAACGGCTCGCTGCTCGGCGGGGGCGGCGTCGACGGCGCGATCCACCGCGCGGCCGGCCCCGGCCTGCTCGCCGAGTGCCGCACGCTCGGCGGCTGCGACACGGGCGACGCCAGGCTCACGCGCGGCCACGGGCTGCCGGCGCGCTACGTGATCCATGCAGTCGGGCCCGTGTGGCATGGCGGCGGGCGCGGCGAGGCCGACCTGCTCGCGTCGTGCTACCGCCGCGCGATCGAGCTGGCCGAGGAGGTCGCGGCGACGTCGATCGCGTTCCCGGCGATCAGCTGCGGAATCTATCGCTATCCGGCCGAAGAAGCCGTCGACATCGCCGTGGGCACCGTCGCCGAAATGCTGCCGCAGGCGCCGAACCTCGCACGCGTGGTGTTTGCGTGCTTTTCCCCCGACATCTACGACCTGTACCGTGCGCGGCTCGCGCGGACGTGACGCCTTCCGCGGGGCGGGACGCGCCGTCCCGGTGTCATGCGCCGCCTTCGAAACCGGCCTGGCGCCACGCCTCGAACACGACCACCGCGACCGTGTTCGACAGGTTCAGGCTGCGGTTGTCCGGCCGCATCGGCAGGCGCACGCGCTGTTCGTTCGGGAAGCGCTCGAGCAGTTCGGCGGGCAGGCCGCGCGTCTCCGAGCCGAACACGAACCAGTCGCCGGGCAGGAATGCGTGATCGTGGAAGCGGCCCGAGCCGCGTGTCGTGAACGCGAACATTCGCGCCGGATCGGGCGTTTCCGCCGCGATGAACGCGTCCCAGTCGCGGTGTACGCGCATCTGCGCATACTCGTGATAGTCGAGGCCCGCGCGGCGCATCCGCGCGTCGTCGAGCGGGAAGCCGAGCGGCTCGATCAGGTGCAGGCGCGCGCCCGTGTTGGCGCACAGGCGGATCACGTTGCCGGTGTTCGGCGGGATTTCGGGGGCGACGAGGACGACGTTGAACATGTTTCGGTTTGGCTGGGCCGGCCGGGGCGGCGCTACGCGCGCGTTCCCGGCCGGCCGGTTCGTGACGGCCGCCGCCGTGTCCGGTCGGTCGGCCTCTCTATTTAATTAATCCCTGGCGGTGCGCAGCGCAACCAGATTCGTCACGCGTGCGGCGCCCGCCGCCTTCAGTGCGTGCGCGGCGGCCGCGAGCGTCGCGCCGGACGTCATCACGTCGTCGACGAGCGCAACGTGGCGGCCGGCGACGCCGCCCGCCACCGCGAATGCCGCGATCACGTTGTCGCGCCGTGCGTGCCGGTCGAGCCGCGACTGCGGCGCGGTGTCGGCGACGCGTGCGAGCAGTGCCGCATCCGCGCGCACCCCGAGCCGCCGCGCGAGCGGGCGCGCGATCGCCCACGCCTGGTTGTAGCCGCGCGCGACGAGCCGCCGGTGCGACGGCGGCACCGGCGCCACCAGGTCGAAGCCGCGGGCGCCGGGCGTATCGTCGATCAGCCGCGCGAGCCGTGCCGCGAATTCGGCGCCGAGCGCGAGTTGCCGGTGAAACTTCAGGCCGCGCGCGAGCCCGTCGAGCGGCGCGCGGTAATCCGCCAGCGCGAGCGTCGAATCGAACGGCGGCGGTGCCGCACGGCACGCGTCGCAACGGTACGCGTCCGCACTGCCGGCGCGAGCGCCGCGGGACCGGTGCGAACGCGGTTGCCCGATGCCCAGCGGTATCGCGCAGACGCCGCAGCGTAGCCGCGCTTCGTTCCAGTACGCGGCGTCGCAGGCGACGCAAATCATCGTGTGTGACAAATTGCCGCACAGTGCGCAGCAATTCGGCAGCGCGACCGCGGCGACGCGCGCGGCCAGCGCGCGAACCTGCGACAAAGCGACGCGCATCGTGCGCCGGGCGGAACTGCGGATCATCGCAACACTCCTGACACCCCGCCTCAATGAAGCCCGCGGGGCGAGCGAGTATACTTCGGGCTCTTCGCCAGTGTGCCCGACATGTCCCCAGCTTCGACTTCAACCGGCCGTCCGGCCAATGACGCAAGGCGCCTGCGGCGGATCTTCGACCGCCGCGCCGCCACGTTCGACGCGGTCGCGTTCCTGCCGCGCGAGATCGCGCAGCGGATGAACGAGCGCCTCGAATACATCAAGGTAAGCCCCGCGGCCGTGCTGGACGCGGGCTGCGGCCCGGGGGACGACCTGCCGGCGCTGCGCGCGCGCTTTCCGGAGGCACCCGTATTCGGCGTCGACCTGTCCGGCGCGATGCTCGCGCGAGCCGGTCAGCGTGAGGTCGAACAGACGAGCTGGCGCCGCTGGCTGCCGGCCTCGCTCGGCCGTGCGCTGGGCCAGCGCGGCCCCCGCGTCGCCCAGGCCGATTTCGCCGCGCTGCCGTTCCCGGGCGGTGCGTTCGACCTGATCTGGTCGAATCTCGCGCTCCACTGGCATTCGCGTCCGGACACGGTGCTGCCCGAATGGCAGCGCGTGCTGCGCGTGAACGGGCTGCTGATGTTCAGCACGCTCGGCCCCGACACGCTGCGCGAACTGCGCGCGGCCTGCGCGGATGCGGAAGCGGCGCTCGGCATTGCGCCGCCCGCCGCGCGCGTGATCGATTTCGTCGACATGCACGACCTCGGCGACATGCTCGTCGAGAGCGGCTTCGAGATTCCCGTGATGGATCAGGAAGTGCTGACCGTCACCTACAAGACCCCCGACTCCCTGCTGGCCGACGTGCGCCGCTGGGGCGCCTATCCGTTCGAGCGCGAGGCGCCGCAGCGCGCGACCCGGCGCTTTCGCGCGGCGCTCGGCGACGCGCTGGAGGCGCGCCGGCGCGCGGATGGCACGATCGCCCTGACGTTCGAAGTGATCTACGGCCACGCGTGGAAGGCCGTGCCGCGCACGACCGCCGAGGGGCACGGGATCGTGCGCATCGAGGACATCGGAAAGGGGCGTCCGAAGAATCGGTAGAGCGGTAAAGAGGGGTTTTGTTATGTCTGAAATTAGCGGCGCAAAGCGGGGTCGAATTGGCGCCTGAAATGGCCGGAAAGCTTGTCGCGCTTGGCTTGCGGGGCGATAGCCGCTTGCTTGTGGATGCCATTGAACCCGCCTATAATGCGTCAGCTTGTCGTCCCGGGGTCCCCGCAATACGGGGCGACGAGTCCGATGCAGGCATGCATCGCATGCCATTCGCGTGAGGCGGCGATGGAAGCAGCGAGGGTTTTGGCGGAGACGACGAACGGCGAGCCGGTCCTCGAAGACTGGCTGATGAAACGCAACTGTTCGGCGTCGCCGCGCCAGTTCGTGCTGTTTTACGCGTCGCTCGCGGGCTTCTCGCTGGTGATCGCGACATTGCTGATGTGGCGGGGGGCCTGGCTCGTCATGCCCTTCACCGGAATCGAGTTGCTGGCGGTGGGTGTCGCATTTGCGATCTATGCTCGCCATGCGGTCGATTACGAACGCATCAGGCTGTATCCGCACCGGCTCGTGATCGAGCGGATGGATGCGGAGCGGCTCACGCAGATCGAATTCAACCCGCGCTGGGTGCGGGTCGAGCCGGGTGCGACGCCACGCGATCCGATTCGGCTGGTATCGCGCGGGCAGACCGTCGTAATCGGGCAGCATCTCGCGCAGTACAAGCGTGCGCAGTTCGCGGACGAACTGCGCGCATCGCTCAGGCGCTGCGGCTGACGAGGCGCGGGCACTGGCCGGAAACGGGCCGGAGGCTTGCGACGGGGGAGGGTTTGAATGGAAATTTTGGGTAAGGATGCTATGAAAACAATCAAGCGAGCCCTCACGGGCGTGCTGGCATGCAGCGGATTGCTCTTTGCCGGTGCCGCCCTGGCGGTCGGTGATAGCCCGGGCGGCCCCCGCGTCAACGAGATCAACTTTCAGCCGCCGGTCACGAAAATCGCCGAGGAGCTCTACGATCTCCACACGATGATGCTGATCCTGTGTACGGTGATCTTCGTCGGCGTGTTCGGCGTGATGTTCTATTCGATCTTCGCGCACCGCAAATCCAAGGGCCACAAGGCCGCCAATTTCCATGAAAGCACGACCGTCGAGATCATCTGGACGATCGTGCCGTTCGTCATCGTCGTGCTGATGGCGCTGCCGGCGACGAAGGCCGTCGTCGCGATGAAGGACACGACCAACGCCGATCTCACGATCAAGGTCACCGGCTACCAGTGGAAGTGGGGCTACGACTACGTGAAGGGCCCGGGCGAGGGCATCGGCTTCCTGTCGACGCTCAGCACCCCGCGTGACGAAGTGATGGGCAAGAAGCCGATCACCGACACCTACCTGCAGGAAGTCGACAACCCGCTCGTCGTGCCGGTCAACAAGAAAATCCGCATCATCACGACCGCGAACGACGTCGTCCACTCGTGGTACGTGCCCGCGTTCGGCGTGAAGCAGGATGCGATCCCCGGCTTCGTGCGCGACACGTGGTTCAAGGCCGACAAGGTCGGTACGTTCCGCGGTTTCTGTACCGAGCTGTGCGGCAAGGAACACGCGTACATGCCGGTCGTCGTCGAAGTCCTGTCGGACGAAGACTACGCGAAGTGGGTCACCGCGCAGAAGGCCAAGCTGGCCGGCGCCGCAGTCGATCCGAACAAGGTCTACACGATGGCCGAACTCGTCGCGCACGGCGAGGAAGTCTACAAGGCGAACTGCGCGGCCTGCCACCAGGCGAGCGGCAAGGGCCTCGGCGCATTCCCGGCCATGGACGGCAGCCCGATCGTGAACGGCCCGATCGCCGGCCACGTCGAGCGCGTGCTGCACGGCAAGGGCGCGATGCCGTCGTGGGCGTCGCTGTCGGATCTCGACATCGCTTCGGTCATCACGTACGAACGCAACTCGTGGGGCAACCACAAGAACGACCTGCTGCAGCCGAAGCAAGTGGCCGACGCGCGTAACGGCAAGATGCCGGAAGACACCGCAGGCGCCGCAGCACCGGCCGAAGCGGCTTCGGCGCCGGCGCAAGCCGCGTCGGGCGCAGCCGAACAGCCGGCGGCAGCGTCGGCATCGGCCGCACTGTCGACGATCTACTTCGAGACGGGCAAGAGCGTGCTGCCGGCCGACGCGAAAGCGGCGATCGCCGCTGCGGCCGACTATGCGAAGGCACATCCGGACGCGAAGCTCGCGCTGTCGGGCTTCACCGACAAGACGGGCTCGGCCGACGCGAACGCCGAACTGGCGAAGCATCGCGCGCAAGCCGTGCGCGACGCGCTGAAGGCAGCAGGCGTGGCGGAAGACCACATTATTCTCAAAAAGCCGGAAACGATCACGGGCGGGGCGGACGCGAAGGAAGCCCGGCGTGTCGAGATCGGGCCGGCGGCTTGACGTGTCGCTGAGTTAGTCGACGTATTCGCATTAGGAGATTCTCATGTCTAGCATCGGGCACGACGTAGCCGCGGACCACGCGCACGACGACCACGCGCACGAAATGCCGCACGGCTGGCGGCGCTGGCTGTTCGCCACCAACCACAAGGACATCGGTACGCTGTACCTGCTGTTCTCGTTCATCATGTTCCTGTCGGGCGGCGTGATGGCCCTCGGCATCCGGGCCGAGCTGTTCGAGCCGGGCCTGCAGATCATGCGTCCGGAGTTCTTCAACGAACTCACGACGATGCACGGCCTGATCATGGTGTTCGGCGCGATCATGCCGGCGTTCGTCGGCTTCGCGAACTGGATGATTCCGCTGCAGATCGGCGCATCCGACATGGCGTTCGCGCGGATGAACAACTTCAGCTTCTGGCTGCTGCCCGTCGCTGCCGTGCTGCTGGTCGGTTCGTTCTTCGCGCCGGGCGGCGCGACGGCCGCCGGCTGGACGCTCTACGCGCCGCTGTCGACGCAGATGGGCCCGGGCATGGACTTCGCGATCTTCGCGGTGCACATCATGGGTGCGTCGTCGATCATGGGCGGGATCAACATCGTCGTGACGATCCTGAACATGCGCGCACCGGGCATGACGCTGATGAAGATGCCGATGTTCGCATGGACGTGGCTGATCACGGCGTACCTGCTGATCGCGGTGATGCCGGTTCTGGCGGGCGCGATCACGATGGTGCTGTTCGACCGTCACTTCGGCACGTCGTTCTTCAACGCGGCAGGCGGCGGCGACCCGGTGATGTACCAGCACATCTTCTGGTTCTTCGGCCACCCCGAGGTGTACATCATGATTCTGCCGGCGTTCGGGATCGTGTCGCAGGTGATCCCGGCGTTCGCACGCAAGACGCTGTTCGGCTATAGCTCGATGGTGTACGCGACGGCTTCGATCGCGATCCTGTCGTTCATGGTCTGGGCGCACCACATGTTCGCAACGGGCATGCCGGTCACCGGCCAGCTGTTCTTCATGTACGCGACGATGCTGATCGCGGTGCCGACGGGCGTGAAGGTGTTCAACTGGCTCGCGACGATGTGGCGCGGCTCGATGACCTTCGAAACCCCGATGCTGTTCGCGATCGGCTTCCTGTTTGTGTTCACGTTCGGCGGTCTCACGGGCCTGATGCTCGCGATGGCGCCGCTCGACATCCAGTATCACGGCACCTACTTCGTGGTGGCGCACTTCCACTACGTGCTGGTGGCCGGCTCGCTGTTCGCGCTGTTCTCGGGCTGGTACTACTGGGCGCCGAAGTGGACGGGCTGGATGTATAACGAGACGCGCGGCAAGATCCACTTCTGGTCGTCGATGATCTTCTTCAACCTGACGTTCTTCCCGATGCACTTCGTCGGTCTCGCCGGCATGCCGCGTCGTTATGCGGACTACCCGGCGCAGTTCACGGACTTCAACCAGGTCGCGACGATCGGCGCATTCGGCTTCGGCCTCGCGCAGGTGTACTTCCTGTTCGCGGTCGCGCTGCCGGCCTACCGTGGCGGCGGCGAGCTGGAAAAGGCGTCGGACAAGCCGTGGGACGGCGCGACGGGCCTCGAGTGGACGGTGCCGAGCCCGGCTCCCTTCCATACGTTCGAGCAACCGCCGCACGTCGAATAAGTTTCACCCTGCGCTCCGCCGTTGCCTGCCGCGCAGGCAGGCGCGGCGGGCGCGGAATTGAAATGTCAGCGAAGTTTCAGATGAACCGGAATCCACAACAAAGACGAACGCCCGAGCAGATCCGCGCGGGCAACAAGCGGCTCGGCCTCATCCTGCTCGTCATCGCCGCCGTTTTTTTTGTGGGTGTCGTGATCAAGCAGTGGTGGCTGTCCACTCACTGATGCAGCAACAGACGCAGTAGCGAGGAAGTTGTCGTATGTCGAAGCCGGAAGAGGGCGCCGTCGATCGCGCGTTCAATCGTTCGATGCTGGTGAAGCTCTTCGTCGTGGCCGGGCTGATGTTCGGTTTCGGCTTCGCGCTGATCCCGATGTACCGGGCGATCTGCCAGATCACCGGCATCAACAACCTGGTGCAGCGCGATGTGAGCGAGCGCGAGGTGAAGAATTCGCAGGTCGACACCAGCCGCACGGTGTCGGTCGAGTTCGACGCGAATGCGCGCGGCCCGCTCGGTTTCAAGCCGGAGCACAACAGCCTCGACGTGCATCCGGGTGAGCTGACGACGATCGTGTACGACGTGACGAACGGGCAGGGCAGGCCGGTCGTTGCACAGGCGATTCCGAGCTACGCGCCGAAGCAGGCGACGGAGTTCTTCAAGAAGATCGAGTGCTTTTGCTTTACGCAGCAGACGCTGGCCGCGAACGAATCGCGCAAGATGCCGGTGGTGTTCGTGATCGATCCGAAACTGCCGAAGGACGTGAAGACGATCACGCTGTCGTACACGTTCTTCGAGCTGAATACGCCGGCCACGCCGGCGCCGGCGCCGGGCAAGACCGCGGCGCAGGGCGCGGCGAAGCCGGACGCATGACGACGGAGGCGGGGCGATGACGGAGGTCAAGCGGGGCGGGTCGTTCGGTCAGGCGCTGAAGGCCGTGCTGTGGTCGTTCTTCGGGGTGCGCAAGCGGCGCGACCTGGAGGCCGACGCGACGCAGCTGAATCCGCTGCACGTGCTGATTGTCGCGTTGCTGGCGGCCGGTGTGTTCATCGGCGTGCTGATCCTGATCGTGCGTGCCGTCGTGGGCTGAGGCGCGCGGCCACGAAAAAATGCAGTGCGCGGCGCCACGGCGCCGCGTGCAGGAAAGAGCGGTGGCGGTCACGCCGCGCAAGAAATAAAGCCGGAGCGGTTTCCGGTACACAAATTGGACAGAAGTGGAGAATCAAGCATGAGCGGTCAAAACCAGACCCCGTACTATTTCGTGCCGCATCCGTCGCACCATCCGATCAGTGCGGCCATCGGCCTGCTGGTCATGCTCGGATCGGCGGCGCTGTGGATCAACGGTCACGACTGGGCGCCGTTTACGGCACTGCTCGGCCTGCTGTGGTTGCTCTTCACGCTGTATCACTGGTTCGGCGACGCGATCGCCGAGTCGGAAGGCGGTCATTACGGCAAGAACGTCGACAAGTCGTACCGCTGGAGCATGAGCTGGTTCATCTTCTCGGAAGTCATGTTCTTCGGCGCGTTCTTCGGCGCGCTGTTCTATGCACGTGAAATCGCGCTGCACCAGCTCGGCAGCCTCGACTACAAGCTGATCTGGCCGGATTTCTCCGCCGTGTGGCCGAACGAAGGCCCGGCAGCACTCGCCGGTCACTTCAAGACGATGGGCCCGTGGCCGATCCCGACGCTGAACACCGCGTTCCTGCTGTCGTCGGGCGTGACGCTGACGATCTCGCACCACGCGCTGCGTGACGACCATCGCAAGAAGGCGATCGCATGGCTGGCCGCGACGCTCGTGTTCGGTATCTGCTTCCTGTTCCTGCAGGGCTTCGAGTACTACCACGCGTACAACGAACTGAACCTGACGCTGAACTCGGGCGTGTACGGTTCGACGTTCTTCCTGCTGACGGGCTTCCACGGCTTCCACGTGTTCCTCGGCGGCACGATGCTCGCGGTGGTGCTGGTTCGGATGATCCGCGGCCACTTCAAGCCCGATCACCACTTCGCATTCGAAGGCGCCGCGTGGTACTGGCACTTCGTCGACGTCGTCTGGCTCGGCCTGTACGTCGTCGTCTACTGGCTGTAAATGGAAAAACGGCCCGCGCAGCAATGCGCGGGCCGTTTTCATTGGTGTCGTGGGCGCGGCAGCGAGGCTGCGAGCGACACCACCCTGGCGCCGCCGCGACTCAGTCAGGCGGCGCTTTTGCTTGGTGGCGCGGCCATGCGGCGAAATGTCACAGCGGCGACCACGGCAACGGCATCAACGCCCGATCGGCAGGCCGGTCGAATGGATCCAGCCCATCCAGTTCGCGATCAGGATGAGCAGGAACAGCGAGACCGACAGCCCGACGCGGGTGGCGAGCGACCAGACCATGCGTTTCGTGTGGCCGCGGTCGTGCATCATGAAGTAGAGCGCCGAGCCCATGCTGGCAATGATGAGGACGAAGGCGATGGGAACGAGTATGTGCATGACACGAACCGGACGGCGGCAATTCGGAAGGAAGAGGATAATTATCGCACTTCGCGTTCCGGCACACGCCGGGCGGGCTGCATGATGAAGATTCGCTGGCTGCCTGCGCTGCTGATTCTCGTCGTCGTCGCGGTCACGATCCGTCTCGGTTTCTGGCAGCGCGACCGCGCGCACCAGAAGGAAGCGCTGCAGGCGAGCATCGAGCGCTACGAGCAGGCGGCGCCCGTCGACGTCGGCCCGCAGCCGATGCCGCTCGCGTCGATCGAGTTTCACCGTGTGCGGGCGAAGGGCCGTTTCCTGCCTGAACAGGCGGTGTTCCTCGACAATCGGCCGTATAACGACCAGCCGGGTTTTTACGTCGTGATGCCGTTTAAACTCACGGGCGGCGGCGTCGTGCTCGTGAACCGCGGCTGGCTGCCGCGCAATATCGCCGATCGCACGGCGATCGAGCCGTTCGCGACGCCCGCGGGCGACGTCGAGATCGTGGGCATCGCGCGTGCCGACGCGTCGCGTGCGTTCGAGCTCGGCGAAGGCGGGTCGGCGGCGCACCAGAAGATCCGGCAGAACCTGGACGTCGCCGCGTATGCGAAGGAAACGGGGCTGCCGCTGCAGCCGTTCGTGATCCAGCAGACGAGCGACGACGGCGACAAGCTCGTGCGCGACTGGCCGGCGGCGACGACCGGCGTCGAGCGCAATTACGGTTACATGTTTCAGTGGTGGGCGATGGCGGCGGCCGCGCTCGGCTTCGGCCTGTACGCCGCGCGGCGTGCGGCGAAGAAGTCGGCCGGCGCGTGAGCGCCATGCCAGGACGCGGCGCCGGCGCCGCGGGTTCGTTTCGAGAGGTCTGATTTGTCCATGCAATCTTCCCGTCAGGGTTCGGCCGCTGCGCCGATGTCGCCGGCGGCCCGCAAGCGCGGCCGCTGGATGCTCGTGCTGCTGGGTCTCGTGTGCGCGGCGCCGATGATCGCGTCGTACTTCACCTATTACGTGATCAAGCCGAAGGGCGGCTCGACGAACTACGGCACGCTGATCGAGCCGCAGCGTCCGATCCCTGCGGATCTGCAGGTGACCGACGAAACCGGCAAGACCGTGCCGCTGTCGTCGCTGCGCGGCGTGTGGCTGTTCGTGATGACCGACCGCAGCGCGTGTGACGACGCATGCGCGCAGAAACTCTATTTCATGCGCCAGATCCGCGTGACGCAGGCGGGCGAGCGGCACCGGATCACGATGGTGTGGCTGCGCAGCGATGCGGGTGCGATGCCGCAGAAGGTGCTGGATGCCTATCCCGACACGCGCCGGCTCGTCGCCGATCCGGCCGCGGTGGCCGCATGGCTGCCGGCCGATGCCGGCACGAAGGACAGCGACCACCTCTACATGGTCGACCCGAACGGCAACCTGATGATGCGTTTCCCGAAGGATCCGAACCCCAGCAAGATCAAGTCGGACGTGACGAAGCTGCTGAAGTGGTCGAGCATCGGCTAAGGCAAGACGAGAGGCAAGGAACCGATGTCGTATCTACTGCAACTCGGCCTGATCGGCCTGTGCATCGCGCTGCTGCCGCTGTCGTACGTGTGGGTGAAGGCCGACGACAACAAGTTTCGCAAGCTGGTGTGGATCACCACCTTCCTGACGCTCGACCTCGTGATGTTCGGCGGCTTCACGCGGCTGACCGACTCGGGGCTCGGCTGCCCTGACTGGCCCGGCTGCTACGGCACGTCGTCGCCGTTCATCGCGCACGCCGCGATCACGGCCGCGCACCAGGCGATGCCGACGGGCCCCGTCAGCATGACCAAGGCGTGGATCGAGATGATCCACCGCTATTTCGCGATGGCGATCGGCGTGCTGATCATCGCGCAGGTCGTGATCGCGTGGTCTGCAAGGCTGCGCCGCCGCCCGCTGCACGTGTCGCCGTGGTGGCCGACGAGCCTGCTGCTGCTGATCCTCGTGCAGGGCGCGTTCGGCGCATGGACGGTCACGATGAAGCTGCAGCCGGTGATCGTCACGATCCACCTGCTGCTCGGCCTCACGCTGCTCGGCACGCTCGGGTGGCTTGCGGCGCGGCAGACGCCGCTGCCGTCGTACGATCCGGAAGCCGGCCGCTATCGCGCGGCCGCGCTCGCGGCGCTCGTGCTGCTGGTCGTGCAGATCGCGCTCGGCGGCTGGGTGAGCACCAACTACGCGGTGCTCGCATGCACCGACTTCCCGACCTGCAACGGCCAGTGGATTCCGCCGATGGACTTCCAGCACGGCTTCCACCTGTGGCGCGCGCTCGGAATGACGAAGGACGGCGACGCGATCACGCAGGACGCGCTGGTCGCGATCCACTGGACGCACCGCACGTTCGCGTTCGTCGTGGTCGCGTATCTGGTCGCGTTCGCGCTGAAGATGCGCCGCTTCGAATCGCTGCGGCGCCCCGCGAACGGCGTGCTGCTGGTCGTCCTGCTGCAGTTCGTGACGGGCCTGACCAACATCGTGCTGCAGTGGCCGCTGCCGGTCGCCGTCGCGCACAACGGCGGGGCTGCGATCCTGCTGCTGCTCGTCGTCATGTTAAACTTTCGCATCCTTTCAAGCCGCCCCGGCCGTGTCGCGCAGCCTGCGCGCGACGCCGCCCCGGCGTGACCGCCCCCATGCAAAGCACCCTCTCCCAATCGCCCGGTAGCCGCTTTTCCCAGTACATGGCGCTGACGAAGCCGCGTGTCACGCAGCTCGCGGTGTTCTGCGCGGTGATCGGCATGTTCCTCGCGACGCCGGGCATGGTGCCATGGCACGTGCTGATCGGCGGTACGGTCGGCATCTGGCTGCTGGCCGGCGCGGCGTTCGCGATCAACTGCCTCGTCGAACAGAAGATCGACGCGATGATGCGCCGTACCGCGTGGCGCCCGTCCGCGCGCGGCGAGATCACGACGCCGCAGATCCTGCTGTTCTCGGCCGTGCTCGGCAGCGTCGGCGCATGGACGCTCTATACGTTCACGAACCCGCTGACGATGTGGCTGACGATCGCCACCTTCGTCGGTTATGCGGTGATCTACACGCTGCTGCTCAAGCCGATGACGCCGCAGAACATCGTGATCGGCGGCGCGTCGGGCGCGATGCCGCCGGCGCTCGGGTGGGCCGCGGTCACCGGCGCGGTGCCGGGCGACGCGTGGATCCTCGTGCTGATCATCTTCGTGTGGACGCCGCCGCATTTCTGGGTGCTCGCGCTGTATCGCCGCAAGGATTACGAGAACGCGGGGCTGCCGATGCTGCCCGTCACGCACGGCGAGAAGTTCACGCGGCTGCACATCCTGCTGTACACGGTGATCCTGTTCGCGGTCACGCTGATGCCGTTCATCTCCGGGATGAGCGGGGCCGTCTACCTGACGAGCGCGGTGCTGCTCGGCGCGGTGTTCCTCGCGTATGCGTGGAAGATCCATCGCGACTATTCGGACGAACTCGCCCGCAAGGCCTTCCGCTACTCGATCGTCTACCTGTCGCTGCTGTTTGCCGCGCTGCTCGTCGATCACTATGCACGCCCGCTGCTCGGCGTGTAACCGCACGGTTTGAACGCAATGCTCCAATCACGGTTCGGGCGCCGCGCGCGCCAAGGCTGGATGCTCGCATGCGCATTCACGGCAGCGCTGCTGCTCGCCGGATGCGACAACGCGCCGAAATTCCAGAATCTCGACATCACCGGCAACACGCAGTTCGGCAGCGACTTCTCGCTGCCCGATACGGCCGGCAAGGTGCGCACGCTCGGCGATTTCAAGGGCAAGGCCGTCGTGATGTTCTTCGGCTATACGCACTGCCCGGACGTGTGCCCGACGACGATGGCCGAGCTGTCCGAAGCGTTGAGACAGCTCGGGCCCGATGCCGCGAAACGCGTGCAGGTGCTGTTCGTCACCGTCGACCCGGAGCGTGACACGCCGGCGCTGCTCGGCCAGTACGTGCCCGCGTTCGATCCGTCGTTCATCGGCCTGCGGCCGGCCGACGAAGCCGCGCTGAAGAAGGTCACGAAGGATTTCCGCGTGTACTACGCGAAGGTGCCCGGCAAGACGCCCGGCAGCTACACGATGGATCACACCGCCGCGAGCTACGTGTTCGACCGCGACGGCAAGCTGCGCCTGTTCGTGCGTGACGGCCAGGGCCCCGGCCCGTGGGTCCACGACCTGAAGCTGCTGGTCGACTGACCGGCAGCCGCCGGGCGCCCGGCCCGGCGTTTCGCGTGACGGCCGCCACGCGCCGTCACCCTGGTTCTCTCCTCGTTGTTGGCATGCGCCGCCCGTCGGGCGGCGTGTCGGCGCGCGCGCATCGCGCACGCGTCGCATGTCGCGTTACGGCAGCGCGGGGACGTTGAAGCCGGATGCGGCGCGCGTGATCCGGAATTCCGTCACGCGATACGTGGCGAGCCCCTCGGTGACGAACGGATCGGTCTTCAGGATCGCGTCCAGCTCGTCGCGATCGATGCGGGCCGCGAGGATCACGCCGCCTTCGCGCGGCACCTTCGGCCCGGCCGCGATGAAGATGCCCTTGTCGAACTGCGGCTGCAGGAATGCGCGATGGCGTTCGAGCGCATCGTCGATGTGTTCGAGCGATGCGGTGTAGTGGATGTCGATGACGTACATGGATGGCCCCCGGAATGGTGCCGGCTCCTCGTGTGCCGGCCAGCCGGTCTTTTTAGCACAGCGGATGCGGGCTGTCGCGCCGCGGGCGGCCGACCGACCGGCGGTTTGCCGCACCCGCGCGTATTCAAGTTGTAAGCCTCGGTGCCGTAAATAAAAAGGCAAGCGTTTGCGCGGGGCGGGCCGTTCGCGCGCAGCGTGCGCATCGACATCGACAAAGGCACGCAGATGAGCAGAATGAGTTTGAACCGCAAGCTGTGGCTCGCGCTTGCGCTGGTATGGATCGGTCTCCTGGGCGTCGGCGCATGGAGCGCGTACGAGACGCGCGCGACGATGCTCGCCGAACGCAAGGCAGGCATCGTGAATCTCGTCGACTCGGCGGCCGGCATCGTGAAGGCGTATCACGCACTCGCGCAGGGCGGCACGCTGCCCGAGGCCGACGCGAAGCGCGACGCGCTCGCGAGCCTGGCCGCGATGCGCTATGGCGATTCGGGCTACGTGTTCGTGATGGACTCGAAGCCGGTCGTGCTGATGCATCCGACGCTGCCGAAGCTGGTCGGCACGCAGGTCGGCGACTATCTCGACCCGGACGGCAAGCCGCTGTTCGTCACGATCCTGAACGCCGCGAAGGAAACCGGCAGCGGCTTCGCCGAGTACCGCGGGCGCCTGCCGCACAGCGAAACCGCCGCGCCGAAGATCAGCTACGTCACGCGTTTCACGCCGTGGGACTGGAACATCTCGAGCGGCGTCTTCCTGAAGGACATCGACACCATCTATTACCGGACGCTGCTCGGCCACCTCGCGGTCGTGCTCGTGATCGGCTTCGTGATCAGCGCGGCGATGCTGGTGATCATCCGCAACGTGCGCGGCAGCCTCGGCGGCGAGCCCGACGAAGCGGCCGCGCTCGCGGCGCGCATCGCGCAGGGCGACCTGACGCAGCCGGTGCCCGTGCGCGCGGGCGACCGTACGAGCATGATGGCCGCGATGCACGACATGCAGGCCCGCCTGCAGGCGACGATCGGCGGGATTCGCCAGTCGGCCGGATCGATCGCGTCGGCGAGCCGCCAGATCTCGGCCGGCAACGACGACCTGTCGCAGCGCACCGAGGAGCAGGCCGCGTCGCTGGAGGAAACCGCCGCGAGCATGGAGCAACTGACCGCGACGGTGAAGCAGAACGCCGACAACGCGCGACAGGCGAGCGGGCTTGCGAACAACGCATCGGAGATCGCGCGCACGGGGAGCGACGTCGTGAACCGCGTGATCGGCACGATGGGCGAGATCGACGACAGCTCGCGCAAGATCGCCGACATCATCGGCGTGATCGAGGGCATCGCGTTCCAGACCAACATCCTCGCGCTGAACGCGGCGGTCGAAGCCGCGCGCGCGGGCGAGCAGGGCCGCGGCTTCGCGGTGGTCGCGGGCGAAGTGCGCTCGCTCGCGCAGCGCAGCGCGACGGCCGCGAAGGAGATCCGCGAGCTGATCGTCGACTCGGTCGAGCGCGTGCGCAACGGCTCGACGCTGGTCGGCCAGGCCGGCACGACGATGGGCGAGATCCTGCAGGCCGTCGCGCGCGTGACCGACATCATGGGCGAGATCGCGGCCGCGTCCGAGGAGCAGGCGAGCGGCATCACGCAGGTCGGGCGCGCGGTCACGCAGATGGATCAGGTAACGCAGCAGAACGCGGCGCTCGTCGAGGAAGCGGCGGCGGCCGCCGCGTCGCTGCAGGAACAGGCCGCGCGGCTGCGCGATGCGGTCGGCGCGTTCCGGGTCGTCGATGCTGACGGCCTGTCGCCGCGCCGGGCCGGCGGGCAGACGCGCGAACCTGCATTCGGCACGAAGGCGGCCGACCATGCGACGGCGGCGTGACGCACACGGGCTGACGCGCATGTCGCTCAAACGCAACTAACGGCCGAGTCGCGCAGCCTTCGCCGGCACCGCTGCGGTGCATACCCATATGAGCGGGATGTATTTCACTTCCCGCCGATCCTGTGACACCATTTGCCCCTTCCTGCGAGTCGGGGCATACCCGTATCGCGCCCCATTTCCAGTAAGCAAGAAAGCGAGAAACAGATGAAGCGTCGCAGTCTCCTGAAGGTATTTTCCGTGCTGGCCACCGGCGCAGCGCTGACGCTGTCGGCAGGCGCGCATGCCGAAGACAAGGTGATCAAGGTCGGCACGGTGGCCGGCCCGGATGCGGAAGTGTGGCAGCTCGTGCAGAAGGTCGCGAAGGAGAAGGAAGGCCTGAACGTGAAGGTCATCGAGTTCAACGACTACGTGCAGCCGAACGCGGCGCTCGATTCGGGCGACCTCGACGCGAACAGCTTCCAGCACCAGCCCTACCTCGACAGCCAGGTGAAGCAGCGCGGCTACAAGATCGTCAGCGCGGGCCTGACCTACATCTCGCCGATCGGCGTGTACTCGAAGAAGTTCAAGACGCTGAAGGACCTGCCGCAAGGCGCGAAGCTCGCGGTGCCGAACGATCCGTCGAACGAGAACCGCGCGCTGCTGCTGCTGCAGACGCAAGGCGTGATCAAGCTGAAGGCGGGCGCCGGCACGGGCGGCAACAACGCGACGGTGCTCGACATCGCCGAGAACCCGAAGAAGCTGAAGATCTCCGAACTCGACGCCGCGCAACTGCCGCGCGTGCTGTCGGATGTCGACGCGGCCGTGATCAACACGAACTACGCGCTCGCCGCGAACCTGCAGCCGACCAAGGACGCGATCGCGCTCGAATCGCTGACGAGCCCGTACGCGAACCTGATCGCCGTGCGCGCGAAGGACAAGGACCAGCCGTGGGTGAAGAAGCTGGTCAAGGCGTACCAGTCGCAGGAAGTGCGGGAATTCATCAAGAAGCAGTTCAAGGGCTCGATGGTCGCGTCGTTCTGAACGCCGCACACCGGCCGGACCGCTGAACGAAAGGGCCTGCATCGCGCAGGCCCTTTTTCATTGGCGCGGCCGGTCGGGGGCCGCGGGATGCCGCGTTCGGCGCCGTCTCACATCTCGCCGCGCCGCGAGCAGATCGACATGATCTGCTGGATCGCATAGTTGTCGCGCACGCCCGGCAGCGACTGCACGACGCACTCGTGAAAGCGCCGCTCGCGCGGCAGCAGCATCGCGTTGTTGCGGTACAGCGCGTCGCACGAGCGCTGGATCAACTGGGCCGCCGCACCGTTGCGGCTCTCGCGCAGCGCATTGAGCATGCAGTCGTCGTATTGCGCGCTGCCGTCGGTCAGCGCGAACGCCGCCCCCGGCAACGCCAGCGCGACAGCCGCGAATGCGATGGCTCGGATCCCCCGTTTCATGTCGCCTCCGATGGCGTGGACTGGGTCGGCCGACAGCATAACGTAAAGCCGCGAGCACGGCTGACGCGTTGCGCCGGGGCCGGCCGAAACCGCCGCCGGCCGGGCTTCGCGCGCGGTGGCGGCGCCCCGGCGGGCGCCGCGGCCCGGCCTCTTCAAGAAAGCTCGGAGTCAGGCGGTGGTCTGCGGAAATGGTATCCTCGTGCGTTCGCCGCTGCGCGCCTTCCCGGGGCGCGCACGGGCCGGCCGCCACCGCGTCGCACGCGTGGCGGCGCCCGCATGACGGCGGCGGGAATCCATCATCCAGAACCGACACAATACGGGGGAGACACACCCATGAAGCGTTTCAAGACTTTCGCGATCCGTTCGATCACGGCCGGCGTGGCCGCGCTCGCGCTGGCCGGTGCCGCGCACGCACAGACCGTCAAGGTGCTGTCGATCGTCGACCACCCGGCGCTCGATGCGATCCGCGACGGCGTGCGCGCCGAGCTGAAGGCGGAAGGTTACGGCGACGACAAGCTCAAGTGGGAATACCAGAGCGCGCAGGGCAACACGGGCACGGCCGCGCAGATCGCGCGCAAGTTCGTCGGCGACCAGCCCGACGTGATCGTCGCGATCGCGACGCCGGCCGCGCAGGCGGTGGTCGCGTCGACGAAGAGCGTGCCGGTCGTCTATTCGGGTGTGACCGATCCGGTCGCCGCGCAGCTCGTGAAGGGCTGGGGCCCGTCGGGCACCAACGTGACCGGCGTGTCCGACAAGCTGCCGCTCGATCGCCAGGTCGCGCTGATCAAGCGCGTCGTGCCCAACGCTAAGACGGTCGGCATGGTCTACAACCCGGGCGAGGCGAATTCGGTCGTCGTCGTGAAGGAGCTGAAGGAAATCCTCGCGAAGCAGGGGATGACGCTGAAGGAAGCGGCCGCGCCGCGCACCGTCGACATCGGCCCGGCCGCGAAAAGCCTGATCGGCAAGGTCGACGTGATCTACACGAACACCGACAACAACGTCGTGTCCGCGTACGAAGCGCTCGTGAAGGTCGCGAACGAAGCGAAGATCCCGCTCGTCGCCGGCGACACCGACAGCGTGAAGCGCGGCGGCATCGCGGCGCTCGGCATCAACTACGGCGACCTCGGCCGCCAGACGGGCAAGGTCGTCGCGCGCATCCTGAAGGGCGAGAAGCCGGGCGCGATCGCATCGGAAACGAGCAGCAACCTCGAGCTGTTCGCGAACACGGGTGCGGCCGCGAAGCAGGGCGTGACGCTCGCGCCGGATCTGCTCAAGGACGCGAAGACGGTCATCAAGTAAGTCGCGGCCCGACCGCCGCGCCTGCAGGCCCGATCCGGGCCTGAACGACACCGCCGGACGGGCGGCTCCCACCCGGGGCCGCCCGTTCGCTTCGCCCGGCCGTACACGTCCGGCCGGGAAGCAACAGGATTTCCCCATCATGTCTCTGTTCTCGTTTCTGGGCGCCCTGGAGATCGGCCTGATCTTCAGCCTCGTCGCCCTCGGGGTGCTGATCTCGTTTCGCATCCTCAACTTCCCCGACCTCACCGTCGACGGCAGCTTTCCGCTCGGCGGCGCCGTCGCCGCGACGCTGATCTCCGCCGGCTACGACCCGTTCAGCTCGACCTGCATCGCGATCGTCGCGGGCGCGGCGGCCGGCTTCATCACCGGCTGGCTCAACGTGCGTCTGAAGATCATGGACCTGCTCGCCAGCATCCTGATGATGATCGCGCTCTATTCGGTGAACCTGCGGATCATGGGCCGGCCGAACGTGCCGCTCATCACCGAGCCGACCGTCTTCACCGTGCTGCAGCCCGACTGGATGCCCGATTACGTGCTGCGCCCCGCGCTGCTCGCGATCGTCGTCGTGGTCGCGAAGCTCGGCCTCGACTGGTTCTTCTCGTCGCAGCTCGGCCTCGCGATGCGCGCGACCGGCGCGAACCCGCGGATGGCGCGCGCGCAGGGCATCGCGACCGGCCGCGCGACGCTCGCCGGGATGGCGCTGTCGAACGCGCTCGTCGCGCTCGCCGGTGCGTTGTTCGCGCAGACGCAGGGCGGCGCGGACATCTCGATGGGGATCGGGACGATCGTGATCGGGCTGGCCGCGGTGATCATCGGCGAAACGCTGCTGCCGGCGCGCCGGCTCGTGCTGACGACGCTCGCCGTCGTGCTCGGCGCGATCGTCTACCGCTTCTTCATCGCGCTTGCGCTGAACAGCGAATTCATCGGGCTGAAGGCGCAGGACCTGAACCTCGTGACGGCCGCGCTCGTCACGATCGCGCTGGTGCTGCCGGCAACGCGCAAGAAGCTGTTCGCGCGCAAGAACGGAGGGGCCTGACATGCTGTCCGCACAAGACCTGAAACTGACGTTCAATCCCGGCACGCCGATCGAGACGCGCGCGCTGCGCGGGCTGTCGCTCGAGATTCCCGACGGCCAGTTCGTCGCGGTGATCGGCTCGAACGGTGCCGGCAAATCGACCTTCCTCAATGCGATCAGCGGCGACCAGGCCGTCGATGCGGGACGCATCTCGATCGACGGCACGGACGTCACGCGCAAGGCCGCGTGGGATCGCGCGCACCTCGTCGCGCGCGTGTTCCAGGATCCGATGGCCGGCACCTGCGAGGCGCTGACGATCGAGGAGAACATGGCGCTCGCGATGGCGCGCGGCGCGCGGCGCGGCTTTCGCGCGGCGCTCGACCGGCCGTCGCGCGAGCTGTTCCGCGACAAGCTGCGGCTGCTGAACCTCGGGCTGGAAAATCGGTTGACCGACCGGATCGGGCTGCTGTCGGGCGGCCAGCGGCAGGCGGTGAGCCTGTTGATGGCGTCGCTGCGGCCGTCGCGAATCCTGCTGCTCGACGAGCACACGGCCGCGCTCGACCCGAAGACGGCCGCGTTCGTGCTGGAGCTGACCGCGCGCATCGTCGCCGAGAGCAAGCTGACGACGATGATGGTCACGCACAGCATGCGGCAGGCGCTCGACTACGGCGACCGCACGGTGATGCTGCACCAGGGGCAGGTCGTGCTCGACGTGTCGGGCGACGCGCGCAAGGGGCTCGACGTGCCGGACCTGCTGCAGATGTTCGAGAAGGTGCGTCACGAGCAGCTCGACGACGACGCGCTGCTGCTCGGCTGACGGGCGGCTGGCGGGCCGGCGCGGCGCGGGGTGTTGCATCGTGCCGGTTCGCGTGAGGGGTGGCGTGCCGGCCCGGCGAGTCGGGTCGGGTCGACAAATCGGCCCGACGAATTGGGGTGGCGCGGCGGGTCGGCAATTCGGCCCGGATGACGGTGGCGCGCATTCGGGTGGTACGATCCGGCCACACCCGCTCCGGTGCGGCGTAACATGACGGCCGCGCCGGCTTTCCCGTCGTTTTTCCTCTGACGAAAACCGGTTTCGCGCCGGTGCTGTGCGACGCGAGCGCATTGCCATATACTGTATATCCATACAGTTGTGGGTGGCGTCATGCTCGCATCCTCCATTTCTCCCGAATCCCTTCATCCGTCGCTGTGGCGCGGTTCCCAGCTCGCGCGCGGCGGCCCGCGCACGATCGATACCGGCTTCGCCCCGCTGTCGGCCGAGCTGCCGGGCGGCGGCTGGCCGGTCGGCGGGCTCGTCGAACTGCTGGCCGCGCAGCCGGGCTGCGGCGAGATGCGGCTGCTCGCGCCCGCGCTCGCACGCACCGTCAGCGCGCGCCGTCCGCTTGCGCTCGTCGCGCCGCCTCAAGCGCCGCATGCAACCGCGCTCGCCAGCCTCGGCGTACCGTCCGACGCGCTGCTGTGGCTGCGCGCCGGCAGCCGCACCGATGCGCTGTGGGCCGCCGAGCAGGCGCTCAAGACGGGGTGCTGCGGCGCGCTGCTGCTCTGGCAGGATGCGCGGCCCGATGCGCTGCGGCGCCTGCATCTCGCGGCCGCGCGCACGGGCGACACGCTGTTCGTGATGCTGCGTCCGCTGTCGGCCGCGCGGCAACCGTCGCCGGCCGTGCTGCGTGTCGCGCTGTATCCGGTGCCGGGCGGCGTGTCGCTCGACATCGTCAAGCGTCGCGGCCCCGCACGCGGCGAGCCGCTCGTGCTCGACCTGCCGTCGCCCATCGTGGAGAGCCGCTATGCGCGTCTTGCTCGGCATCCATCTGCCGCGCCTGCCGCTCGACGTGTGCGCCCCGCCGCCGTCTGACGGCGCGGCGCAACGCGTAGACGAAGCGGACGAAGCAGGCTGCGCGGTGCTCGAGCAGGGTGTCGTGCTGATCGCCGATGCGCCCGCGCGCCGGCAGGGCGTGCGCGCGGGCATGAAGCGCGGCGGCGTGCTCACGCTCGCGCCGCACACGCGGCTCGTCGAACGCGACCCCGCGCGCGAGGCCGATGCGCTGCGCGCGGTCGCGCTCGCGTTGCTGCGCTTTTCGCCGTGCGTCGCGCTCGACGACGAAGCCACGCTGATCGTCGACGTCGGCCCGAGCCTGCGCCTGTTCGGCGGCCTGCCGTCGCTGTGCCGACAGGTGCGCGCGACGCTCGCGGCGCTCGGCTATGCGGCGCGCCTGTCCGCCGCGCCGACCGGGCGGGGCGCGTGGCTGCTCGCGCGCGTGTCGGCCCGTGCACGCATCCGGCGCCGCGTCGCCGGCCAGGTGTCGCTCGTGCGTTCGCTCGACAGGCTGCCGTGCGTGCTGCTGCCCGATGCGCGTCCGTATGCGGGCTGGTTCGACGGCCTCGGCTGCCGCACGCTCGCCGACCTGCGCAACCTGCCGCGCGCGGGGCTGCAGCGCCGCTGCGGTCCCGCGTTGCTGGCCGCGCTCGATCGCGCGTACGGCGATGCGGTCGAGCCGCTCGCATGGATGGCGGTGCCGCCCGTGTTCGACGTGCGGCTCGAATTGCCGGAGCGCGTCGAATACGCGGAAGCCGTGCTGTTCGCCGCGCGGCGGCTCGTCGTGCAGCTGTGCGGCTGGCTGGCCGCACGGCAGCTGTCGCTGGCCGCGATGACGTTCGATCTCGAACACGAGCGCGGCCGCCAGGCCGTGCCGCCGACGCCGCTCGAACTCGCGTTCGCCGCACCCGTGCGCGACGAGACGCACTTCATGCGGCTGCTCGGCGAGCGGCTCGCGCGCGTCGAGTTGCCGGCCGCGGTGATCGCGGTGCGTCTGAAGGCCACGCGCGTCGAATCGGTCGCGCCGCCGGCCGACGATCTTTTCCCCGAGCCGGGCGGCACGAAAGAGACGCGCGCGCGGCTGTTCGAGCTGCTGGTCGCACGGCTCGGCGCGGAGAACGTGCTGCGCGCGGCACCCGTTGCCGATCACCGGCCCGAGGCCGCGAACCGCTGGCTGCCGCTCGATGCGCAGGCCGGCAAGCCGGCCGGCGGGCCGCCGGCCGTGCCGCCGAGGCCCGCATGGTTGCTGGACGAGCCGCTGCCGCTGTTGATGCGGGGGGAGCGGCCGGTGTTTCATACGCCGCTCAGGATGATGTCGTCGGTGGAACGGATCGAGGCCGGGTGGTTCGATGGCCAGCTCGCCGCACGCGATTACCACGTCGCGCAGGACGAAACCGGTGCGTGCTACTGGGTGTTCAAGGAGCGGGCAGCGCGCGAGGCCGAGCCGCGCTGGTTCCTGCACGGCCTGTTCGGGTGAACGGTCATGGTTGCGGAATTCAGCTGGCTGCCCGATTACGCGGAGTTGTTCTGCCGTTCGAACTTTTCGTTCCTGCATGGCGCGTCGCATGCGGAAGAACTGGTCGAGCGTGCGGCGGAACTCGGCTATCGCGGGATCGCGATCACCGACGAATGCTCGCTCGCCGGTGCACCGCGCATGCACGTCGCGGCGAAGGCGAAAGGGTTGCCGCTCGTCATCGGTTCGTACTTCGAAGTCACACCGGATGAAGTCGCACCGGGCCACGATCCGGGCCCCGGCGCGTTCGGGCTCGTGCTGCTCGCGCAGAGTCGGGAAGGCTACGGCAACCTGTCCGAGCTGATTTCGTGGCGGCGGATGGAAGCGCCGAAGGGGACTTACACGCTGACGTCGCACATGCTGTCGAGGCCGCCCGAGGCATTCGCACACCTGCGCGGCATGCCGGACTGCTTCGCGATTCTCGTGCCCACGTATCCGGTGCGGGCGGACGTGCTCGATGCACAGGTCGCGTGGTTTCGCGCGACGTTCGGCGAGCGTGCGCGGCTCGGGCTCGTGCAGTTGCAGCGCGCGCTGGACGGTGCGCAGCGCGAGGAGATTCGTGCGGCGGGCGAGCGGCGCGGCGTGCGCATCGTCGCACTCGGCGACGTGACGATGCACCGGCGCTCGTGCAAGGAACTGCAGGACGTGATGACGGCGATTCGTGTCGGGATGCCTGTCGCGGAATGCGGTTATGCGCTCGCGCCGAATGCGGAGCAGCATCTGCGTGCGCGCGGGCGGATCGGGAAGCTGTTTTCGCCGGAGGAGATCGCGGAAACGTGCGCGATGCTCGATGCTTGTCATTTCGAACTCGATTCGCTGCGCTACGAGTATCCCGACGAGATCGTGCCGAAGGGGCTCACGCCTACGAGCTATCTGAAACAGGAAACCGAGGCAGGGGCGGCCGAGCGTTATCCGCAGGGGATGCCGGAGAAAGTGGCGAAGCAGATCCGGTATGAACTCGACCTGATCGCAAAGCTGAGCTATGAACCGTTCTTCCTGACGGTCTACGACATCGTCAAATTCGCGCGCAGCCGGAACATCCTGTGTCAGGGCCGGGGCTCGGCGGCAAACTCGGTCGTCTGCTATTGCCTCGGTATCACCGAGGTCGACCCCGATCAGAGCACGATGCTGTTCGAGCGTTTCATCAGCGCGGAGCGTGGCGAGCCGCCCGATATCGACGTCGACTTCGAGCATCAGCGTCGGGAAGAAGTGATTCAGCACATCTACGAAAAATACGGACACGACCGCGCCGCACTCGCCGCCGCCGTATCGACGTATCGTCCGCGCGGCGTGTTGCGCGAAACCGGCAAGGCGCTCGGTGTCGATCCGATGCTGATCGATCGCGTCGCGAAGGGGCATCGCTGGTTCGATGGCAGCCGTGATCTGCTGCAGCAATTCGCGACGACCGGGCTCGACCCGGCGACGCCGATGATTCGCGCATGGGCCGAATTGTCGGGGCGATTGCTCAACTTTCCGCGCCACCTGTCGCAGCACTCGGGCGGCTTCGTGATCAGTCGAGGCAAGCTCACACGACTCGTGCCCGTCGAGAACGCTGCAATGGACGGGCGGCGCGTGATCCAGTGGGATAAAGACGATCTCGAATCGCTCAAGCTGATGAAGGTCGACGTGCTCGCGCTCGGCATGCTGTCGGCGCTGCATCGCGCGTTCGACATGCGCACCGCATGGCGCGGGCCGCTGGAACCGAACGGCGAGCCATTCACGTTGAAACACATTCCGCAGGGTGACGAAGCAACCTACGACATGATCTGCCGCGCCGATACGGTCGGCGTGTTCCAGATCGAATCGCGCGCGCAGATGTCGATGTTGCCGCGCCTGCGGCCGCGCAACTACTACGATCTCGTGATCCAGGTATCGATCGTTCGGCCGGGGCCGATCCAGGGCGGTGCGGTGCATCCGTACCTGAAGCGGCGCAGGATCATCGCTGGCGAGGAAGAGGGCGAGGTGACGTATCCGAGCGAGGCACTCGAGGAGGTGCTCGTTCGTACGCTTGGCGTGCCGATCTTTCAGGAACAGGTCATGCAGATCGCGATCGTCGCCGCGGGTTTCACACCCGGCGAAGCGGATGAATTGCGTCGCGCGATGGCTGCATGGAAGCGCAAGGGCAATCTCGAGAAGTATCACGACAAGATCGTCCACGGCATGCTCGAACGCGGCTACGCGCGTGAATTTGCCGAACAGATCTTCGAGCAGATCAAGGGCTTCGGCGAATACGGTTTCCCCGAGAGCCACGCGGCGAGCTTCGCGAAGCTGGCCTACGCCAGCAGCTGGCTCAAATGCCACGAACCGGCGATCTTCCTCGCCGCATTGCTGAACAGCCAGCCGATGGGTTTCTATCCGCCGTCGCAACTCGTGCAGGATGCGAAGCGTCACGGCGTGCAGGTCCTGCCGATCGACGTCACGCAAAGCGGCTGGGAGGCATCGCTCGAAGCGCTGCCCGGCCAGCCGCCTCCGCACGGACAGCCGGCCGTCCGGCTCGGGCTGTCGCTCGTGAGCGGTCTGGGAGAAGCCGCTGTCCGCAGGATCGAAGCCGCACGCGCGGCGGGCCCCTTCGACAACGTCGACACCCTCGCGCGCCGCGCGCGGCTCGAGCGCCGCGATCTCGAGGCGCTCGCCGCCGCGAACGCGCTCGCGACCCTCGCCGGCCACCGCCGCGATGCGCTGTGGCAAGCGGTTGCCGCAGCACCCGAGCGCGACCTGCTCGCGACCGCCCCGATCGACGAAGCGGAGAAGCCGGCACTCGGCGCGCCGTCGGAAGCCGACGACATCCTCGCCGACTATCACACCACCGGCCTCACGCTGAACCGCCACCCCGTCGCGCTGCTGCGGTCCGAGCTGCGTGCGCGGCGGCTGTCGTCCGCGGCCGAACTGCACGACCGGCCCGACGGCCGGCTCGCGCGCGCGTGCGGGCTCGTGACCGCGCGGCAGATGCCGGGCACCGCGAAAGGCGTGATGTTCATGACGCTCGAGGACGAAACCGGCTGCGTGAACCTGATCGTCCGGCCCGAGCTGCTCGCGCGGCAGCGCCGCGAAACCCTCGATTCGCGGCTGCTCGCCGTGTCCGGCGTGTGGCAGGTCGCGAGCGACGTGAGGCACCTCGTCGCGCAGCATTTCGAGGATCTGACGCCGCTGCTCGGCGGCCTGCGCACGTCGAGCCGCGAGTTCCATTGATGCCAGGTGCACCGCGCGCGGCACGACGGGCGTGAAGCCGATCGATCGTCGCGATGCCGTGAACGCGCCGCGCGTTACGGCATGACGGGCGGATGGTAGGCGAGCGTGCCCGCGAGCGCCCAGAGCATGAAGATCACGAGCGGCAGGTGAACCGCGAGTTGCGTGAACGTGAAACCGACAATGTCGCGGGCACGCAACCCGAGCACCCCGAGTAGCGGCAGCATCCAGAACGGGTTGATCAGGTTCGGCAACGCCTCGGCAGCGTTGTAGACCGTCACGGCCCAGCCCAGATGAACCTGCAGCAGTTTCGCCGCCTCGATGACATACGGCGCCTCGATGATCCACTTTCCGCCGCCGGACGGCACGAAGAACCCGAGCACGGCCGAATACACGCCCATCACTGCGGGAAACGACGCATGCGACGACATCGCAACGAAGAAATGGGCGAGGTGATCGGAGAGCGGCAGTCCGGCGGGTGCCGCCGCCTTTGTCAGGATGTAGGCGATCCCGCCGTACAGCGGAAACTGGATCAGCACACCCGCAACAGACGGCACCGAACGCGCGACGGCATTGAGGAATCGTCTCGGCCGCCAGTTCAGCAGCATGCCCAGCAGCAGGAACAGAAAGTTGTACGTGTTCAGATTCGAGATCGCGATCAGCGGATTCTTCGTCGTGAACTCGTGCCAGGCCCAGATCGCGCCGATCGCCACGATGGCAATGGTGACGAGCGGACTGTACTCGAGCCAGTCCCCTGGGCGGGTCGGACGTGCGAGCGTCGCATGGCTTTCGTCGAGATGGATGCCCAGCTCCGCCGCGGTTTTCGCCCGTGTGTCGTTGGGCGCGGACAGATACGCGATCAGCAGCGACGCGCCGGTCAACACGGCGGCCATCAGCATCGACTGCGGGAGAAAGATCGTCTCGGTGAAGGGAATGACGCCGGAGATGGCCAGCAGCGCCTTGGGCAGGCTGTCCGGATTTGCCTGCAATTGCGAGGCGGATGAACTCAATCCCAGCGCCCACGTCGCACCCATCCCGAGATAGGCCGCCGCGCCCGCTGCCCGGTAATCCATGCGCAGATCGGTGCGGCGGGCCAGCGCCCGGACCAGAAGGCCGCTGAAGATCAGGCTGATCGCCCAGTTGAACAGCGATGCGACGATACTGACGAGCGCAACGAACGTTACCGATGCGCGCCCGGACGACGGCAGGCGCGCGAGCGCATCGATCAGCCTCGATGCGGGCGGCGACACCGCGACGACATAGCCCGAGATGGCGACGATCGCCATCTGCATCGTGAACGGGATAAGACTCCAGAAGCCATCGCCGAACGCAATGCCGACCCGCGTGACCGGCGCACCGGCTGCCAGTGCGCCCACCGCCACGATCACCACGGCGAGCGCGGCGAAGATATAGGCGTCCGGGAACCACTTTTCCGACCAGCGTGCCATGCCCGCGGCCATCCGCTCCAGCATGCGTTCACGGTCGACCGCCGGCGTGTCGCAGTCCTGCACGTCCATCAGCTCTTTCATTTCGATCTCCTTGCCCGTCACGGCTTCAGTTTGTCTTTTCAACTATTTGAACGGCCGCGGCCAGATCCTCGAGTGCGGTGCCGACCGCCTTGAACACGGTGCGCTGGCTGTCGTTCGTCCGCCCCTGTGCTTCGCCCCGGCACAGCGCCGTCAGTGTCCGGTTCAGGCGGTCGGGCGCAATGACGTTGCGTGCGAGCGGACCCAGAAGGTCGCCGGATTTTTGCGGTGCCTCGTCCGTATCGACATAAATCTCCGCCTGCCGGAAGCAATCGTCGTCGGCTTCGCGCATGCGCGGCGTAAAGCTGCCGATCAGGTCCAGGTGCGACCCCGGTGCGAGCCACGCGCCGCGGACAATCGGTTCCGTCGCAAGCGTCGCGCAGGTGACGACGTCCGCGCGACGGATGCTTGCCTCGAGGTTCGTGACGGGTGAGGCATCGAAACCGAGCCGGGTCAGCCCGTCGACCAGTCGTGCAACCGCGTCGCGATCCCTGTCCCAGACCTCGACGACCGAGATCGGCAACTGGCTGCGATAGGCGGGCGGAACCAGGCTGCCGACCCGGCCGGCCCCCATCAGCACGAGGCGCGACGCATCCGGGCGGGCCAGATAGGTCGCGGCCAGCGCAGACGCAGCCGCGGTGCGGCGCGACGTGATTTCGTTTCCGTCCAGCTGCGCAAGCGGCTGGCCTGTCCGCCCGTCATAGAGCACGTAGGTCGAGTGCAGTCCGGGCATGCCGTGTCTCGCATTGCCCGGGAAGATGTTGACCGTCTTGATGCCCAGGTAGCCGTTGTCTTCCCACGCGGGCATGATGAGCACCGTGCCTTCGTCTTCGCCGTCGGCATGGAGTGTGTGCGCATGGCGAAGCGGTACGTGGCAGCCGTCGATGAACGCCTGTCGCAGGCGTGCGACCAGCGATTCGAAATCCAGTGCGTCGCGTGTCGCGACGGCGTCGAAAAATTTCATGGTGAACCTTTCCTCGAACGGGGGTTATGCGTCGATGCTGACGTCGGTGGCCGGAATGGCCTGGCAGGCGAGGCACATGTCCGGTTCGTCCGGTCCATGCCCGCTCAAATGCGTGACTTCGCCCGACATGACCTTGACCGCGCAGCTCTCGCATTGCCCGACCCGGCAACCGCTCGGCAATGCGATGCCGAGACGTTCCGCGAACGACAGCAGGCTTCCGTCGCGAGCTGTCCAGGTGGCCGTGCGACGCGATCGCGCGAACTGCACCGCGTATTGCTTCGACGGGTCGGGCGTCGGCCTGGACGGCGATCTGAACGCCTCCTTGAATATGTCGAACGGCGGTACGCCGCGCGCGATCAGTCCCGACGCAATCGCCTGCATCATCGGTTCGGGGCCGCACAGAAAAAAACGCGCGCGCCGCCGGATCAGGTCGTCGTCGACCACGTCGGCCGACAGGTAGCCGAGCATCTGATAGTCGTGTCCCGGCGTTTCGTCGTGCGGCTGGTTGTAGCAGTTGACGACCTCGAGCGTCGGCAGCCGCCGCTTCAATGTCTCGATGCGTTCGCGGAACGCGTGGGTCGTGCTGTTCAGGTTTGCATAGAAGAGTCTCGACTCCGGCGCGCGGTCCGCCTGGTCCCGGATCGATTCCAGGTACGAGATGAAGGGCGTGATGCCGATGCCGCCGGCGAACATCACGACCGGCTGCCGCGATGCAGGCGGCACGACGAACGTCCCGCCGGGCGCACCGAGCAACACGGGGTCGCCGACCTTGAGCGTGCCGTGGATGTACGACGACATCGCGCCTTCGAACGCCGTGCCGTCGCGGGTCCGGCCTTTCTGGTGGCGTACCGAGATGGAGTACGTGCGGCGATCGTCTTCGCGGGCGGCGCCCGTCAGCGAATAGGCGCGCGTCGTCCCGCCGTCGCCGAGCGACGGGACATGCAAGCTCACGTGCTGGCCGGGCAGATAGTCCGGCAGTGCGCCGCCGTCCGCGGCGCGAAACGTGACGGTTCGCACGCCGCTCGCTTCTTCGTGCATGGCGGATACGACAAAATCCCGCAGGCCTTTCCACGACCGGCGCGACGGATCGACCGACGGGTCGAGCCTGATGCGGCAACGCACGGAACGCAGCGGCGAGGATCCGCTGACCGGATCGAGTTTCGTCGCCGAGACGAGGCGGTTGAAATTGCTGTTGTCGTGCCCGTCCACCGGGAGCGCATCCTGGCCGACCTCGTCGCAGGCTTGCCACCAGCCGTATTCGGCCACGATCACGTCGCGGGCGAGTTCCGGGACGACGCGTGCCTTGAAGCGTGCCGAGCCGTTCGTCGTTTCGATCAGGCACCAGTCGCCGTCGACGATGCCGTGTTCCGCCGCCCGTTCGTCATTGAGTTCCGCCACCGGGTACGGCGCGCGGCGACGCAGGCTTGGCAGGCCGCGATGCTGGCTGTGGCAGTAGTACCCGTTCTTCATCGAGGTCAACGTACAGGGGAAGCGACGGCGATTGTCCGCCCGCGCATCTTCGCCGTGCTGCGGCGGTACGTACCGCGGAACGGGCGGGTAGCCGTGACGATGCAGGTTCTCGGAGTACAGTTCGACACGCCGCGTCTCCGTGTTGAAACCGCGCACGCCGTCGGGTGTCGCCGCCGCGTACTGCCGCTCGCCTTGAGGCAACGGCCTGACGATGCCTTCCGGATGGGCGCGCAGCGACGCAACGTCCAGCCCGAGCGGTTCGAGCACGTGATTCCATCCCGCCTCGATGCTGCCGCCGAAGAATGTGTCCTGCATGCCGAGTCGCACGGCGAGGTCGAAGACGATGTCGTAGTCCGCGCGGCTCTCTCCTCTCGGCGGCACCATGCGCTGCCTGAGCTGCACGAGTTCGACCGCGCGCTCGTCGATCTCGAAGCCGAGACGCAGGCCTTCCCGTTCCCACGGTGTGTTCACGGGCAGCAGGATGTCCGCATAGCGTGACGACGGTGTTTCGAAGAGATCGCAGTGAACATGAAAGTCGAGCGCGCAGAGCGCGTCGTGCGCGACGCCGCCATCCGCCTGGGACAGCACCATGTTCGTACCGAACGCGACCAGCGCACGGACGCGGTAGGGCTCGCCGTCGAGGATGGCGCGATAGACGTCGCGCGCCGTGACCCAGCCTTGCGACGGCGGGCCGAGCGGCCGATCCGCGAGGCCGAGCGCTTTTGCGCGTTGCTGCGGGTTCAGCATCGCGTAGCTGCTGACCGGGTTGGCCGGCTGCTTCGTCCATTCCCGATTCGAGCCGCACGTGTCGAACGCACCCGTCAACGCATACAGCGTCGCAATCGCGCGCTCGGTCTGGGTGGCGTTGGTGTGCATGCCGACGCCCGACCACGCGTGATAGGCGATTGCCTGATGCGGCCGCAGCATTCGGGCGGCTTCGACGATGTCGGCTGCGTCGACCCCGGTGATCGCCGCCGCATGTTCCGGCGTAAAGGGGGCGAGCGCCGCCGAATAGAGGTCGAAGGCCGGTGTGCATGCCACGTGCATGTTGTGCCCGGCCGAATCCCGGACCGCCACATGGCGGACGCCGGCCATCGACAGATCGGAAGGTCGGGTCGCGGTTTCCTCTCCGGCCAGCTCCAGCCGGTCGAGCGTCGCGTTCCAGAGCACGTACCGGTTGCCCGGCGCATCGCCGTCGATGTCGCGCTCGCGCAGAAACCGTCCGGTGTCGGCACGCACGAGCAACGGGCCGTTCGTCCATTCCCGGACGAACGCATCGTCGACGTTGCCGGTCGCGATCATCTGCCGTGCGATCGCCATCGCGAGCGCGCCGTCCGTCCCGGGGTTCACGCGCAGCCACAGATCGGCCTCGCGTGCGAGTGCGGTCGGCCGCGGATCGACGACGATCAGCCTGGCCCCGTTGCGGCGGCCCTTCGCGATGGCATCGGCCTGCGCCAGCCAGGTGTTGGCGGGATTGTTTCCCCACAGCACGATGAGCTCGGCATTCCGGTAATCCGCGGCTGGAATGCCGCAGCCGAACGTAAAGGCATGCGCGCTGTCCTTGTGCCAGTTGCATATCTCGGTCGCATAGCAGATGTTCGGGCTCCCGAATGACCAGACGAATCGCTCGACCCAGTCGATGCTGTCGCTCATCGGTGTTCCGCTTGGCGTGGTGACGCCAAACGCGACCGACTCGGCACCGTTTTCCCGTTTGAAATGAGCAAGACGTTCCGCGATCTCGGAGAGCGCTTCATCCCAGCCGATGCGCCGCCAGCCGGGGTCGGCGGCATCCTTCGGGCGCGTGCGCCGCATGGGATGCAACACCCGATTCGGGTGATGTACGAGTTCGGGCGCGGCCTTTCCCTTCATGCACATCGCGCGGCCGGTCGGATGCGTGTCGTCGGGGCGGACCTTGATCATCGTGTCGCCGCGCACGACGTTGACCGTGCCGCAGCGCGACCGGCACAACGTGCAATAGCCTTTCTTTTCCTGCGTCTCCATCGGTTCGCATCGTCCACGTCATGTTTGCGACTATGCTAGGAAGCGGAGGCAGCCATGACAAATTCATCCTTTCGATGGTCCGATATATATTGAATCAATACCTCGGCCGTCGATCCGATGTACCGTCCGCCCCCTCGGGGCAACGCTGATCCTGCGCTGCCCGGACTTCCCGGATCCTTTCCCGTGAACACGCACATCACCCTGCGCCAGATCGAATACTTCGTCTCCGTTGCCGATACGGGGCAAATTTCGAAGTCGGCCAATCTCTGTTCGGTGTCTCAATCGTCGATGACGATCGCATTGAGGAAACTCGAGGATTCGGTCGGCGTCACGCTGCTTCTGCGTCATGCGAAAGGCGTCCGCCTGACGCCGGCCGGCGAGCGATTCCTGCGTCATGTGCAGCACGCGACGATGTCCATCGACCGCGCCGTTTCAGCCGCGCAGGAGGACCCCGAGCAGATCTCGGGGCATGTCCGTATCGGGATGACCGAAACCATCTCGGCGTATCTGATGCCGTCGCTGATGTCCGCCATTTCGCGGCGGTTCGGCAACCTGGGCGTGAGCATCGTCGAAAACGAACGCGAAGCAATCGAGGAGATGCTGGCCGACGATCGCCTCGATATTGCGCTGCTGCTGGTGTCGAACACCGCGGAAGTCGACGACCTGAAATACGAGACGATTCTTCGTTCGCCGCGCCGGTTGTGGACCCATCCGGATCATCCGCTGCAAGACGCCCGTCGCGTCACCCTCGAAGACGTCGCGCGCGAGAACTATCTGCTGCTGGACATGGACGAGCACCTGCGAACCGTCGGCAAGTACTGGGGAAGCTACGGGATCACGCCGAACGTCTGGATGCAGAGCAAGTCGATCGAGGCCGTGAGAAGCCTCGTCGCGCTCGGGCACGGGGTGACCATCCTCTCGGACCTCGTGTACCGGCCCTGGTCCCTGGAAGGCAACCGGATCAGCCGCCGCAATCTCAGCGTGACCGTGCCGACGATGGACGTCGGCGCGGTGTGGCGACGGGGCGGGGCGACGTCGACGCCATGCCGTGCGCTGCTGGATCTGTTCCGCTCGTGGAAAAGGACGGCCGAGTAGGGCAGGGCCTTCGGGCATCACGGTCGTGCCGGATGCGGATCTCGAGCCGGCGGACGACAGCGCGAGAGTCGGCTGCGGTAAACGTTCGTCCCGTCCGCGATTGCATGGTGTGCCCGCGGCCTTTCCGGTGCCGGCCGGTCCACGTGTCCCCGCCGTACCGGCACTCCGACGCCGATGCATACCAGTCGGCCAAACTGGTTCTATTCCGGTATCGTTTCCATCCCTCCAAACCCGGCAAGCCCGGCGCTTGAACTGTCCCCTTGCATACCAATCCGGGTAAATCCCTATCCCGCATCGCGTTGTAAACAAAGGCTTTCTCGCTACTAAAACGCTTGCCGGGCAAGGCTTTCGGCGATTTCCGTGTCGCTAATACCAGTTCGTTGACTGGTATTATGGTGGTTATATAATGCCCTCACTTTCGACGGCCCGAGGTCGTCGTCCGACACCCGGAGGCACATGGAAACCGGCTGGTCCGAACTGGCGCCCGATCCCCTCAGCGATACGCCGCTCTATCTGCAGCTCGCCCGCAACCTGGCGAGCGCGATCCACGCCGGCGCGTGGCGGGCCGGCGAGGCGCTGCCGTCGGAGCGGCTGCTGTCGGTGTCGGTCGGTGTATCGCGGATCACGGCCCGTCGCGCACTCGCGCTGCTGGTCGAGCAGGGGCTGATCAAGCGGGCGCGCGGGGCGGGCAGCTTCATCACGCCGCGCGTCGCCGATCCGCTGTCGCGTCTCGTCGGCTTCACCGCGAAGATGAAGCAGCGCGGCTTCGTGCCCGATTCGGTGTGGCTGTCGCGCACGCTGCGCGCCGCGAGCCGCGACGAGATCACGCATCTCGGCCTCGCCCCCGGCGCGACGGTGGCGCGGCTCGAACGGCTGCGCCGCGCGGACGGCATCGTGATGGCGGTCGAGCACTCGACGCTGCCGGCCGCGGTGGTGCCCGATCCGCAGGCGCTCGGTGCGTCGCTGTACGAATACCTCGACGCGCGCGGGATGACCGTCGTGCGCGCGCTGCAGCACTTTCGCGCGGCGAACGCGACCCACGCGATCGCGAAATGGATGGCGGTGAAGCCGGGCTCGGCGCTGCTGGTGATCACGCGGATCGGCTACGGTGCCGACCAGCGCGCGATCGAAGTGAGCGAAACGTATTGCCGCGACGATTACTACGACTTCGTCGCCGAACTGAAACGCTGACGCGCGAGACTCGCCCGCGCGCGACAGCCGTGAAGCAACGACACGGAATTGCAAATCACGACGCGGATACCCGCGTCACCAGATCATCAAGAGAACGTCATGCTGACTGGAAACATCCTTACCCCCGACGGCTGGATTCACGGTTCGCTCGATAGCGAGAACGGCCGCATCACGACACTCGACGGCACGCCCGTCGATCCCGCGAAGAACGACGCGCCTTACATCCTGCCCGGCTTCATCGACCTGCACGTGCACGGCGGCGGCGGCGCCGACGTGATGGAAGGCGGCGACGCGATCGAGACGATCGCCCGCACGCACGCGCAATTCGGCACGACGAGCCTGCTCGCGACGACGATGACCGCGCCGCGCGACGAACTGATGAAAGTCGTCGGCAACCTCGGCAGCGTCGCGCGTGCCCGCACGCCGGGCGGCGCGCGCGTGCTCGGCGTGCACCTCGAAGGCCCGTACATCAACCCCGGCAAGCTCGGCGCGCAGCCCGACGCGGCCGTCTCGGCCGTGCTCGACGAAGTGCTGAAGTACCTGTCGATCGCGCCGATCCGCGTCGTCACGCTCGCGCCGGAAATCGCCGGCCATATCGAGATCATCGGCGAGATGGCCGCGCGCGGCGTGCGCGTGCAGCTCGGCCATTCGCTCGCGACCTACGACGACGCGGTGGCCGCGCTCAAGCACGGCGCGTGCGGCTTCACGCACCTGTTCAACGCGATGTCGCCGCTGCATCACCGCAACCCCGGCCTGGTGGGCGCGGCGCTTGCTCATGCCGAATACGCGGAAATCATTCCCGATCTGCTGCACGTGCACCCGGGCGCGATTCGTGCGGCGCTGCGCGCGATCCCGCGCCTGTACGTCGTGACCGACAGCACGTCCGCGACGGGCATGCCCGACGGCGAATACCGGCTCGGCAGCCAGCACGTGACGAAGTGCCTCGGCGGCGTGCGTCTCGCCGACGGCACGCTCGCCGGTAGCACGCTGACGATGGACCAGGCGCTGCGCAACCTCGTGTCGCTCGGCCTGCCGATCGCCGATGTGTCGAACCGGATGTCGCGCTATGCGGCCGACTACCTCGGCATCGCCGATCGCGGCCGCCTCGAGCGCGGCGCATGGGCCGACCTCGCGGTGTTCGATCGCGACCTGAACCTCACCGCGACCTACGTCGAAGGAGAATCGATTGTCGAATATGCTTAAGGAAGCGCGCGAGTCCGCCCAGGTCGTCGCCGCGCAGATCGCCGACACCACGCGCGTCGAAGCGCTCGCCGGCCAATTGCTCGATCACCCGCCGGCCGTCGCGCTGACGGTCGCGCGCGGCAGCTCGGATCACGCCGCGAGCTATTTCGCGAGCCTGACGATGAGCCGCCTCGGCGTGCCGGTCGCGTCGCTGCCGATGTCGGTCGCCACGCTGCAGCAGGCGCCGCTGAAGGTGCAGGACCAGCTCGCGATCGCCTTCTCCCAGTCGGGCAAGAGCCCCGATCTCGTCAACACGATGGCCGCGCTGCGCGAAGCCGGCGCGCGCACCGTCGCGGCCGTGAACGTGCTGCCGTCGCCGCTCGCCGACGCGTGCGAGCACCAGCTGCCGCTGCTCGCCGGCCCCGAATTGTCGGTCGCCGCGACGAAGAGCTATATCGCGATGCTGTCGCTGTCCGCGCAGATCGTCGCGTACTGGCAGCGCGATGCCGCGCTGATGACCGCATTGCGCGGCCTGCCCGACGTGCTCGCGCAGGCCGGCCGGCTCGACTGGTCGCAGGCCGTCGCCGCGCTGGCGGGGGTCGAGCGGATGATCGTGATCGGCCGCGGCCTGGGCCTCGCGATCGCGCAGGAAGCCGCGCTGAAGCTGAAGGAAACCTCCGGTATCCAGGCCGAGGCGTTCTCGAGCGCCGAAGTCCGTCACGGCCCGATGGAGCTGATCGACCGCGACTATCCGCTGCTCGTGTTCGCCCCGCCTGGGCCCGAGCAGGCCGGCCTGCTGCAGCTCGCGCAAGACATGCGCGCACGCGGCGCCGCGGTGCTGCTCGCGGCGCCCGCCGGCACGCCCGGCGCGACCTTGCCGCTCGCGCAGTCCGCCCATTCGGCGCTCGACCCGATCGCCGCCATTCTTTCGTTCTACGTGATGGCGGCGGATCTCGCCGTCGCGCGCGGCCGCAACCCCGACACGCCGCGCCACCTGAACAAAGTCACCGAAACGCACTGATAGCCGAGACAGCCGATGAGACGCGCCGAGGAGTCCCAGTTGAAGAGTTCCACCTATGATCAGATCGTCCTGCTCAGTCCCTTGACCGGGCCGATCGTCGCGCTGGCCGACGTGCCCGATCCGGTGTTCTCCGGCGGGATGTTCGGCGACGGCATCGGCATCGACCCGCTCGCGGGCCAGCTCGTCGCGCCGTGCGCGGGCGTCGTGTCGCATCTCGCGCGCACCGGCCACGCGGTGACGATCACGACGCCGCAAGGCGCGGAAGTGCTGCTGCACATCGGCATCGACACCGTCGAGCTGAACGGGCAGGGCTTCACCGCGCACGTCGAGGCCGGCGAGCGTGTCGAGGCGGGCGCGCTGCTGATCGAGTTCGACCAGGACGCGGTGGCGCGCAGCGCGCATTCGCTCGTGTCGGTGATCGCGATCGCGAACTCGGATGCGTTCGAGGTCGTCGATCGTGCCAGCGGCTTCGCGACGGCCGGCAAGACGCCGCTGCTCGCGCTGCGCGGCAAGGGCGAAGCGGCTGCGCAGGCTGCACAAACCGGCGCAGCGGCGCATCACGAAGTGCGCCGTGAAATCGTGCTGGCCCAGCCGGGTGGCCTGCACGCACGGCCGGCCGCGCGTGCGCGCGAAGCCGTGCGCGGGTTCGACGCGACCGTCGACGTGCTGTTCGACGGCCGCAAGGCGTCGATCGCGAGCGTCGTCGGCCTGCTCGGCCTCGGTGCGGGCGAAGGCGCGACGGTCGAACTGGTCGGCCGTGGCGCGCACGCGCAGCAGGCCGTCGATGCGGTCGAGCACGAGCTGCTGCGCGAAGCACACGGCGAAGTCGAGGAAAAGCCGGCACGGCTGAGGTCGCCCGCGCCGCAGACGGTTGCGCGCAACGTCGGCGCGCCAATCGACCCGAACACACTCGCGGGCGTGTGCGCGGCACCCGGCATCGCGGTCGGCACGCTGGTGCGCCTCGACGATGCGGAGATCGTGCCGCCCGAGCAGGCCGCTGGCACACCCGCGTCGGAGAGCCGCCAGCTCGACCAGGCGCTGAAGGCCGTCGACGCCGAACTCGACGAAACGGTGCGCAACGCATCGGCGCGCGGCGCGGTCGGTGAAGCGGGCATCTTCGCGGTGCACCGCGTGCTGCTGGAAGACCCGACGCTGATCGACGCGGCACGCGACCTGATCAGTCTCGGCAAGAGCGCGGGTTTCGCATGGCGCGCGACGATCCGCACGCAGATCGACACGCTGTCGAAGCTCGACGACGCGCTGCTCGCCGAACGCGCGGCCGACCTGCGCGACATCGAGAAGCGCGTGCTGCGCGCGCTCGGTCATGCGAACGGTGCCGCGCGTGCGCTGCCCGACGAAGCGGTGCTCGCGGCCGAGGAATTCACGCCGTCCGACCTGTCGTCGCTCGATCGCCAGCGCGTGACCGCGCTCGTGATGGCGCGCGGCGGCGCGACGTCGCACGCGGCGATCATCGCGCGCCAGCTCGGCATTCCGGCGCTGGTGGCGGTCGGCGATGCGCTGTACGCGATCCCGGACGGCACGCAGGTCGTCGTCGATGCGAGCGCGGGCCGGCTCGAACATGCCCCGACCGCGCTCGACGTCGAGCGCGCGCGGCACGAGCGCCAGCGTCTGGACGGCGTGCGCGAGGCGAACCGGAAACTGGCGGGGGCTGCGGCCGCCACCGTCGACGGCCGCGCGATCGAGGTCGCCGCGAACATCGCGACGCTCGACGACGCGAACACCGCGGTCGACAACGGCGCCGACGCGGTCGGCCTGCTGCGTACCGAGCTGATGTTCATCCATCGCCAGGCCGCGCCGACGGTCGTCGAGCACCAGCAGAGCTACCAGTCGATCGTCGACGCGCTGCAGGGCCGCACGGCGATCATCCGCACGCTCGACGTCGGCGCCGACAAGGAAGTCGATTACCTCACGCTGCCGCCCGAACCGAACCCGGCGCTCGGCCTGCGCGGCATCCGTCTCGCGCAGGTGCGCCCCGACCTGCTCGACGATCAGTTGCAGGGCCTGCTCGCGGTGAAGCCGTTCGGCGCGGTGCGCATCCTGCTGCCGATGGTGACCGACGCGGGCGAGCTCGTGCGCCTGAAAAAGCGCATCGACGAATTCGCGCGCGCCCAGGGCCGCACCGAGCCGGTCGAGGTCGGCGTGATGATCGAGGTGCCGTCGGCCGCGCTGCTGGCCGACCAGCTCGCGCAGCACGCGGATTTCCTGTCGATCGGCACCAACGACCTGACGCAGTACACGCTCGCGATGGACCGCTGCCAGGCCGATCTGGCCGCGCAGTCCGACGGCCTGCATCCGGCCGTGCTGCGCCTGATCGACATCGCGGTGCGCGGTGCCGCGAAGCACGGCAAGTGGGTCGGCGTGTGCGGCGCGCTCGGCGGCGATCCGCTCGCGGTGCCGATCCTGGTGGGCCTCGGCGTGACCGAGCTGTCGGTCGACCCCGTATCGGTGCCGGGCATCAAGGCGCGTGTGCGCCGTCTCGATTACCAGTTGTGCCGTCAGCGCGCGCAGGATCTGCTCGCGCTCGACTCGGCACAGGCGGTAAGGGCAGCAAGTCGCGAGGTCTGGCCGCTCGACTGAGCGTCGACGGCAGGTTCGCGACCCGTATTACGACGAAGGCAATCAGCTCAACGACGATTAACGACGCTTAACGACGAGACAAGGATTGGAGGACTGAATGAACGGGAATCCGTTTCTGAAAATACAGGGCCTGGGCCGGGCGCTGATGCTGCCGATCGCGGTATTGCCGGTCGCCGGCATCCTGCTGCGACTCGGCCAGCCGGACGTGTTCAACATCAAGATGATCGCCGACGCCGGCGGCGCGATCTTCGACAACCTGCCACTGCTGTTCGCGATCGGCGTGGCGGTCGGTTTCGCGAAAGACAACAACGGCGTGGCGGCACTCGCGGGCGCGATCGGCTACCTGATCGAAACCGCGATCATGAAGGACATCGATCCCAAGCTGAACATGGGCGTGCTGTCCGGGATCATCGCGGGTGTCGTCGCGGGCCTGCTGTACAACCGCTACAAGGACATCAAGCTGCCGGACTACCTCGCGTTCTTCGGCGGCAAGCGGTTCGTGCCGATCATCACGGGGCTGGTGTGCGTGGTACTCGGCATCGCGTTCGGGTACGTGTGGCAGCCGGTCCAGCATGCGATCGACGCGGCCGGCCAGTGGCTGACGACGGCGGGCGCGATCGGTGCGTTCGTGTTCGGCTTCCTGAACCGCCTGCTGCTCGTCACGGGCCTGCACCACATCATCAACTCGCTGGCGTGGTTCGTGTTCGGCAACTTCACGCCGCCCGCCGGCGGCGAGATCGTGCACGGCGACCTGCACCGCTTCTTCGCGGGCGACCCGACCGCGGGCACCTTCATGGCCGGCTTCTTCCCGATCATGATGTTCGGCCTGCCGGCCGCGTGTCTCGCGATGCTGCACGAGGCACCGAAGGAGCGCCGCGCGATGGTCGGCGGCCTGCTGTTCTCGATGGCGCTCACGTCGTTCCTGACCGGCGTGACCGAGCCGATCGAATTCAGCTTCATGTTCCTCGCACCGGTGCTGTACGTGATCCACGCGGTGCTGACGGGGCTGTCGCTCGCGATCTGCCAGATCCTCGGCGTGAAGCTCGGTTTCACGTTCTCGGCCGGCGCGATCGACTACGTGCTGAACTACGGCCTGTCGACGAAGGGCTGGATCGCGATCCCGCTCGGCATCGCGTACGGCGCCGCGTATTACGGGCTGTTCCGCTTCTTCATCCGCAAGTTCAACATGGCCACGCCGGGCCGTGAGCCGGCATCGGCCGACGCGGCCGCGGAATCGTACGCATCGGGCGGCTTCGTCGCGCCGGCGGCGGGCGCCGCTGCGGCTGCGCCGCGTGCGCAGCGCTACATTGCCGCGCTCGGCGGGGCCGGCAACCTGTCGGTCGTCGACGCATGCACGACGCGCCTGCGCCTGACCGTCGTCGATCCGGAGAAGGTCTCGGAGCCGGAACTGAAGTCGATCGGCGCGCGCGGCGTGCTCAAGCGCGGCGGCAACAGCGTGCAGGTGATCATCGGGCCCGAGGCGGACATCATTGCCGACGAAATGCGTGCCGCGATCGGCAGCGGCGCGACCGGTGCCGCGTCGACGGCGACGGCCGCCGCGGCGCAGCCCGTCACGGGGGCGGCTGCCGGTCCGCTCGATCCGGAGCCGGCGCGCTGGCTCGCGGTGTTCGGCGGCGCGACCAACGTCGTGTCGCTCGACGCGGTCGCGACCACGCGCCTGCGTGTGGTCGTGCGCGATCCGTCGGCGGTCGATCGCGATCGTCTCGGTGCGCTCGACGTCGCGTGGGTGTCGCTCGACACGTTCCACATCGTCTGCGGCAATGCGGCGGCACGTTATGCCGAACAGCTCGGCGCGCGCCTGCCGCCGTCGGGCAGCGGAGCGGCCGCGCAGCCGGCCTGATGTGATCGGGCCGGCCCGATCCGCGACGCGGATTCGGCCCGGCCGGCAAAACGAAAACGGCTTGCGATCCTTGCGTCGCAAGCCGTTTTTTTTGGTGCGGGCGATGGCGCGATGCACGTGTTTGCATCGCGCGTCGCCCGGGCGTTCAGCCGATCACGGATTCGTCAGCGTGAAGGTCGGCTTCCGGTAGCCGACACCGGCCCGGTCGAGCTTCGGCAATTCGCGTTGCGTGAGCAGCGTCGCGAAACCGGCCCAGTCGCGCTGCAGCGCGGCCGTGTCGACGTGATGCGTGTCGCCGCGCTTGAAGCGCACGCCGGCCGCATACGGCAGCTCCCAGTCGGCGCGGTGCCAGGCGCGCTCGGCGAGCGCGAGCAGCCGCGGATAGGCCATGTATTCGAGGAAGGTGTCGTTGCGCATCACCTCGCCCCATGCCTGCCCCTGCATGCCTTCGATGCGCGGCGCGGGGCCCGTTCCCGTGACCTCGAACGGGTTGCCGTCACGGTCGCCCATCACTTCGGCGTTCTGCGGCAGGTTCTCCGGTGCGAGCGAGAACACCTTGTACTCGTCCGTCGCGTGCGAGCCCCAGTAGTAGCCGCGCTCGCGCGGGTTGAGCGTGTACGGGAAGTCGAAGTACAGGTAGTCGGGCAGCGCGAGCACCGTCAGATAGCCCTTGCCGCTCAGGTCGCGCGCGCTGTCCGACGCCCCCCAGAAGATCGTGTCCCACAGCGACACCATCACGTGGCGCGTGCTGAAGTCCTGCGGCCCGTTCGCATGCTTGATGCCGTCCTGCCACGCGGCCATCGTGTCGATCCCGTTCGCGCTGACCGCCGCGCTCACCTGCTGAGCGAAACGCGTCGGCAGCTCGTCGATCGACTTGATCTCGCCGCGCTGGAGCAACGCCGTGCATGCGGGCGAACGCGCCCACGGCTTGTCCTGCGCGGCGAGATCGATGCGCCCCTTGTTCGGATCGGTGCCGTTCAGCGGCTGGAAGCCCGCGCCGAGGAAGATGTTCTTCGCCTCGTCGCCGCCGTAATGCCAGATGTGCAGCGGCGCCTGCGCATCCGCATGCATCGCCGCGATCTCGCGGATTACCTTCGATGCGAAATTGAGCGCGCCCGGCACGCACGGGTTCAGGTCGCTGCGGCGGTCGTAGAACTGCACCGTCGTCAGGTTCGACGTGTCCTGCGGATCGAGCAGCCGGTATGCGTTCGCTTCCTGCTCGCGCCCGGCCGCATGCAGCCGCCGGTAACGTGCCTCCATCGTCACGACGGCCGCGCGCGCATGCGCGGGCATGTCGATCTCGGGGACGATCTCGACGAAATGCGCGGCCGCGTAGCGCACGAGCGCCACGTAGTCGTCGCGGGTCAGGTAGCCGCCGCCCGAGCGGTTGTCCGGGCCGGAGCCGAGCTGCGGCAGCAGGCAGCGCGTCTCGCTCGGGTCGTGGCAGCGGCGCGAGCCGATCCCGGTCAGTTCGGGCAGGCCGGGAATCTCGATGCGCCAGCCTTCGTCGTCCGACAGGTGCAGGTGCAGGCGATTGAGCTTGTACGCGCTCATCTGGTCGATCAGGCGGCGCAGCGTCGCCGGGTGCTTGAAGTTGCGTGCGAGATCGACGTGCATCCCGCGATGCGTGAAGCGCGGCGCATCCTCGACGAGCATCGCCGGGATCGGGCCGCCGCCGGCCGGTGCGAGCGAGTAGAGCGTCTGCACGCCGTAGTAGAGGCCGGCGCGATCGTAGCCCTCGATCAGCACGCCGCGCGGCCCGATCGCGAGCCGGTAGCCGCCCGGCGTCGCGATGTCGGCCGGCAGCCGACGCGGCGCGACGGCGCCCCGCACCGGCACGCGCGCGCCGTCGAGCCCGAGCGTCGTCGCGCGTTCGCGCAGCGCCGCGACCTGCGCGTCCGGCAGATCGGGCAGGGCGAGCTCGACACCGCGCAGCTCGAGCGTGCCGGGCAGCGGCTGCTCGCGCTTCACGCTCGGCAGCGCGCGGCTCGGGTCGGGCCGTGCGGCCACGGGCGGCGCGTTGCCCGTCGAGTTGTTCTGCGCGTCGGCCGGCAGCGATTCGACGTAGCGCAGCTCGTCGTCGGTGTCGTCGTAGCGGAGCACGGCGGGCGGCGCGCCATCGACGACCACGTACGGGCGCGGGATCACGTCGCTGTAGCGCAGCAGCCAGTATTCGGCGACGAACGGCAGTTCGATGCGTTCGCCCGGTGCCAGCCGCACCGAGCCGGGTTGCGGTGTCAGTTCGTACAGGTCGCCGGTGAGCCGCCGCAGCGCGAAGCCGGGGCGATCGATTCGCAGCAGGCGGCGGATGCTGTGCAGGTAGAGCTTCCAGCCGCCGTCGGCGATCGCCTGGTGGCCGCGGTTCTGCAGGATCAGGCGGCCCGTCGCGCAGGCCGCGCCGTCGGCGCCGAGGTCGGCGCACGGCACGCCGGCCGAGGCCGCGTGATTGTTGTCGACGGCAACGCGCAGCGCGAGGCCGTTCGACAGCCGCGCCGCGAGATCGGCCGGCGGCACGGGGGGACGGACGGCACCGGCCGCCGCGACCGCCGCGCTCGACGCGGGCAGCGCGCCAAGCGCGACCGGTGGCAGTGCCGCGATCAGCACGCCGGCAAACAGGGTGGACAAGGTTCGGCTCATGCGGACTCCTGAGAAAAAAGGGGGGCGTAGCGGCGTCACGGGACGACGTCGCTGCGGGCGGGTCTTTCAACGGAGCTGCGGGGACAACAATGTGCGCGGGCGATGCGGCTGCCCTGCGCGCAGTCGGCACGCGGATGCGTGCGTTACGGAACGGGTGGCGGGCAGGCGTGCCGGTCGGATCGGCGCGGGCGGGTGCGTGTCCTCATCGGCCGGGCACGATGGCGGCCGCGGATGACGCTGACCCTGACGCGGTGGCGACGCGCCCGGTGACAAAGGCGCGCGCGCGAGCGGCGCGCACGACGGCGGCGCAGGTCGCGGACGAAGCGCAACCGGCCGCCGCGCGGCGACGGCGAGACGGCGTGCACGCGCGCGCCGCATACGGGATTCGCATGTCTCCCCCACCCAGATGGATTCGGCCTGTCAGCGGCCGTGTCCAAAGATCTTATGAAACCTTTTATTGGTATTCAAGTGGTATCAATCTGGCGCTAAATTGGCATCGGCGTGTCCGACTTGTCCGGCGTGCCGGAGCGAAAAAAAACCTCGCGCGAGGCGAGGTTCCTTCCGGGCGGCGGCTGGCCGATCGGCCGAACGCGTCAGTTGCGGGTTACGCGTGCTTCCTGCGTCTTCTGCCGTGCTTCGAGCCACATCGCATTGACGATGCCGAACGACAGCGCGACGCCGATACCGAGAATCCAGCTGAAATACCACATGATCCGACTCCTTGCGAAACGGGGGCGGCGGGGCGCCAGCGCGCCCCGGCCGGGTTCAATACATCGAATGCTTGTTCTCTTCGAGCACCTCGCGCGTGACCTTGCCGCGCATCACGCGATACACCCAGCTTGTGTAGAGCAGGATGAGCGGCAGGAACACGATCACCGCGAACAGCATCACCTGCAGCGTCATGTGGCTCGACGTCGAATCCCACACGGTCAGGCTGCTCTTCGGGTCGAGCGACGACGGCATGATGAACGGGAACATCGAGAAGCCGGCGGTCAGGATCACGCCGACGATCATCAGCCCCGTGCAGAAGAAGGCTGTCTTCTCCTGCTTCGAGCCGGCGAGCAGCATCGCCAGCAGGCCGCCCGCGATCCCGACGACGGGCGCCGCGATCATCCACGGGAATTCGCCGTAGTTCGCGAGCCACAGGCCCGAGCCCGCGGCGACGTCCTTGAGCAGCGGGTTCGCGACCGTATCGGTCGGCGCGGCGTGCGTGATGTGGAAGCCGCCGATGGTCGACGCGATCAGCACGCCGGCCAGCACGAACAGCACGACTGCGAGGAACGACGCCACGCGCAGCGCGACCGACGCGCGGCGTGCGATCACGCCTTCCGTCTTCATCTTGATGAAGGCCGCGCCGTGCGCGACGAGCATCGTGAGGCTGACGAGCCCGCACAGCAGCGCGAACGGGTTCAGCAACGCCCAGAAGCCGCCGTAGTAGGTCACGCGCAGGTCGCTGTCGAACTTGAACGGCACGCCTTGCAGCAGGTTGCCGAACGCGACGCCGAACACGAGCGCCGGCACGAAACCGCCGACGAACAGGCCCCAGTCCCAGCCCGCGCGCCAGCGCGGGTCAGGGCGCTTGCTGCGGTAGTCGAAGCCCACCGGCCGGAAGAACAACGCGAACAGCACGAGCAGCATCGCGAAGTAGAAGCCGGAGAACGACGCCGCGTAGACGAGCGGCCAGGCCGCGAACATCGCGCCGCCGGCCGTGATCAGCCACACCTGGTTGCCTTCCCACGTCGCACCAACGGTGTTGACGATGATGCGGCGTTCCTCGTCGGTCTTGCCGAGGAACGGCAGCAGCGCGGTCGCGCCCATGTCGAAGCCGTCGGTGACGGCGAAGCCGATCAGCAGCACGCCGACGAGCAGCCACCAGATCAGCTTGAGAGTTGCATAGTCCATAGCGATTCCTTGTTCCGTTTCGGGTGCGTGCTCAGGCCGTGGCGCGCTCGCTGGCGGCCGCGAGTTCGTGGTGATAGCGGCCGGTGTGCAGCGACGACGGGCCGAGGCGCGCGTACTTGAACATCAGCTTGATCTCGATGACGAACAGCGCGGTGTAGAACGCGATGAAACCGGCGAGGCTCAGGTACAGGTCCGTCGACGTCAGGCTGGACGCGGACAGATGCGTCGGCAGGATGCCCGCGATCGTCCACGGCTGGCGGCCGAGCTCGGCGACGACCCAGCCGAATTCCGCGGCGAGCCACGGCAGCGGGATCGCCCACACCGCATAACGCAGGAACCAGCGGCGGTTGTCCTGCAGCAGCTGCCGGCGCGCGCAGAGCCAGAACGCGGCGACGAAGGTCGCGAGGAACAGGAAGCCGAGGAACACCATGATCCGGAACGAGAAGAACACGGGCGCGACCGGCGGGATCGTCTTCTTCGCGGCGGCCTTGATCTGCTCCGGCGTCGCATCGACCACGTTCGGCGTGAACTGCTTGAGCATCAACCCGTAGCCGAGATACTGCTTGTGCTGGTCGAACAGTGCGCGGGTCGCATCGCTCGTGTCGCCTTCCTTGATCTTCTGCAATGCGCCGTACGCCACCATCCCGCTCTGGATGTGCTCCTCGCTGCGCTTCGCGAGTTCGCGCAGGCCGATCACCGGCTCGTCGATCGAGCGCGTCGCGATCAGGCCGAGCGCGTACGGGATCTTGATCGCGTAGTCGGTGCGCTCTTCCTTCTGGTTCGGGATGCCGATCAGCGTGAACGAGGCCGGCGCCGGCTGGGTTTCCCATTCCGATTCGATCGCGGCGAGCTTCATCTTCTGCACTTCGCCGGTCGTATAGCCCGACTCGTCGCCGAGCACGATCACGCAAAGCGTCGACGCGAGACCGAAGCCGGCCGCGACCGCGAACGAGCGCAGCGCGAAGTCGGTGTCGCGCTTCTTCAGCAGGTACCACGACGAGATGCCGAGCACGAACATCGCGGCCGTCACGTAGCCGGCCGACACGGTGTGCACGAACTTCACCTGCGCGACCGGGTTGAACAGCACGTCGAACAGGTTCGTCAGCTCCATGCGCATCGTCTGGTAGTTGAACTCGGCGCCGACCGGGTTGTTCATCCAGCCGTTCGCGACGAGGATCCACAGCGCGGACAGGTTCGAGCCCAGCGCGACGAGGAACGTGACCATCAGGTGCTTGACCTTCGACAGGCGGTTCCAGCCGAAGAAGAACAGGCCGACGAACGTCGATTCGAGGAAGAACGCCATCAGGCCTTCGACCGCGAGCGGCACGCCGAAGATGTCGCCGACATAGTGCGAGTAGTACGACCAGTTCGTGCCGAACTGGAATTCGAGCGTGATGCCGGTCGTCACGCCCATCGCGAAGTTGATCCCGAACAGCTTGCCCCAGAACTGGGTCATGTCCTTGTAGACCTGTTTGCCGGTCATCACGTAGACGGCTTCCATGATGACGAGCAGCCAGGACAGGCCGAGCGTCAGCGGCACGAACAGGAAGTGGTAGAGCGCCGTGATGCCGAACTGCAGACGCGACAGATCGACGACTTCGCTACTTATCATGGTGGTCTCCCTCGGTGGGTGCAGGCGCCGGCACCGAGAGCAGCTTCTCGGCGACGGCGGCAGGCGGAAGCGACATGTGCTCGGCCTGCGGATGATTGAAGAATGCGTATTTGAGCGACATCAGGAGGATCAGCTTGACGATCAGCACCAGGCTGATGTCGCGGGCGAGGGTCGGGCCGCGTGCCCATGCGGCGATGCGCGCACGCCAGCCGATCGTGCCGGCCGGCCGCGGGGGAGGCGGCGCAGGCTCTTTATTGATCGAGATCAAGGCGATTATCCTGAATCGATTTACGTCGGATTGGGGGCGACTTTACGTCGGATTTATGACGGCCGTGAAGCTGTTTTAATCCTTTTGCGCCTGACATGCCAATTTTAAAAGGACTGCTTTCCGATGCCGAGTGCTGCGCTGCGGCAGACCGTCGCGAAACACGGGCCGAAACTTGAGGCAGATCAAGGTTATGCGGAAGGGGCCCGCGAACCGTCCAATACCTGATTAAACAGGTCAATTGATCGACGGAGAAATGAGCGAAGAAGCGGGCGGAGAGGCGAGGGATAAACCGGCTAAAAACCGGTGAAAAAGTCGGGCGAAAAAAAACCGCTGCCGGTCAGGCAGCGGTTTTCGATGAAGCTTTCCGAATCGCCGGTATTTATGCGTATTCGGCGAGGGCGGTGCGCATCTTCTTCATCGCGCTCGCCTCGATCTGGCGGATGCGTTCCGCCGACACGCCGAACTCGGCGGCGAGATCGTGCAGCGTCGAGCCGCCCGAGCCGTCGTCGTCGACATGCAGCCAGCGTGCCTCGATGATGCGGCGGCTGCGCGCGTCGAGCGCGTCGAGTGCCTGCGCGATGCCGTCCGTCTGCAGCGAGTCGCGCTGACGCGCGGCGAGCACGGCGGTCGGTTCGTTGTGCGAGTCGGCCAGGTAGGCGATCGGTGCGTACGACTCCTCGCCGTCTTCGACTTGCCCTTCGAGCGCGATATCGCCGCCCGACAGGCGCGTTTCCATTTCGGTCACGTCTTCGCGCTTGACGTTGAGCTCTTGTGCGAGGCCGTCGATTTCCTCGGGCGTCATCGCCTGCATGCTCTTCTTGTGGCTGCGCAGGTTGAAGAACAGCTTGCGCTGCGCCTTCGTCGTCGCGACCTTCACCATGCGCCAGTTGCGCAGGATGTACTCGTGGATCTCGGCCTTGATCCAGTGGATCGCGTACGACACGAGACGAACGTTCTGGGCCGGATCGAAGCGCTTCACGGCCTTCATCAGGCCGATGTTGCCTTCCTGGATCAGGTCGCCGTGCGGCAGGCCGTACCCGAGATAGTTGCGCGCGATCGACACGACGAGCCGCAGGTGCGACAGCACGAGGCGGCGTGCCGAGTCGAGATTGTTGTTTTCGCGGAATTCGGTCGCGTACTGGCGTTCCTCTTCTGCCGTCAGCAGCGGAATGCGATTGACGGCCTGGATATACGCGTCGATGTTGCCAAGCTGGCCCGGCAACATCGATTGAGCTGCGAGCGCCAGCGAGCCTGCCGATTCGGCCTTGGCCGGCGCCGGGCTCAGGGTGTTCGGGAGGGTCAGGGCGTTGCTCACTAAAAACTCCTTTGGAATCAGGGACAAACCCCCGGTCTCGAATGAGATTCCGTGGGGCATCTTAGCACTCCCGCAAGCTGAGTGCTAATTCCTTAGAGCAAGCGTGGGCATCGGAGTTCCCGTTTTTCTATCGAGTTAGTCGAGTCGATAGTCTATTCTGCGACAGGGGAGGCGACGCGAAGTTCCGTAAGCCGTTGTTTCAGATGGTAATCAGTAGACGATTTCAATTTTTGTTGTTTTGGAAGGAAGCCATTTCGCTTCGTGATGCCGATCCGAAAAGTCCTTTACCATACCATTCACTTCGCTCGAGCCGGCCGAAGCGGCAGGTTCCATTCAACCCACAAAGTTGGAGTGTCAGATGAACAATAAGAAGAATCGCCGGCCCCGCAGCCGGCTTGTCCTGCACGCGATGCTGGCGGCGTCCCTTCTGGGAGGATCGGGTGCGGCATTCGCGGATCGATGGGGGATTCAGGCGGGCGGCGGTTTTTCGGATCGCCACGGGGTCGACAAGGGCGATCTCGGCGTGGTGTGGGATCCGGGCTGGAACTGGTGGGAAATGGGCGGTTGGCACTTCGCGTTCGTCGTGGAAGGGCACGCGGGCTACTGGCACACGGGCGGCAACGTTCACGGCAGCATCGGCGAATTCGGCGTGACGCCGTTGTTCCGCTTCATCAAGAGCGCCGGGGAGATTCGCCCGTTCATCGAGGCTGGCGGCGGCGTCCGGCTGCTGACGCACCCGACGATCTCGGATCATTTCTCGCTGGGGACCGCGTTCCAGTTCTCGCCGACCGCGGGGGTGGGGGTGCAGTTCGGCCAACGGCAACAGTATCAGGTCGGCTACCGTTTTGAACATGTGTCTAACGCGGGTATCAAAGAGCCGAATCCTGGTATAAATTTCCACCAGTTCTACGTGCAGTACAACTTCTGATCCGCACGCCCGCGCACGGCGTGCGCGTTGCCGAGGAGTCAGGCGATGGCGAAGGTGATCGATGCGATCCGCGCGCTCGAGCGCGATCGGTTCCGGGCGATGGTGGACGGCGACGGCGAGGCGCTCGGCGCGCTTTTGTCGGACAAGGTGTTCTTCGTGCACACCAACGGCAAACGCGAAACCAAGCAGCAGTTCATCGACGCCATCGTCGCCGGCCGCCGCCGCTATCGCCAGATCGAAATCCAGTCGCAGGACGTGCTGCCCGTCGGCGATGAAACCTGCGTCGTCACCGGGCGTGCGTTGATCGAGATGGAAACGAACAACGGCGGCCTGGTCTTCCCGATTGCGTATACCTCCGTCCACACCCACGAACAGGGCCGCTGGAGCCTGTTCGCGTGGCAGGCGACGCGGTGCGCGACCGAGACATGAGCGCGCGTGGCGCCCGTTTTCATGTCCCGATCGAAGCGGCCTCCTGGGCCGCTTTTTGCTGCCTCGTGCGGCGCGGATCGCGCGGCGCACGAGCGGTCACGCACCGCTCGCTGACGTTTGAACCCTGAAACGGAACCGTCCGTCAGGCCGCCGCGCGGCGATCCGCGCAGTGCCAGGCCGAGCGGTTGATCGCGCTGACGAGCGCATCGAGCGCGGCGCCCGCCGCATCGGCGTGCAGGCCGACGCCGTGCCGCAGCGGCGCATCGCCGACCCGGCAGCCCACCGATACCGCGATCCGCCCGTCCGTCGTGCGCGCGTGTTCGCACGAAGCGATGTCGATCGCGACGCCGGCGGCGGCTGCGAATGCCGCGGCCAAACGTCGCACGGCATCGTCGGGTGCGATATCCGCCGCGGGCGCCGTCGCGATCTCGCGGTTCTGCCAGCGCGCGCCGTTGCCGTGGCGCGCGGCCGGGCCGTCGGTGTCGAAGAATTCGCGCGCGAACAGCGCGCAGATCGCGTCGCCCGTCACTTCTTCTCCCGACGCGTCGGCAAGCGTCTGCACCGCGTGGCTGAATTCGATCTGCACGCGCCGCGTCGGCGTGAAGCCCATCCCGCGTTCGAGCAGGAACGTCGCGCCGCCCTTGCCGGACTGGCTGTTGACACGGATCACCGCGTCGTAGCTGCGGCCGAGGTCGGCCGGGTCGATCGGCAGGTACGGCACTTCCCACGGCGCGTCGGGGCGCTGCTGCGCGAAGCCCTTGCGGATCGCGTCCTGATGCGAACCGGAGAACGCGGTGAACACGAGGTCGCCCGCGTACGGGTGGCGCGGATGCACCGGAATCTGGTTGCAGCGTTCGACGACGCGGCGCACCGCGTCGATGTCGGAGAAATCGAGGCCCGGATCGATGCCCTGCGTGTAGAGATTCAGCGCGAGCGTGACGAGATCGACGTTGCCGGTACGCTCGCCGTTGCCGAACAGGCAACCCTCGATGCGGTCGGCGCCCGCGAGCAGCGCGAGCTCGGCCGCCGCGACCGCCGTGCCGCGGTCGTTGTGCGGATGCACGGACAGCACGATGCTGTCGCGATACGCGAGGTTGCGGTCCATCCATTCGATCTGGTCGGCGAACACGTTCGGGCTCGCGGCTTCGACGGTGGCCGGCAGGTTGACGATCATCTTATGGTCGCGGGTCGGGCGCCAGGTTTGCGCGACCGCGTCGCAGATCTCGCGTGCGAACGTCAGCTCGGTCATGCTGAAGGTTTCCGGCGAGTACTGGAAGGTCCACTGCGTGTCGGGGCGCGCGACGGCGTGCTCCTTGATGATGCGCGTGCCGTCGACCGCGAGCGCCTTCACGTCGGCCTTCGACATCCCGAACACGATGCGGCGGAACGACGGGCAGACCGCGTTGTACAGGTGCACGATCGCGCGCGGCACGCCTTCGAGCGCGTCGAACGTGCGAGCGATCAGGTCTTCGCGCGCCTGCACGAGCACTTCGATCGTCACGTCATCGGGAATCCGCTTGTCGTCGATCAGCTTGCGGACGAAATCGAAGTCGGTTTGCGACGCCGACGGAAAACCGACCTCGATCTCCTTGAACCCGATCGCGACCAGCATCTCGAAGAATTCGAGCTTCTGCTCGATGCTCATCGGCTCGATCAGCGACTGGTTGCCGTCGCGCAGGTCGGTGCTCATCCAGACGGGCGCGCGCTCGATGGTGCGCGACGGCCATTTGCGGCCATTGAGGCGGACGGGCTCGAACGGACGGTACTTGTCTTGCGGATTGCGCTGCATCTTCTGGACCTCGGGTCTCAAGTCGCGAGCGAAGACGGGCGGCATGGGCGACGGTTGGCGCTGCCTCGCTCCGCGGCACGCGAGCGCGCTGCGGATGCGGATGATCTTCGCGAATCGGCCGACGGATAGACGGACGAATGCTGACGACTTCGGGTTGTAAAAACTGCGAGAGGGGTACTGCGAGGAACTGCTGGGAGGGACCGTGCGGACAGCACACGGCGCTACGACAGCCTTAGGCTAGTCGTAGCGATAGCGGCCGCGCTAGGCGGCCGGAGGTAATTCGGAGGGTGTTCGGAAAGGAACGCATGACGGCAACTCTATGCCAGGATGCGCCCGCGTGTCAAATGCCCGGCGCGCGGGGCCGGTTCGCAGGCGTGCCGTCAGCGCGCGATGCGGGTGATCTGCACGATCGTCGCGACCTGGCGGGCGACGGTGTCGGGCACCGGCACCTCGCCGCGCAATACGGCGTCCGTCCACGCGGCCGTCGTGGCCGCATCGCGCGATTCGGGCAGGGCGACGGGGGGCGCTTCGGTCGACGAGCGCTCGGCCTCGATCAGCGTGTCGCACACGCCGTCGTGCAACCAGTCGACCTGCACCTGGCGCCGCGTGTCGGCAACGGCTTCGCCCTCGGTGCCGCGCGCGAGCAGCGCGCCGCCGAGCGCGGCGTCGGGATGGTCGCGGAACAGCTGCGCGAGGCTGTCGCGGTACGGCGGGTGCGTGTAGTTGACGAGCCGCAGGCCGGCCGGTGCGAACGGCTGCAGGATCTTCACGAGCGTGTGCGTCGAATTGCGCACACCGAGCACGCGGCGCATCGACAGCAGGCGCGCGATGCGCGGCGCCAGCACCTCGATCGACGCGAACGCGACGCGGCGCTCGGCAAGCGTGTCCTCGATCGCATCGTGCGACGCCGACGGAGCAAGCGACAGCGCCGAGAAGATCTCGGCGCTCGTCACGCGGCCCGGATCCTGCTCGACACCATGCACGAGCACCGGCACGCCTTCGCGCGCGAGCAGCAGTGCGAGCAGCGGCACGAGGTTCGGCTGCTTGCGCGCGCCGTTGTAGCTCGGGATCGCGACGGGACGGAACGCCGCGTCCTGTACGTGCACGGGCTCGAACGACGCCTGCGCGGCGGCGAGCATCGCGGCCAGCTCGTCGGCGGATTCGCCCTTCAGCCGATAGGCGATCAGGATCGCGCCGAGTTCGACATCCGACACGCGCGCGTCGAGCATCGCGCGATAGAGCTCGAACGTGTCCTCGGCGGACAGTGCGCGTGCGCCGTTCGGGCCGCGGCCGATTTCCTTGATGAAGCGGGCGCACGGGAACGGAACGGCGGCGGGATCGTGGGAAGCGGTCATCGGGGCGTGGGGCGGGCGGCCGGCATCGGGCCGCGCTGTGAGCGGTGAGGAATGCCCGAGTATCGCACGGGCGCGGACGACGCAAGCAAGGGGGGCGCATCGCGGCGCGCTACACTCTGCTTCCCGGCGGTGCGCGCGCCGGCTGCGCCGCGCCCGTGCCGTTGCCGGCCGAATACGACTACGAGAGACATCCCATGAAGCTTTACAGCTATTTCCGCAGTTCCGCGTCGTACCGCGTGCGGATCGCCCTGAACCTGAAGCAGCTGTCGTTCGACTATGTTCCCGTGCACATGCTGCGTGACGGCGGCGAGCAACTGAAGGACGCGTACCGCGCGCTGAATCCGGACGCGGTCGTGCCGACGCTGACCGACGGCGACGCGACGCTGCAGCAGTCGCTCGCGATCATCGAATATCTCGAGGAAACCCATCCGGAACCGGCGCTGCTGCCGAAGCAGCCGGTCGATCGCGCCTATGTGCGTGCGGTCGCGCTGCAGATCGCGTGCGAAATCCATCCGCTCAACAACCTGCGCGTGCTGAAGTACCTGAAGCACACGCTGAAGGTGCCCGAAGAGGCGAAGAACGCGTGGTACCGGCACTGGATCGAGGCGGGCTTCGAATCGCTCGAGACCCGTCTCGCGAGCGATCCGCGCACCGGCAAGCTGTGTTTCGGCGACACGCCGACACTCGCCGACGTGTGCCTCGTGCCGCAGGTGTTCAACGCGAACCGCTTCTCGATCGACACGACGCGCTATCCGACGATCCAGCGGATCGTCGACCACGCGTCGACGCTCGATGCGTTCAAGGCCGCCGAGCCCGGCGCGCAGCCCGACGCCGAATGAGCGCGGTGCGCCCGGCATGCATGACCGGGCGCGCATGAAAAAGGGCGCCCGAAGGCGCCCCGTGCGATGCGTGCCGGTGGTGTTCAGCCGAGCAGCGCGTCCGCGAATTCGACCGCGCTGAACGGCTGCAGATCCTCGACCTTCTCGCCGACGCCGATGAAGTAGACCGGCACCGGGCGCTGCCGCGCGATCGCGGCGAGAATCCCGCCCTTCGCGGTGCCGTCGAGCTTCGTGACGATGAGGCCGGTGAGGCCGAGCGCGTCGTCGAATGCCTTGACCTGCGTGAGCGCGTTCTGGCCGGTGTTCGCGTCGATCACCAGCAGCACTTCGTGCGGCGCGCCGTCGTGCGCCTTCGAGATCACGCGCTTCACCTTCTTCAGCTCTTCCATCAGGTGGAGTTGCGTCGGCAGGCGGCCGGCCGTGTCGGCCATCATCACGTCGATCTTGCGCGCGCGCGCGGCGCTGACCGCGTCGAAGATCACCGCGGCCGGATCGCCGCTTTCCTGCTGCACGACCGTCACGTTGTTGCGCTCGCCCCAGACTGCAAGCTGTTCGCGCGCGGCCGCGCGGAACGTGTCGCCCGCGGCCAGCAGCACCGACTGGTCGAAGCTCTGCAGATGCTTTGCGAGCTTGCCGATGCTGGTCGTCTTGCCCGCACCGTTCACGCCGGTGATCATCATCACGAGCGGCTGCGCGCGGCCGAGCATCAGCGACTTCTCGAGCGGCGTCAGCAACTCGACGAGCAGGTCGTGCAGCGCGGCCTTCACCTGCTGCGGGTCGGTCAGGCGGCCCGCGCGCACCTTTTCGCGTAGCGCGCCGAGCAGGTACTCGGTCGCGTCGACGCCCGCGTCGGACATCAGCAGCGCGGTTTCGAGCTCCTCGTACAGATCCTCGTCGATCTTCGTGTTGACGAAGACGCCGGTGATGCTCGAGCCCGTCTTGGCGAGCCCCGTTTTCAGGCGGGCGAGCCACGATTTCTTCGCGGTGGCGTCCTGCAGCGGCGGCGGAACGATTTCGACCGTCTCGACGACTTCGTCGCGCCCGTCGTTGGTCGGCGTGACCGTCATCACGACGGCCGGCGCGGCCGGTTGCGCGGGCGCTTGCGGCACCTCGGCCGCAGGCGGGGCCTCGACCGCGGGCGCATCGGACGGTTCGTCCGTTTGCTGCGCGTCGGCCGATTGCGATTCCGCCGGATCGGGCTCCTGCGTTTTCTTGAATCGTTTGAAGAAGCTGAACATGGTCTGACGTCGGGAAGAGGGCGGGCCGCCGCCAGAAGCGGGGCACCGGACGGGCCGTCCTGCGTTCGCGCGGGCGCGGCGCACGGCGGCCGAAACCGTGCATTTTATCAGTGCGGCGTGGCGCTCGCGTCAGTGCGCGCCGCCGCTGTGGTAACGTGCGCCTGTTTGGCGGTGCGCCCCTGCGCGCGCCCGGTCCCTCCGTCGTCGATATTCCGTATGTCCCGTTCCTCTTCCGGCCGCCCGGCGGCCCCTTCCAGCCGCGGCAAGCCGCACACGATCCGCATCATCGGCGGTGACTGGAAACGCACGCCGCTCGCGGTGCTCGATCTCGACGGCCTGCGGCCGACGCCCGATCGCGTGCGCGAGACGCTGTTCAACTGGCTCGGCCAGGATCTCGAAGGCCGCCGCTGCCTCGACCTGTTCGCGGGCACGGGCGCACTCGGTTTCGAGGCCGCGTCGCGCGGCGCGGCGAGCGTCGTGATGGTCGAGCGCCATCCACGCGCCGCGCAGCAGCTGCGTGCGATCAAGGACAAGCTCGGCGCGCGTGCGGTCGAGGTCGCGGAGGCGGACGCGTTGCGGCTCGCGGCCGGGCTCACGCCGGGCGCGTTCGACGTCGTGTTTCTCGATCCGCCGTTCGGCGAACCGGCTGTGCTCGATCGCGCGGTCGCGCTGGCGGCGCCGCTCGTCGCGGCGGGCGGCGCGCTGTACGTCGAAACGGGCGCGGAACTCGACCCGGCCGCGCATGATGCGCTCGCGGGCTGGGAGGTGGTGAAGCACGGCAAGGCCGGTGCGGTTCACTATCATTTGCTGCGGCGCGAAAATGATGAATAATGCGCGTTCCATACGAGGCGGCGCGCTGCAAAGGCGACGCATGCCCATCTCGGCAGTCGCGTGCGCATGGCACCGCTGCCATCCCGTTTGCGTGATGACAGGAGGAGCGACATGGTAGTCGCCGTGTATCCCGGTACGTTCGATCCGCTGACGCGCGGGCACGAAGACCTCGTGCGGCGTGCGTCGAGCATTTTTGATACGCTGGTGGTCGGTGTGGCCGACAGCCGCGCGAAAAAGCCGTTCTTCTCGCTGGAAGAACGTCTGACGATTGCGAACGAGGTGCTCGGCCATTACCCGAACGTGAAGGTGATGAGTTTCACCGGCCTCCTGAAGGACTTCGTCCGCACCAACAACGCACGCGTGATCGTGCGCGGCCTGCGAGCCGTGTCCGATTTCGAATATGAGTTCCAGATGGCGGGGATGAACCGCTATCTGTTGCCCGACGTCGAGACGATGTTCATGACGCCGTCCGACCAGTACCAGTTCATCTCGGGCACGATCGTGCGTGAAATCGCGCAGTTGGGCGGTGATGTCAGCAAGTTCGTGTTCCCGTCCGTCGAGAAGTGGCTGACCGAGAAAGTGACGGCGATGGGAGGCCCTGCCGCGTGACGCGGCGCCGGCCGGTTTCGTCGCGAAGCCGGCCACCGGCCTGAAGAAGTGAGATCAGTATGGCTTTGATGATTACCGACGAGTGCATCAATTGCGACGTGTGCGAGCCCGAGTGCCCGAACGGCGCGATTTCGATGGGCCCGGACATCTACGTGATCGACCCGAACAAGTGCACCGAGTGCGTCGGCCATTTCGACGAACCGCAGTGCCAGCAGGTGTGTCCGGTCGAATGCATTCCGCGCGATCCGCAGCATGACGAATCGCACGCGCAATTGATGGAGAAGTACCACGCGTTGATCGCCGTGAAAGGCGACGACGCGTCGTGACCCCGCGGTGACGCGCGCGCCCGGGTTCTTCGGCACGCACGTCACGCATCCGGATCGGCGCCGCCTGGCGCCGGTTCCTTCATGTCAGGCCAGCAGCTCGCGCAACGCCGCGACGAGCGCATCACATTCGGCATCGGTGCCGACGGTGATGCGCAGGTGCTGGTCGATTCGCGGCAGCCCGAAGTGCCGCACGAAAATTTCCCGTTCCTTCAGTTTGGCCGCGATGGCGCCCGCGTCGTGCGCGGGATGGCGCGCGAACACGAAATTCGCGGCCGACGGCACGACGTCGAAGCCGAGCGTGTCGAGCGCGTGCGTGAGCCGCGTCCGGCTGTCGATCACGCGCCGGCAGGCTGCGCTGAAATAATCGGTGTCTTCGTACGCCGCCTGCGCGGCGACTTGCGCGAGCCGGTCGAGCGGGTACGAGTTGAAGCTGTCCTTCACGCGGTTCAGCGCGTCGATCAGCGCGGCATCGCCGAATGCGAAACCGACGCGCATGCCCGCGAGCGAGCGCGCCTTCGACGTCGTGTGCACGACGAGCAGGTTCGGGTAGCGGTCGATCAGCGCAATCGCGGACTGCGCGCCGAAGTCGACATAGGCTTCGTCGATCACGACGACCGACGACGGATTCGCGGCCGCGATCCGCTCGACATCCGCGAGCGGCAGCGCGCGCCCGGTCGGCGCGTTCGGGTTCGGAAACAGCACGCCGCCGGCGTCGTCGAGATAGTCGTCGACGCGGATCGAGAAGTCATCCGCGAGCGGCACGACCGTCGTCTCGACGCCGTACAGGCGTGCATAGGTCGGATAGAAGCTGTACGTGATGTCGGGGAAGCGCAGCGGCCGGTCGTGCTTGAGCAGCGCCTGGAATGTGTGCGCGAGCACCTCGTCCGAGCCGTTGCCGACGAACACCTGCTCGGGCTGGATGCGGTGATGGGCCGCGACCGTCTCGCGCAGCGCGCGTGCAACCGGGTCCGGATAGCGGCGCAGCGTGTCGCCGGTCGCGCCGAGTTCGCGCGCGATCGCCGCGACGACGCGCGGCGACGGCGGATAGGGATTCTCGTTGGTGTTCAGCTTGACCGGGTGTGCGAGCGCGGGCTGCTCGCCCGGCACGTAAGGCACGAGTTGCTGAACGACGTCGCTCCAGTAACGGCTCACCGCTTGGCTCCTGTCGGGCAAAGCGACCAGATTACCGCAAGTATGCGCAGGATGGGGCGGGCGGGGCCGCCCGGCGACGCCGGGCGGCGCGATGGATCGTCGCCGGGCGCTGCGGTCAGTTGCGATGCAGTTGCATCGTCGCGCGGTCAAGTTCGCCCTTGACGACCATCGGCATCACGGCGAGCGCGCGCTCGATCGACGCGTCGATTACGTCCTGTTCCTCGCGGCGCGGCGGCTTCAGCACGAAGTTCGCGACATCGGGTTTCGCGCCGGCGCGGGCGCTTTCCGGAATCAGGTCGCGCGGATGACCGATGCCGATCCGCAGCCGCCAGTACTGTTGCGACGACAGGTGTGCGGTGATGTCCTTCAGGCCGTTGTGGCCGCCGCTGCCGCCGCCGAGCTTCAGCTTCACGGTGCCGGGCGGCAGGTCGAGCTCGTCGTGTGCGACGAGGATCTGGTCGGGCAGGATCTTGAAGAACTGCGCGAGCGCGACGACCGACTGGCCGGAGCGGTTCATGTAGGTTTGCGGCTCGAGCAGGTGGACTTCCTCACCGTGCAGGCGCGCTTTCGCGTAGAAGCCATGGAAGCGGCGTTCGTCGCGCAGCGTCGCGCCTGCTTCGCGGGCGAGCTGGTCGATCAGCCAGAAGCCGGCGTTGTGGCGCGTCGCGGTGTATTCCGCCCCGGGATTGCCGAGGCCGACGATCAATTTGATCATGACGTTTCGAAGGCGGCAGCCGCCGCCTGGGCGCAGAAAAAGAAAAACCCGCCGGGCAAGCCGCGGCGGGTTGCGTCGACCGTTTCGTGAAACGGATCGATGAGAGGCGCGTAGGCGGCCGCTTAGGCAGCCGGCGTTTCGCCTTCGGCTGCGTCCGACACGGCACCAGCCGGGACCGTCGCCGATGCGACAACCGGGTTTTCCGCGTCGACGTGCGCGACCAGCGCGACGCCCTTCGGCAGTGCGATGTCCTTCGCGTGCAGCGATTGACCGGCTTCGATCTTCGACAGGTCGACTTCGAGGAACTCCGGCAGGTCAGCCGGCAGGCACTCGATTTCGATTTCCGTCGCGACGTGCGAAACGACCGCGCTCGACAGCTTCACGGCCGGGCTGATTTCAGCGTTCAGGAAGTGCAGCGGAGCCTTCGTGTGCAGCTTCTTCTTCGCGTCAACGCGCTGGAAGTCCACGTGCAGCACCAGTTGCTTGAACGGGTGGTATTGCACGTCGCGCAGCAGAACCTGTTGCGACTGGCCAGCCACTTCGAGGTCGAGGATCGACGAGTGGAAAGCTTCCTTCTTCAGGGCGTGCCACAGGGCGTTGTGATCGAGTTCGATCTTTTGCGGGGCTGCTTCGCCACCGTAAACGATACCCGTGGTCTTACCGGCGTTGCGCAGGCGGCGGCTCGCACCCGTACCTTGCTGTTGGCGCTCGAAAGCGACGACTTTCATATGATTCTCCAATGGCTGCCCGCGACCAGGCAGTAAAACGGGGCCGTCAAATGTCGGCCCCCGATGAAGCGGACGGGGTTTCGTCTATCCCGTCCGATTGTGCAAAAAGCGAAGCGTTGCCGCTTCGCTTTCTGCGCATACTTTGTTCAGTCGATTCGCGATCAGGATTCCGCGAACAGCGACATCACCGAATCGCCGCGGCGGATCCGCGAGAACGTTTCGGCCAGCAGGCTCGCGCTCGTCAGTGCACGGATCTTCGAGCAGCCGAGCGATTCGGCGGACAGCGGGATCGTGTCGGTGACCACCAGCTCGTCGAGTGCCGACGCGGCGATGCGATCACCCGCGCCACCCGACAGCACCGGGTGCGTCGCGTAGGCGAAAACCTGTTTCGCGCCGCGCTCCTTCAGCACTTGCGCGGCCTTGCAGAGCGTGCCTGCCGTATCGACCATGTCGTCCATGATCACGCAGGTGCGGCCTTCGACTTCACCGATGATGTTCATCACTTCGGAGACGTTCGCCTTCGGGCGGCGCTTGTCGATGATCGCGAGATCGCAGTTGAGCTGCTTCGCGAGTGCCCGGGCACGCACCACGCCGCCGACGTCCGGCGACACGACGAGCAGATCCGGGTAGTTCTGCTTTCGCAGGTCACCCAGCAGGATCGGCGTTGCGTAGATGTTGTCGACCGGGATGTCGAAGAAGCCTTGAATCTGGTCGGCGTGCAGATCCATCGTGATGATCCGCTCGACGCCGGCGATTTCCAGCATGTTCGCGACGACCTTCGCCGAGATCGCAACACGCGCCGAACGCGGGCGGCGATCCTGACGGGCGTAGCCGAAGTAGGGGATGGCTGCAGTGATCCGGCCGGCGGATGCGCGCTTGAGCGCATCGACCATGATCATCAGTTCCATCAGGTTGTCGTTTGTCGGTGCGCACGTGGATTGCAGGACAAAGACGTCCTTGCCGCGCACGTTTTCCTGGATCTCGACCTGGATCTCGCCGTCGGAGAAACGGCTGACCATTGCTTTGCCGAGGGGGATACCAAGGATATTGACGACTTCCTGGGCGAGCGCGGGATTCGCGTTGCCAGTAAAGACCATCAGGCCATCATGGCTGTGGCTGCTCATCGTGCACCTGCTTCAGGCTTGGGCGGGAAATGCGGGAAAATTTTTTGGCAGGGGAGGAAGGACTCGAACCCTCGCATGCCGGAATCAAAATCCGGTGCCTTGACCAACTTGGCGACTCCCCTACACTTAACTGACTGCTTTACCGAACTCGTGTAGGCCGTTCGGCAAAGTAAAACTTCATGACGCGAAAGCGAAGAGCGGATGCTCGTCCAGACTCTCGGCAACTGCACCATTCCAACTGGCGGGCAGCTTGGCTTTCGCCGCTTCTGCCTCGTGCTTGCTGTGAAACGCCGCAAACACGCTTGCTCCGGAGCCGGTCATCCTCGCGGGGGTCAAATCATACAACCATTTAACCGCCTGCGCAACTTCCGCGTACTTCCTTGTTACAACTTCCTGCATGTCGTTCCGGCCGAAGCTGTCTGGCCATCCCGCATCGCTGGTTTGCTGTGCAAGAAAGTCAGCAATTGTGACGGGCTTCGTATCTCTTGTCAACAACTCATCTGAAAATATTTCAGCGGTCGGGACATGAACGCTTGGCGTCACAACCAAGAACCAGCGAGTCGGCAATTGTACCTCAGCTAATTCTTCTCCGATACCCTCTGCGAACGCATTTTTTCCAAAAATAAAAAACGGGACGTCTGCGCCGAGTTTGACCGCGAGCGACTGAAGCTCGGCGCGAGGCAGGTCGAGTCGCCACAGGCGGTTCAGTGCGAGCAGTGTCGTTGCGGCGTCGGAGCTGCCGCCGCCAAGGCCGGCCCCCATCGGCAGGCACTTGTCGATCTCGATGTCGACGCCGTGCGCGGTGCCCGTATGTGCTTTCAGCAGGTTGGCTGCGCGCACGACGAGGTCACTTTCCTCTGGCACGCCGGGCACGTCGGTGGCGCGCGCGACGCGACCGTCGTCGCGCAGCGTGAAATGCAGCGTGTCGCCCCAGTTCAGCAACTGGAACACGCTCTGCAGATCGTGATAGCCGTTCGGGCGGCGGCCGGTGATGTGCAGGAACAGGTTGAGTTTCGCGGGCGCAAGGCAATTGCGCAGCGAGCGGGTCGAATCGGTCATGCGTATGTCTGGGCTGGGCCGGTGCTCACTGGTCGAGCACGAGCTTGATGTCGAGCGGCGGGGTCGCGCGCACGAGGTTGACGCGTTTGACGCCCGTGGCCGGGGCATCCGCGTAGGCAAGGTAGTCGATCGTCCAGCCATCCTGGCGGATCTGCTTGACGCGCGTGCCGTCGGCCGGGTCGCGCACCGTCTCCGCAGGGGTCGCGGGCGCGGCCGTGGGCAGCAGCCAGTAGCGCAGGCCCGCGAGCGGCAGTTCGAAGCCAAGCGTTTTCTGCATCAGGTCGCCGACGTCCGGCGCATATTGCGTCGGACGGTTCGGCAATTCGAGCGATGCAGCCTGCGGCGTCGATTTCACGACCGCGAGCGTCTGGCCGAGCGGGCTGCGCAGCTCGAGCGACACGTCGTCGCCGTGCTCCTGCCAGTCGAAGTTGCCGTACACGTTCTGCTGCTTGCCGAGACGGTCGTCGTACTGCACCGCGAAGCGGCCATGGTAAGCGTGCGCTGCGGCGGTCTGCAGCGGCGCGCCCGTCGGCACGCCGGCCGACGGCGGCGTGCTCGCGCAGCCGGCGAGCGCGAGCGCCGCGCCGGCTGCGGCCAGCGTGCGCTGCGCGCGGGAGGACAGGGAAAACGTCGGGAACATCTGCATCAGAGGCCGTTGATCTGGAGGCGTTTCAGTGTCTGCACGAGCGTGTCGTTGTCCGGCTCGAGCTTCTGCGCGTCACGCCACGCGGAACGCGCGTCGTCCTGCGCGCCGCTCTTCCACAGCACTTCGCCGAGATGCGCGCCGATTTCGGCGTTCGGCTGCAGTTCGTACGCGCGCCGCAGCACCTTCGCCGCACCGGCCGTATCGCCCATCCGGTACTTCACCCAGCCGAGACTGTCCATGATGTAGGCGTCGTTCGGCGCGAGCGTCATCGCCTTGTCGATCAGCTTGCTGGCTTCGGGCAGTCGCTGGTTGCGGTCGGCGAGCGAATAGCCGAGCGCGTTGTACGCCTGCGGATTGTCGGGCTGCGTGCGGATCAGCTCGCGCAGCTGCTTTTCCATCGTCGTGTAATGGCCGGTTTTTTCGGCCGCCATCGCGTAGTCGTAGCGCAGGTCGGGATCGTCCGGGAAGTCCTGGACCGCCTGCCCGAGCCGGGCCTCGGCTTCCGGATAGCGCTTCGCGGTGAACAGGATCGACGCGTCGGTGCGGGCGACCACGGCGGCATCGCGCGGATCCGTGATCGGCAGGTCGTCGAGCACCTTGCGCGCCTCGTCGGTCTTGCCCTGTTTCTGCAGCAGTTGCGCGCGCGTGATCTGCGCGGGGAGATAGTGCTGGCTCGTCTGGTCGACCTTGTCCAGCCATTGCGACGCCAGCGCGTCGTTGTTCTGGTCGATCGCGATCTGCGCGAGGTAGATGTAGCCCTGGCCGACGTCGAGGTTCGGCTGCTTGTCGCCGAGCTGTACGTACTGCTTCAGGTAGGCGGTGGCTTCGTCGAGCTTCTTCTGCTGGATCTTGATCAGCGCGAGCGCCATCAGCGGCGTCGGATCCTTCGAGTCGAGCTTGCGCATCGTCTCGAACTGCTTCTGCGCGTCGTCGAGGCGATCGTCGGCGAGATAGAGCTGCGACAGCGCGAGCCGCGCATCGCGCGACTTCGGATTCTGCTGAACATACTTCTCGAACGACGCGATGCCCGCCGCGCGTTCCGCAGGCCCCATCTGCGACAGCATCAGGGCCGCCGGCAGGTAGTCGGGGCGGATCTGCAGCGCCTGCTTCAGCGACTGCGCGGCGCCGTCCTTGTCGTCGACCGCAAGCTGCTGGCGCGCGATCGCGAGCTGAGCCTCGGGCCGGTTCAGGTCGTTCTTCAGCATGTCCTTCAGCACCGCGAGGCCGCCGACGCGGTCGGGGCCGCGCACGAGCAGCGCCTGCAGCGCGAGGATCGCCGGGCCGCGCGTCTCGCCGGTCGCCCGGGCCAGCTCGCGCGCGAGCATCGGCTGCGCGTCGGCCGGCTTGCCGGCGAGCACCAGCAGCGCGGCGTCGACTTGCGACGCCCGGTTCGATTCCGGTGCGTACTGGCGCCACAGGTTCGCGGCGGACAGCGCGTCGGCCGGGCTCTGCGCACCGAGCGCGATCTCGGTCGCGCGCTGGGCCATGCGCGGATCGCGCGTGTCGCGGGCAAGCGCGAGGTAGGTCTGGTAGGCCGGTGCGGGCTGGTTGCGCTGGAGCGCGACCTCGGCGGCGAGCACCTGGTAGACGATCTGGCTCGTCAGCGGAACGCCGGGGAGATTCTTCTGCTCGTCCGGCATCACGTGCTCGAACGCGCCCTGCGGTTCCGCGTCGTCCGATGCCGGATCCTGCGCGTGAGCCGGGAAGGCGGTGAGGGTCCAGGCGGCGAACAGCGCGGCGCCGAGCGCACGGCGGACCGGGAAGGCACGCGCGCCGCGCACGGCGGCGGGGCGCTTCAGAAGCAGCTTCGAGGGCAGGGTCATGGAAATCCGTTCGATGTTTCAACCGATTGTAACGCGCTCGCTACAATACACGCACGATCGTGAATCCAGCCTCAGACCCGTAAAACATGCCAGAGTTGCCAGAAGTCGAAGTCACGCGCCGGGGCATCGAGCCCTTTGTCGCAGGCCGCCGCGTCGAGCGAGTCGACGTCCGTACCGAGATGTTGCGCTGGCCCGTGCCGGCAGGGCTCGCCGAGCAGTTGCGCGCGCGCGAGGTGCTCGCCGTCGAGCGTCGCGGCAAGTACCTGCTGTTCGAGGTCGACGCAGGCTGGTTCATCGTCCATCTCGGCATGACGGGCACGCTGCGCGTGCTGCCCGCCGACGGCGTGCCGGTCGCCGCCAAGCATGACCACATCGACTGGATCTTCGACGAATTCGTGCTGCGGTTCCGCGATCCGCGCCGTTTCGGCGCGGTGCTGTGGCACCCGCGCGAAGCAGGCGACGTGCATGCACATCCGCTGCTCGCGAGCCTCGGCGTCGAGCCGTTCTCGCCGGCGTTTACCGGCGCGCTGCTGCACGCGCGCACGCGCGGCCGCACCGTGTCGGTCAAGCAGGCGCTGCTCGCGGGCGACATGGTCGTCGGCGTCGGCAACATCTATGCGTCGGAGAGCCTGTTTCGTGCGGGCATCCGGCCGACGACGGCCGCCGGCAAGGTCTCGCTGCCGCGCTACGAGCGGTTGGCCGACGCGGTGCGCGCGACGCTCGCCGACGCGATCGAGCGTGGCGGCAGCACGTTGCGCGATTTTGTCGGCAGCGACGGCGAAAGCGGCTATTTCCAGCTCGACTGCTTCGTCTACGACCGTGCCGGCCAACCCTGCCGCGTATGCGGCACACCGATTCGCCAGATCGTGCAGGGCCAACGGTCGACTTATTTTTGCCCGACCTGCCAGCGTTGAAACCTCAGCGTTGAAACCTTATTCCCCGATCAGACAACTTGAAGCCGCCCCGCATCGCCCCCGCTCCGTTCCCCGTCACACCGCTGCATCGCACGTTCGCCACGCGCCTGGTCGCATGGCAGCGCGAGCATGGCCGCCACGACCTGCCGTGGCAGAACACGCGCGATCCGTACCGGATCTGGCTGTCGGAAATCATGCTGCAGCAGACGCAGGTATCGACCGTCATCCCGTATTACACGCGCTTTCTCGAACGCTACCCGGACGTCGCCGCGCTCGCGGCCGCGCCGACCGACGACGTGATGGCGCTGTGGGCGGGGCTCGGTTACTACTCGCGCGCGCGCAATCTGCACCGCTGCGCGCAGGCCGTCGTCGCCGAGCACGGCGGCGCGTTTCCGGCGACGCCCGACGCGTTGGCCGAACTGCCGGGCATCGGCCGTTCGACGGCCGCGGCGATCGCGTCGTTCGCGTACGGCGCGCGCGCGACGATCCTCGATGGCAACGTGAAGCGCGTGCTTGCGCGGGTTTTCGGCGTCGAGGGCTTTCCGGGCGAGAAGCGTGTCGAGAACGACATGTGGGCGCTCGCCGAATCGCTGTTGCCCGACGCCGCGAATGCGGCCGACGTGAGCGCGTACACGCAGGGGCTGATGGATCTCGGTGCGACGCTGTGCGTGCGGGGCAAGCCCGATTGCGCGCGTTGCCCGTTCGCGGGCGATTGCGTTGCGCAATCGACGGGCCGCCAGCGCGAGCTGCCGGCCGCGCGGCCGAAGAAGGCGGTGCCGACACGCAAGACCTGGATGCTCGTGCTGCGCGACGGTGACGCCGTGCTGCTCGAGCGCCGGCCGCCGACCGGCATCTGGGGCGGGCTGTGGAGCCTGCCGCAAGCGGACGGCGACGCCGCGCTCGCGGAACTCGCGCGCGGCTTCGGCGGCGGCGGCACGGTGCCGCTCGCGCCGCTCACGCACACGTTTACGCATTTCCGGCTCGAGATCGAGCCTCGGCTGAGCGACATGGCCGACGGTGGCGGCCTGCCTTCGGGGGCGCGGGATGCAGATACCGCGTGGGTCCCGCTGAGCCGGCTCGACGCGTACGGCGTGCCGGCGCCCGTGCGCAAGCTGCTCGATGCGCTGAGCGGGCCGTTGTTGTAACGAACGGGAAGGGCGCGGCGCGGGCCGCGTTCGGGAACGCCGGGATACCGCTTGCGGGAAAGGTCTTCCGGCGGGTGCGACGCGCGACGGAATCGGCCGCGGTAGTTACAGCCAGCCGTGCCGGTCGAGTACGTGGTGCACGGCATCGATGCGCGCGCCGACGTCCGGAAACTCCATCAGCTTCTGCCGCGCGCGCAGGTCGAGCGGCAGCAGTTCCGCGAGGCGGTTCGACACCCAGCTCGGATCGTCGAGGCGGAACGGTTCGCCGAACGGCATTTTCTCCGGATCGGACTTCTTCAGCGCGTTGATGATGCGCTCGAGCACCTCGGCGCACGAGCCGAATTGAGCGAGCGCCTGCTCGCCTTCGAGCGGGATGTCGTCGGGCAGCGGCTCCGCGATGCCGACCAGCAGCCCGTTGCCTTCCACGCGATACGACAGCAGCTCGAAACGCTGCGTGCCGACGGCCTGCAGATAAAGCATGCCGAATTCGCCGGTATCGCACTCGGTGATGCGCGCCATGCAGCCGATGGTCTCGGGCACCGACACGGCGCCGTCCTGCGCGACTTCGGGCCCGCTCTTCAGCAGGCACACGCCGAACGGCGCGTTGTCGCGCAGGCACGCGCGGGACATGTCGAGATAGCGCGCCTCGAACACCTTGAGTGGGAGCAGCCCCCCCGGAAACAGCACCGTGTGCAGCGGAAACAGCGGCAGGTCGATCAGGGTGGTCGATAGGGAGGACATGGCGCGCGGGCGTTGGGGCGTGCGTCGCTAGGGTCGGTCGACCTCGGAGACGAGCCGCGACGACGCGTCGACATCCACTGGCGCGTCACGATGCCGCACGATCACGTTCGCCTCGCGCGCAAGGCGCGCGGCAAGCGTTTCCGCGATGAACACCGAACGATGCTGCCCGCCCGTGCAGCCGATGGCGACGGTCAGGTAGCTGCGGTTGTCATCGCGGAAGTGCGGCAGCCATTTCATCAGGAACGCATGGATGTCGTCGATCATCTGGTGGACGATCGGCAGTGCGTCGAGAAAGGCGATGACCGGTTGGTCGAGCCCGGTGAGCGGGCGCAACTCGTGGTCGTAGTACGGGTTCGGCAGCGCGCGCACGTCGAACATCAGGTCGGCGTCGAGCGGCACGCCGCGCTTGAAACCGAACGATTCGAACATCACCATCAGGTCGTTGTTCTTCTGCTCGATGAAGCGCTTGACCCACGTACGCAGCGCGTTCGCGCGCAGCGTGCTCGTGTCGATCTGGTGGCCGAATTCGGCGAGCGGCGCGACGAGGTGGCGTTCGCGTTCGATCGCTTCCTCGAGCGATGACAGCAGGCCGACGTCCGCATCATGCGACAGCGAGCCGGACAGCGGATGACGGCGGCGCGTTTCGGAGAAGCGCTGGATCAGCGACTGGGTGCTCGCGTTGAGGAACAGCACGCGGACGTCGTGCTCGCGCGACAGCTCGCGAATCAGGCCGGGCATTTCGTCGAGCGATGCGCTCGAGCGCGCGTCGATCGCGACCGCGAGCCGGTGCTGGCCATCCTCCGCGAGGTAGCGGGCAAGTTCGGGGAGCACGTGCGGCGGCAGGTTGTCGACGCAGTAATAGCCTGCGTCTTCGAGCGCGTTCAGCGCGACGGACTTGCCTGAGCCGGAGATGCCGGTGATGAGGACGATGCGCATGGGAAGCAGAGAATCCTGACGTTTCATCATAGCACCGGCTCGACGCGTCGGCGTTGCGTGGCCGGCGCGTGCGGGTTACACCAGTTTGCCGGGGAATTGACTGTCGGGATCTTGCATCGCGAGTCGTTGCCGATCCATGAAATCGCGCAACGTGTCGATTCCGCGCAACTGCAGGATCGTGTTCCGGACGGCCGCCTCGACGAGCACCGCGAGGTTGCGGCCGGCTGCAACCTGGATCGTGACCTTGCTGATCGGCAAGCCGAGCACGTCGACGGTCTGGCTTTCGAGCGGCAGGCGCTGGAATTCGCCGTCGGGGCGCCGCACGAGCTGGACGATCAGCTTCAACTTCATTTTCCGCCGCACGGCGGTTTCACCGAAGATCGTCTTGATGTCGAGCAGGCCGAGGCCGCGCACTTCGAGCAGGTTCTGCAGCAGCGGCGGGCAGCGCCCTTCGACGAAATCGGGGCCAAGTCGGACGAAATCGACCGCGTCGTCGGCGACGAGGCCGTGGCCGCGGCTGATCAGCTCGAGGCCGAGTTCGCTCTTGCCGAGGCCCGAATCGCCGGTCAGCAGCACGCCCATCCCGAGGATGTCGATGAACACGCCGTGCAGCGTCGCGCGCGGCGCGAGGATCCGCGACATGTAGAGCCGCAGGCTGTCGATCACCGCGGCAGCCGACATCGGCGTCGTGAACAGCGGGGTCGACGAGCGTGTACAACGCAGCACGAGTTCGGGCGGGGCGGCGGCGCCGCCCGCGACGACGAGGAACGGCGGTTCGAGGGCGATCAGCTCGGCCATGTGGCGCGAACGGTCTTCGTCGGTCTGCCGCTGGTAGTAGTCGATTTCGGCTTCGCCGAGCACCTGGATCCGGTTCGGGTGGATCAGGTTCAGGTGGCCGACGAGGTCGGCGCTCGAGGTTGCATTGCCGACGGTGTCGGCCGAAAAGCCGCGTTCCCAGCCTTCATGCCCCGTCAGCCAGCTCAGTTTCAGCGTGGCCGCGTTGTCGTCGAAGATGCTCTGGGCGTTGATGCTGGACGTATCCATGACTGCTCCGTCACTCCAATGGGCCGGTGCATGCGCGCGGCGACGGACGTCGCCATGCCGGGCCGGCGCCGGGCGGCCCTGGACGGCGGCGTGCGCCGCCTCGTACGGGAAAATAATCCGCCCGGATCAACTCAAGGTTGCCACTGAGTGAGCAGGCGATGCAACTCGGCGATGTCCGTTTCGTTGTGCAGACGCTCGCGCGCGTCGCGATCGGACAGCAGTTGCGCGATTTCCGACAGGATCTCGAGGTGTTGCTGGGTGGCTTGCTCGGGCACGAGCAGGAAGATCAGGAGGCCGACCGGCTGGCCGTCGGGGGCTTCGAACGGGATCGCATCGGCGAGCCGGACGAACGCGGCGAGCGGGTGCTTGAGACCCTTGATGCGCCCGTGCGGAATCGCGACGCCTTCGCCGAGCCCGGTCGAGCCGAGGCGCTCGCGCGCGAACAGGTTGTCCGTGACGGTGCTGCGGGCGATGCCGTTCTGATTCTCGAACATCAGCCCGGCTTGTTCGAACACGCGTTTCTTGCTGGTGACTGAGAGGTCGATGACGACGTTCTCTATGGGCAGGATTTTGGCTAGGCGATTCATGTTGGCAGGCGATTGGGCGGCCTGGGGTCTCCTTGCGGCGGCAGACTGATCATCCATGTTCGGCGATATCAAGGCGTTCTGCATCGGCAATCTGCAAGGCAGCTACCGCATCCAGCGCCCCCCGGCGATAACCGGAACATTATAGAGCACAGCTGCGTGCGTGGCGCAGCGTGGACGGACCGGTTGCACCACCGCGAGGAGTCGCAAAAAAAACGCCCGGCGAGCCGGGCGACGTGTGTGTTGCGGTGAAGGTTACTGCGGCGGCAGTTCGATCTGGTCGATCGACGGTTGAAGCTTGATCGGGTCGTGCGCGTGCGTTTGCAGGCGCTCCATGTGCTTGACGACCTGACGGTCCAGCTTGTCGATCAGCAGGTCGATCGCCGCATACAGGTTACCGTTCGCGCTTTCGACGAAGATGTCCTTGCCCTTCAGGTGCAGATTGATTTCCGCGCGCTGCTGCTTGTCCTTTTCCTTGTGATTGTCGACCGAGAGGATCACAGTGCCATCGATCACCTGATCGCTATGCCGTAGCACCCGGTCCAGCTTGGTGATCACGTATTCGCGAATTGCAGGCGTGACTTCGAGATGATGTCCACTGATCTTCAGGTTCATAGTGCTTCTCCAAGCGAGTGACCACCCGGCCGCATCGAGGCGGCGCTCCGGTCGACTTGCCCGTGCCGCACGAGGCGGCGTATCGCGGACAGGTCGCCCGGCCTGTTCCCCGTGTGCGCGGTGGCCGGAACACGCCTGCCGCCGGGCAGGCAGCAGGCTTAAAGAGACTTGCGCAGATTCACTGCCGGGATCTTGAGGGCTTCGCGATACTTCGCAACCGTGCGGCGCGCGACCACGAACCCCTGTTCTGCCAGCAGCTCGGCAATGCGGCTGTCCGAAAGTGGCGATTTTGGGTCTTCAGCTCCTATCAGTTGCTTGATGAGGGCTCGGATGGCGGTCGACGAGGCGGCGCCACCGGTGTCGGTCGAGACGTGAGATCCGAAGAAGTACTTAAATTCAAGCGTCCCGAACGGGGTCAGCATGTACTTCCCGGTTGTCACACGGCTGACAGTCGACTCGTGTAGGCCCAGCGTATCAGCTATTTCCCGCAAAACCAAGGGGCGCATGGCAATTTCACCGTGCGCAAAGAAGTTCTTTTGACGCTCGACAATCGCCTGCGCGACACGCAGGATCGTGTCGAATCGCTGCTGGATGTTCTTGATCAGCCAGCGTGCTTCCTGGAGCTGCTGCTTGAGCGAGCCGGCCGACGGATCGCCGCGGCTGTTGCGCAGGATGTTCGCGTAGAGGTTGTTGATCCGCAGGCGCGGCACGACCTCCGGATTGAGCTCCGCGAGCCATCCCTGGCCGGCCTTCTTCACGATGATGTCGGGCACGACGTAGTCGGCCTCGGCCTTGCCGTATGCGGCGCCGGGGAACGGCTCCAGCGAGCGGATCAGCGTGTGCGCGTCGCGCAGCGCGTCGTCGCTCGCCTTCAGGTGCTTGCGCAGCCGCGTGAAGTCGCGGGCGGCGAGCAGTTCGAGATGCTGCGACACGATCTCGAGTGCGAGCGTGCGTGTCGGGGACGGATCGAGGCGCAGCAACTGCAGCTTCAGGCATTCGGATGCCGAGCGGGCGCCGACCCCGGCCGGGTCGAAGCTGTGCAGCAGCGCGAGCGCCGCGTTCAGTTCGTCGCAGTCGATTTCCAGCTCGGGCGGCAGGTCGGCGAGCACTTCGTCGAGCGTGGCGGTCAGGTAGCCGTCGTCGTCGAGCGATTCGATCAGGAACATCACGAGCGCGCGATCGCGCGGGCCGGCCTGCGTGACGCGTAACTGCGCGGACAGGTGGTCGCGCAGCGACGTCGCCGCTTCCTGCACCTGCAGTGGCGGGAGGTCGTCGTCGTCGGACGCGCCGCTCGCGCGGCCGAATTCGTCGAGATTCCACTGCGGGCCGTCGTTGCCGTCGCCGGACGCGTAACCGTCGTATTCGTCCGCGCCGGCCGGTTCGTCGCGCTCGGCGCGCTCGCTCGACGAACTGCTGCTGTTTGTCGCAGCGGGCTCGGTGTTCTGGGCGGGAGGCGTCTGCGCGATCAACGATCCGTCCGCTGCGACACGCAGCGGGCTCGCTATCCATTCGTCGTCGTTCTCGAGCAGCGGGTTCTGCGCGACGGCCATCGCGACTTCCTGCTGCAATTCGAGCGTCGACAACTGCAGGAGCCGGATCGACTGCTGTAGCTGGGGCGTCAGCGCCAGATGTTGCGACAGGCGGAGTTGAAGGCTGGCTTTCATGGCAAGGAGGGAGTCATACCGGCAGTTTGCCACGACCCAGGCGCGTTGAGCCATCCGCGATTACGCGCGGCGCGCCGCCCGGCCGCGGGCACGGCCGCGGGCGTGGTTGCAAAGCAGGACGCGGCCCCGCGCGGCGATGCCGGGCGGGGTGCAGCCAGCCACGAAGGGGAGTTACATCCGGAAGTGTTCGCCGAGGTACACGCGGCGCACGCTTTCGTTTTCGATGATTTCGCTCGGCGCACCGGCGGCGAGCACCGAACCGTCGCTGATGATGTATGCGTGGTCGCAGATGCCGAGCGTTTCGCGGACGTTGTGATCGGTAATCAGCACGCCGATGTTGCGCTGCTTCAGGAACTTGACGATCTTCTGGATCTCGAGCACCGCGATCGGGTCGACGCCGGCGAACGGTTCGTCGAGCAGGATGAAGTTCGGGTTGGTCGCGAGCGCGCGCGCGATTTCGACCCGGCGCCGCTCGCCGCCCGACAGCGACAGCGCGGGGTTCTCGCGCAGGTGGCCGATCTGCAGCTCGTCGAGCAGCGCTTCGGTGCGCGACGCGATCGCGTCCTTCGACAGCCGCTTGCCGTCTTCGCCGTGCTGCAACTCGAGCACCGCGCGGATGTTTTCCTCGACGGTCAGCTTGCGGAACACCGACGCTTCCTGCGGCAGGTACGACAGGCCGAGCGATGCGCGCTTGTGGATCGGCAGCAGGCTGATCGAGCTGCCGTTCAGCGAGATCTCGCCCGCGTCGAGCGGCACGAGGCCGACGATCATGTAGAACGACGTGGTCTTGCCGGCACCGTTCGGGCCGAGCAGGCCGACGACTTCGCCGCTCTTCACGTCGAGCGACACGTCCTTGACGACCGTGCGCGAGCCGTAGCGCTTCTTCAGGTTGCGGACCACGAGCGAGCTCGTGGTGCCGGCCGGCTGGCGGTTCGGTAGTGCGTTCATTGGCCCGGCGCCCCCTGGATCGTGGTCGACGGCGACAGCTTCGCCGGCGCGCCGTTCAGCGGCGCGGGGCCGCCGTTCTTCGGCGACAGCATCGCGCGCACGCGGCCGTTCGGGTTGCCCGGTGCGGCGACGTCCTTGCCGCCCTTCGCGGTGTAGAAGTCGCGCTGGCCGTCGTACGTGATCACGCTGCCGTGCACGGTATCGGCGACGGTCGACGTGCCCTGCAGGCGGCGCACGGTCGCGGCGGTGGTCAGCGTGGTCAGATCCTGCTTGCCGTCGTAGTCGATGCGCTCGGCGTCGCCGTCGATGTACTCGTCGAGGCCTTCGCGCTTCTGGCGGAACGTCGCGTGCTTCTTGCCGCTGCCGAACGAGGTGGCGTACTGATAGCCTTCCGGGTCCTGGCGCACTTCGACGCGATCGCCCTTGATGATGATCGTGCCCTTCGTGATCACGACGTTGCCGGTCGCGACCGTGACCTGCTTCAGGTCGTCATAGGTCAGGTTGTCGGCCTCGACGTTGATCGGCTTGTTCTGGTCGGCCTTCTCGGCATGGGCGAGCGGCGCCAGCCCGGCCAGCGGGAGCGCCACGAGCGCCGCGGCAAGCGCGGCGCGGACGGCGCGCGCAGCGCCGCCGGAATTCTGTCGAGGGAACGGTTCGTTCATGCAGTCACGTGAGGGATGCGTCACTTGGGTTGACCTTTCGAGCCGCCGGACGTGTCCGCCGCGGCGATCGTGCCGCGCACGTTGCCGTAAAGCTCGATGACCCGGGTGACGTTGTTGTACTTCATGCCGTCGGTTGCGTTGACGAGCGACAGGCCGCGCTGAAGTTTAACCGGCTTTTCGGTCTGGATCACATCGTCATTGACGAAGATCCGGAAATGCTGGGAATCGGCCTGCATCTGCGGATCGCCGCCGCCGGCCGCGCGCAGGATGCGCGCGTCGTCGTACAAGTCGACGATCGACACGTCGCCGTTGACGATGCCGCGCTTCGCGGTGGTCGTCACGACCGGCTTGCCGGGCTGGAACGCGCGCATGGCCGGATCGGTCAGGTCGCTGTTTTCGGTGTCTTCGTAGTGGATCAGCTTCGCGGCCGTCAGCCGGTACTGGGTCGTGCCGGACTGGTCGAGCTCGGTGACCGAGAAGTTGTCCGCGAAATAGTCGGGCGTATGGCGCTTCGGCTGCGCGGTGCCCTCGCCGGGCGGCGGCAGCGTGGCCTGCAGCAGCCACCAGGTGATGCCCGCGAGCGCGGCGACCGCGACGAGCGGCAGCAGCTGGGTCCAGCGGAAATGCGTGTTCATCCGTCAGGCTCCGCAGGCGGCCGCGAGCAGCGCGTCGTAGCGGCGCTGCGCGCGCAGGATCGCGTCGCAGACTTCGCGTACGGCGCCGTGGCCGCCGCGGGCCTCGGCCACCCAGTGCGCGCGGGCGATCACCTCGGGGTGCGCATTCGCGGGGGCAGTCGCGAAGCCGCAGCGCAGCATCACGGGCAGGTCGGGCCAGTCGTCGCCCATGTAGCCGCATTGGTCGGCGGCGAGGCCGAGCGATGCGATGAGATCGGCGAACACGGCAAGCTTGTTCTCGACGCCCTGGAACAGGTGCGCGATCTTCATTTCCTTCGCGCGTGCCGCGACGATTTCCGAGCGGCGGCCCGTGATGATCGCGGTTGCGATGCCGGCTTCGCCGAGCAGCTTCACGCCGTGGCCGTCGAGGGAATTGAACGACTTCATCGTGTCGCCGGCCGCCGTAAACAGCAGGCCGCCGTCGGTCAGCACGCCGTCGACGTCGAAAATCATCAGCTTCACGCGGCTCGCGCGTTCGGCCGCAGTCAGCGCTGCGCTCATCAGATCACCTTCTTCGAAAACAGGTCGTGCATGTTCAGCGCGCCGATCAGCACGCCGTCGGCATCGACCACCAGCATCTGGTTGATCCGGTGGCGCTCCATCAGTTCCACGGCCTCGACCGCCAGGTGATCCGGTGCGATCGTGCGCGGGTCGCGCGTCATCACGTCGGTGATCGACAACGTGCGGAAGTCGCCGTCGCGCGCGAGCACGCGGCGCAGGTCGCCGTCGGTGAAGATGCCGGCGACCTTGCCGTCGGCGTCGACCACGGCGGTCATGCCGAGGCGCTTCGCGGTGATCTGGAACAGCGCGTCCGACAGCGTCGCGTCGAGCCCGACGGACGGGACGTCGTCACCCGAGCGCATCACGTCGCGCACGTAGGTGAGCAGGCGCCGGCCGAGCGCGCCGCCCGGGTGCGAGCGCGCGAAATCTTCCGAACCGAAGCCGCGCGCGTCGAGCACCGCAACGGCGAGCGCGTCGCCGAGCGCGAGCGCGGCGGTCGTGCTCGCGGTGGGCGCGAGGTTCAGCGGGCAGGCCTCTTTCGAGACCGCGGCGTTCAGGTTCACGTCGGCGAGCGTGCCGAGGCTCGATCCCGCGCGGCCCGTGATCGCGATCAGTTTCGCGCCGATCCGCTTCACGAGCGGCAGGATCGCGACGAGTTCTTCCGATTCGCCGGAATAGGAGATGCCGATGAAGACGTCGTCGGAGGTGACCATCCCGAGGTCGCCGTGGCTGGCCTCGGCGGGGTGGACGAAGAAGGCCGGCGTGCCGGTGCTGGCCAGCGTGGCCGCGATCTTGCGGGCGATATGCCCCGATTTGCCGATACCGGACACCACCACGCGGCCGCGGCAGCCGAGCAGCAGCGCGACGGCCTGGACGAAGCCGCCGTCGAGCTGGTCGCGCAGCGCGCGCACGGCGTCCGCCTCGATGTCGAGCACGTCGCGGGCGAGCGCGAGCGCCCGATCATCATTGATTTTCGCTATCATGCGCGGAGTATAGCAAAGGCGTTTGTTCGCCGCGCCGGGCCTTCGGACTCGTCCGATGTCGCCTGTCCACCGCCACCCTGCCGCGCCCGCTTTCCCGTGGCCCCGACGAACGAGGACGCTTTGCCCGTGATTTCCCCGCTCGAAATGACGCTCCTGCTGCTGCTGGCATCGGTGGTGGGCGTCGTCGTATTCCGCTCGCTGAACCTGCCGCCGATGCTCGGCTACCTGACCGTCGGCATCCTGGTCGGCCCGCACGCCTTCGGCATCGCGGCCGACCTCGAGCGCGCGGAGCATCTCGCGGAATTCGGCGTGGTGTTCCTGATGTTTTCGATCGGCCTCGAGTTCTCGCTGGCGAAGCTGAGGGCGATGCAGCGGCTCGTGTTCGGGCTCGGGCTGCTGCAGGTCGTCGCGACACTTGTGCTCGCGCTCGTGCTCGGCATGCTGTTCGAGCACTGGGTACACATCACGTGGCAGGGCAGCATCGCGCTCGGCGGCGCGCTCGCGATGTCGTCGACGGCGATCGTGTCGAAAATGCTCGCCGAGCGGCTCGAGATCGAGACCGAACACGGCCGCAACATCTTCGGCGTGCTGCTGTTCCAGGATCTCGCGGTGGTGCCGCTGCTGATCGTGATCGCCGCGTTCGGCGCCGAATCGTCGAAGGACCTCGCGCTCACGCTCGGCTTCGCGGCCGTCAAGATCGTGATCGCGCTCACGCTGCTGCTGGTCATCGGCCAGCGCTTCATGACGCGCTGGCTCAACGTCGTCGCGCGGCGCCGCTCGCAGGAGCTGTTCGTGCTGAACCTGCTGCTCGTCACGCTTGGCGCCGCGTTCATCACCGACCGCTTCGGCCTGTCGCTCGCGCTCGGCGCGTTCATCGCGGGGATGCTCATTTCCGAGACGCCGTTCCGCCATCAGGTGGAAGAGGACATCAAGCCGTTCCGCGACGTGCTGCTCGGCCTGTTCTTCGTGACGACGGGGATGCTGCTCGATCCGCGCGTGATCTGGGAGCACCCGTTCCTCGTGCTCGGTTTCTTCGTCGGGCAGATCCTGTTCAAGGGGACGATGATCGCCGGGCTCGCACGGCTGTTCGGGGCGACGCCGGGTGTCGCGATGCGCACCGGCATCGGGCTCGCGCAGGCCGGGGAATTCGGCTTCGTGCTGCTGAACCTGATCCTCGACCGGCATCTCGTCGATTCGACGCTGCTGCAGGCGATCCTCGCGTCGATGCTGCTGTCGATGCTCGCCGCGCCGTTCCTGATCCAGAACGCCGACCGGATCGTGATGCGGCTTTCGTCTACGGAATGGATGCAGCAGTCGCTGCAGATGACGCGGATCGCGACGCAAAGCCTCAAGCAGCGCGGCCACGTGATCATTTGCGGCTATGGCCGCGCGGGCCAGAACCTGGCGCGGATGCTCGAACAGGAAGGCATTTCGTACGTCGCGCTCGACCTCGACCCCGATCGCGTGAGCGCGGCCGCGACGGCCGGCGAATCGGTCGTGTTCGGCGACGCGGCGCGCCGCGAGTCGCTGCTCGCGGCCGGTATCCATCGCGCGGCAGCGGTGGCGATCACCTATGCGAACACGCCGTCCGCGCTGCGCGTGCTTCACCACGTACACGAACTCGAGCCGACGCTGCCCGCGATCGTGCGCACCGTCGACGATGCCGATCTCGAGAAGCTGCTCGCGGCCGGTGCGACCGAGGTGATTCCGGAGATCGTCGAGGGCAGCCTGATGCTCGCGTCGCACACGCTGGTGCTGGTGGGCGTGCCGATGCGCAAGGTCGTGCGGCGCGTCGAGGAAATGCGCGACGAGCGCTACAGCCTGCTGCGCGGCTATTTCCGCGGCGCGGACGATGCGGACGACGACGACCACGAGCAGGTGCGGCTACAATCGGTGCCGGTCGATGCGCGCGCGGACGCGGTCGGGCGTTCGCTGGAAGAACTCGGGCTGTATGTACTCGGGCTCGAAGTCACGGCGATCCGCCGGCACGGCATCCGCGGCGTCGAACCCGATCCGCAGACCAAGCTGCGCGCGAGCGACATCGTCGTGCTGCGCGGGCTGCCCGAGGCACTCGCGCTCGCGGAGGAGCGGCTGTCGCGCCATCGGCGCGATCCGCCGGCCGCGGCAGCCTGAGCCGCGCATGGATTGATAACCTGACCCGTATTTATTCGAAACGGTGCCCGATCTTCGCGCACCGTTTTTTTCGGAGAGTTTCATGCCGCATTCGTCGTCGGGCGCACCGCTCGATCCGGTCGCCTTCATCCACAGCCAGATCCGCACGGTGCCCGACTGGCCGCAGCCGGGCGTGATGTTCCGCGACATTACGACGCTGCTGCAGAGCCCGAAGGCGTTGCGCATCCTCGTCGACCTGTTCGTCGAGCGTTATGTCGATGCGAAGCTCGACTACGTCGCGGGTCTCGACGCGCGCGGCTTCATCATCGCGCCGATCGTCGCGTACGAGCTGAGCGTCGGCTTCGTGCCGATCCGCAAGGTCGGCAAGCTGCCGTACAAGACGCGCTCGGAATCGTACGACCTCGAATACGGCAGCGCGACGGTCGAGATCCATGAAGACGCGTGCCGCCCCGGCGACCGCGTGATCATCATGGACGACCTGATCGCGACCGGCGGCACGATGATGGCGGGGCGCAACCTGCTGCAGCGGCTCGGCGCGGAGGTCGTCGAAGGCGCGGCGATCATCGACCTGCCCGATCTCGGCGGCTCGGCGCTGCTGCGCAACGCGGGATTGCCGGTTTATACCGTCACCGAATTCGCCGGCCACTGAGCGCCGGCACGCCTGATTCCACGTCACACAGCGAGGTCTCGATGCCCAACTTCATGCTGTTTCTCGCCACGTCGATCGCGATTACGTTCGCGCCGGGTCCCGACAACCTGCAGGTGCTCGCACGCGGCATCTCGCAGGGCCGCGCGGCCGGTTTCGTCGCCGCGCTCGGCTTCACCGCCGGGATCCTGTTCCACACGACGCTCGCGGCGCTCGGCGTCGCGGCCGTGCTGCGTTCGTCGCCGGTCGCGTTCGAGATCCTGAAGCTCGCGGGCGCCGCGTATCTCGTGTGGATCGGCATCAAGGCGCTGCGCAGCCAGGGCCTCGCGAACGCGCACGAGCGCCCGCCGCAGCCGCTCGGCACGATCTTCCGGCAGAGCGTGATCGGCAACCTGATGAACCCGAAGGTCACGCTGTTCTTCGTCGTGTTCCTGCCGCAGTTCGTCGATCCGCACGGCGGGCAGGGCGTGACGCTGCAGATGTTCGAACTCGGCGCGCTGTTCATGCTGCAGACGGCGGTGGTTTTCTCGCTGTTCGGCGTCGGCGCGGGCATGATCGGCGCGTGGCTGAAGCGCCGCCCGAAGGCCGGCGTGTGGCTCGACCGGATCGCCGGCGCGACGTTCATCGCGATCGGCATCCGCGTGGCGCTGAAGGACTGACGACGATGACGTTTCCGTGCATTGCGGCCGCGCGCCGTTTCGATCCGGCCGCGCACCTGCGTTTCGAGATGGCCGGCCAGGCGGTCGGCTGGGTGCGCCGCCAGGATGTCGCGATGCTCGCCCGCTGGCCCGACGTGTTCGAACTGACCGACGAGCGCGTCGTGCTGGCGGCGCGCTACGACTCGGTCGACGCACGCAGCATGGCGCTGGCGAGCGCCATCGGCGCGCTCGCGGCCGACGGCGCGATTCCCGGCTGGCGCGACGAGATCTACGCGATCCGCAACCGCTTCGACGATCCGCCGCTCGCGTACATCGAGCGCGCCGCGTCGCGCTTTTTCGGCACGCAGACTTACGCGGTGCATCTGAACGGCATCGTAGAATATGCGGTTGCGCCGGGCGAGCCGCCCGCCGCGGCCGTCCCGCAGATGTGGCTTGGCCGCCGCAGCGAGACCAAGGCAACCGACCCCGGCATGCTCGACAACGTCGTCGCGGGCGGGATCGGCTGGGGCCTGGGCGTTCACGAGACGCTCGCGAAGGAATGCTGGGAAGAAGCCGGCATTCCCGCCGAACTGGCCGCGCGCGCGATCGCGGGCCGCGCGGTGCAGGTGCTGTGCTCGCTGCCGGAAGGCACGCAGTCCGAACTGATCTTCGTGTACGACCTGCCGCTGCCGCGCGACTTCGCGCCGCGCAACCAGGACGGCGAAGTGGCCGAGCACCTGCTGGCCGGCGTGCCCGAGGTGATCGGCTGGCTGCGCGCCGGCCGCGCGACGATGGATGCGAGCCTCGCGACGCTCGACACGCTGCTGCGCCACCGCTGGATCCCGGCGGCCGACGCGGCGGGCATCGACGCCCTGTTCGCACCGGCCGCGTGACGCGTGCCGCGCACGCAGTCCGGCGGCGCGAACGGGCAATTTGACGAATACGGAAACGAAGGGAGTAGCGGTCATGCCGACCGATCACAGCTTTATCTTGAAACTGTCGTGCCCCGACCGGCACGGCATCGTCCATGCGGTCTCGGGCTTCCTGTTCGAGCGCAGCAACAACATCCTCGATTCGGCGCAGTTCGGCGACAGCCGCACCAGCGAATTCTTCATGCGCGTGCACTTCGAGCAGGACGGCGGCGGCGCGGATGTCGCGACGGCGCTCGACACGCTTCGCAAGGAATTCGCGCCGCTCGCCGAGCAGTTCTCGATGCGCTGGGAACTGCATGACGCGGCCGTGAAGCCGCGCGTCGTGATCATGGTGTCGAAGATCGGCCACTGCCTGAACGACCTGCTGTTCCGCTATCGCACCGGCCAGCTGCCGATCGAGATCCCGGCGATCGTGTCGAACCACAAGGAGTTCTACCAGCTCGCCGCGAGCTACAACATCCCGTTCCATCACTTTCCGCTGATCGGCGGCTCGTCCGATGCCGCGAAGGCCGCGCAGGAAGCGCGCGTGCTGGAAGTGATCGACGAGCACCAGGCCGATCTCGTCGTGCTCGCGCGCTACATGCAGATCCTGTCGCCGAACATGTGCGAACAGCTCGCCGGGCGCGCGATCAACATCCACCATTCGTTCCTGCCGAGCTTCAAGGGGGCGAAGCCTTATTACCAGGCGTTCGATCGCGGCGTGAAGCTGATCGGCGCGACCGCGCACTACGTGACGACCGATCTCGACGAAGGCCCGATCATCGAGCAGGAAGTCGAGCGGGTCGACCACAGCATGACGCCCGACCAGCTGACCGCGATCGGCCGCGACGTCGAGTGCGTGACGCTTGCGCGCGCGGTGAAGTGGCACGTCGAGCACCGGATCGTGCTGAACGGGACGAAGACGGTCGTGTTCCGCTGATTCGCCGGCGCAGGCCCGGACAAGCAAAAACGCCGCACCCTTTACGGGGTGCGGCGTTTTTTGTTGCCCGAGCGCGCAGGCTGCTTCAGATCAGCCGCAGCAGGTACAACTCGCGCTTCAGGTACGCGTAGAAGATCGGCGCGGCGATCACGCCGGGCAGCCCGAACGCGGCTTCCATGATCAGCATCGCGAGCAGCAGCTCCCACGCGCGCGACTCGATCTGGCCGCCGATGATCTTCGCGTTCAGGAAGTATTCGAGCTTGTGGATGACCACGAGGAACGCAAGCGACGCGATCGCGGTGCCCATGCTGACCGACAGCGACACGGCGACGATCAGCGTGTTCGAGATCAGGTTGCCGATCACGGGCAGCAGGCCGACGATGAACGTGACGAGCACGAGCGTTTTCGACAGCGGCAGCCGCTGGTGGAAGATCGGCAGCGCGACGAGCAGGTAGATGCCGGTGAACACCGCGTTGATCGCCGAGATCTTGATCTGCGCGAACACGATGCGGCGGAATGCGTCGGCGAAGCGCGACACGCGCGTGACGAGCGCGGTGGACAGCGGCCGGCGCACCTTGCCGTGCTCGACGCCGATCGCGATCATCGCGCCGATGATCATCCCGAACAGCACGTGGCCGAACCCGCGCGCGACGCTCTTGCCGCTTTGCTGAAGCTGGTCCATGTGCGAGTGCATCAGCACGGCGGCCTTCGTCTTCATCTGCTCGACGTCGACGGGCAGCAGGTTCGCGATCCAGGCCGGCGTGCGCGCGCGGGTCTGCTCGACGATCTGCATCAGCTGGTCGAGCAGGCTCTGCAGGTTCGGCACCGTGCGTTCGAAGTGTTCGATGATGCCGATCGTCAGGCCCGTCAGCGCGCCGACGATCGCGATGGCCAGCAGCACGACGGCGACCCAGCGCGCGCGCATGCTCGTGGTGTGACGTTCGATCACGGGGGCGATCGTGTGGATCAGCTGGTAGACGAGCAGGCCGGCCAGCAGCCCGCCGAGCAACTTGAGCTCGATCACGAGCCACATCGCGAGGATCGCAACCGCATAGCTGCCGATCTCGAGTGCCGACAGCTTCGGCAGGCTGAAGTCGCTCGTCAGCCGCACGCTGCGCAGGTGCGGTTCGCGATTCTGCGTATCGCGAGACGAGTCTGGTTGCTTCTCCATCGTGGATTCCTGTCGTTCGTGTGTCATGCCGCGGAATGCGCGGCAGAGCCGTGTTCGCCCGGCGCCGCACCGGATTGGTGCGTACGGTGAACCTTACGACCGTAAAGTATAGCCGCCATTATGGGCCGCAACGGGGCCGTTTGGCGCATGGTGTAAACGCAGAAGGGAAAACGAGAGGAGGCCGGTTGCGCGGTGCGCGCAGGCGCGCGCGGCCGGGCGGCCGCGCGCGGGAGGGACAGGGCGGCGCGAAGTGTCAGCCCGCCGCGACCTTGCGGGTCGGGCGCTTGAGCAGCGGCGCGAGGTACTTGCCGGTAAAGCTCGCTTTCGTCTTCGCGACTTGCTCGGGCGTGCCCTGCGCGATGATCTGGCCGCCGCCGGCGCCGCCTTCGGGGCCGAGGTCGATCACCCAGTCGGCCGTCTTGATCACGTCGAGGTTGTGCTCGATGATCACGACCGTGTTGCCCTGGTCGCGCAGCCGGTGGATCACTTCCAGCAGCAGCGCGATGTCGTGGAAGTGCAGGCCGGTGGTCGGCTCGTCGAGGATGTACAGCGTGCGGCCGGTGTCGCGCTTGGAGAGTTCGAGCGACAGCTTCACGCGCTGCGCCTCGCCGCCCGACAGCGTCGTGGCCGACTGGCCGAGGCGGATGTAGCCGAGGCCGACGTCGAGCAGCGTCTTCAGCTTGCGCGCAATGACCGGCACCGCATTGAAGAACGCATACGCGTGCTCGACGGTCATGTCGAGCACTTCGCTGATGTTCTTGCCCTTGTACTGCACTTCGAGCGTTTCGCGGTTGTAGCGCTTGCCGTGGCACACGTCGCACGGCACGTAGACGTCCGGCAGGAAGTGCATCTCGACCTTCAGCACGCCGTCGCCCTGGCACGACTCGCAGCGGCCGCCCTTCACGTTGAACGAGAAGCGGCCCGGATCGTAGCCGCGTTCCTTCGAGGTCGGCACACCCGAGAACAGCTCGCGGATCGGCGTGAACAGGCCCGTATAGGTGGCCGGGTTCGAGCGCGGCGTGCGGCCGATCGGCGACTGGTCGACGTTGATCACCTTGTCGAAGTGCTCGAGGCCCTCGATCGCCTCGTGCGGCGCCGGTTCGGCCGACGAGCCGTACAGGTGGCGCGCGACCGCGTGATACAGCGTGTCGTTGATCAGCGTCGACTTGCCGGAGCCCGACACGCCGGTGATGCAGGTCAGCAGGCCGACCGGCAGCTCGAGATCGACGTGCTTCAGGTTGTTGCCGTGCGCGTCGACGATGCGCAGCATCCGCTCGGGATCGGGCGCGAGCCGCTCGTCCGGGTACTCGATCGTGCGCTTGCCGACCAGGTACTGGCCGGTGAGCGACTGCGGGTTCGACTGCACCTGCTTCGGCGTGCCTTCGGCCACGATCACGCCGCCGTGCTCGCCGGCGCCCGGGCCCATGTCGACGACGTAGTCGGCCGTGCGGATCATGTCCTCGTCGTGCTCGACGACGATCACCGAGTTGCCGAGGTCGCGCAGGTGCTTGAGCGTCGCGATCAGGCGGTCGTTGTCGCGCTGGTGCAGGCCGATCGACGGCTCGTCGAGCACGTACATCACGCCCGTCAGGCCCGAGCCGATCTGCGACGCGAGCCGGATGCGCTGCGCCTCGCCGCCCGACAGGGTCTCGGCGCTGCGCTCGAGCGACAGGTAGTCGAGGCCGACGTTGTTCAGGAACGTCAGGCGCGCGACGATTTCCTTGATCACCTTGTCGGCGATCTCGCGTTTCGCGCCTTCGAGCGTCAGCCCGTCGAAATAGCCGAGCGCGTCGCGCAGCGGCCAGCCGCTGATTTCATAGATGCCGCGCGCGTGGTCGCCGGTGCCGATGCGCACGTGGCGCGCCTCGCGGCGCAGGCGCGTGCCTTCGCACGACGGGCACGGCTGGTTGTTCTGGTACTTCGACAGCTCTTCGCGCACCGCGACCGAATCGGTCTCGCGGTAGCGGCGCTCGAGGTTCGGGATGATCCCTTCGAACACGTGCTCGCGGATCGTCGTGCGGCCGCGCTCGTTGATGTACGAGAACGGGATCGTCTGCTTGCCCGAGCCGAACAGCAGCACCTTCCGGATCTTTTCCGGCAGGTCCTCGAACGCGGCGTCGATGTCGAATTCGTAGAAGGCCGCGAGACTCTGCAGCATCTGGAAGTAGAACTGGTTGCGGCGGTCCCAGCCCTTCACGGCACCGGCCGCGAGCGACAGCGACGGGTGCGCGACGACCCGCTTCGGGTCGAAGAACGTGATCTGGCCGAGGCCGTCGCATTCCGGGCACGCGCCCATCGGGTTGTTGAACGAGAACAGGCGCGGCTCGAGCTCCTGCAGCGAGTACGAGCAGATCGGGCACGCGAACTTCGAGCTGAACAGGTGCTCGTGGTCGGTATCCATTTCCAGCGCGATCGCGCGGCCGTCGGCGAGGCGCAGCGCCGTCTCGAACGATTCGGCGAGGCGCTGCTTCATGTCCGGCCGCACCTTGAGACGATCGACGACGACGTCGATCGTGTGCTTGTCGTTCTTCTTCAGCTTCGGCAGCGACTCGACCTCGTAGATCTTCGCGACGCCTTCGTTCGCGGCGCCGCCGCCCGAGCGCACGCGAAAGCGCACGAAACCCTGCGCCTGCATGTCCTCGAACAGCTCCGCGTGCTCGCCCTTGCGGTTCGCGATGACGGGCGCGAGGATCATCAGCTTGGTGTCCTCGGGCAGCGCGAGCGCCGCGTCGACCATCTGCGACACGCTCTGCGCTTCCAGCGGGATGTCGTGATCGGGGCAGTACGGCGTACCGACACGTGCGTACAAAAGTCGCAGGTAGTCGTGGATTTCCGTGACCGTGCCGACGGTCGAACGCGGGTTGTGGGACGTCGCCTTCTGCTCGATCGAGATCGCGGGCGACAGACCCTCGATCAGGTCGACGTCGGGTTTCTCCATCAGCTGCAGGAACTGGCGGGCATACGCGGACAGGCTTTCGACGTAGCGGCGCTGGCCCTCGGCATAAAGGGTGTCGAACGCGAGCGACGACTTGCCCGACCCGGACAACCCGGTAATCACGATCAGCTTGTGGCGCGGCAGGTCGAGATTGACGTTTTTCAGGTTGTGGGTACGTGCCCCACGGATACGGATCTGTTCCATGAACCTGGCGAAAATGGAGGGAACCAAACCTGCTACTATAACGGCTTTTCGAGGCCGTCGTTTGGGGCCCCCGGCCTTGGCCGCAGGTGGCAGCAAGGCGGCGCCTGCGCCGGGAAAGCGGCCGCGCCGCGCGGTTCCGGGTGGCCCGCGGGCTGCCTGAGTCCTGCCCCGACGTGTCGCCCGCCAAGCCTCCCGGGCCGCTGGTCCTGATCTTCCGCCGCCCGGTGTCGGGCGGTCATCCCGATCATTCGAAATACATTCCCGATGTCCAATCCGTCTGCCACGTCTTCCCGCATGACTGCGCCCGAATTGCGCGCGACCACGTCGCTCGCGGCGATCTTCGCGCTGCGCATGCTCGGCCTGTTCATGATCATGCCGGTGTTCTCGGTCTACGCGAAAACCATCCCGGGCGGCGACAACGTGCTGCTCGTCGGCATCGCGCTCGGGGCCTACGGCGTCACGCAGTCGCTGTTCTACATCTTCTACGGCTGGGCGTCGGACAAGTTCGGCCGCAAGCCGGTGATCGCCACGGGCCTCGTGATCTTCGCGATCGGCAGCTTCGTCGCCGCGTTCGCGCACGACATCACGTGGATCATCGTCGGCCGCGTGATCCAGGGGATGGGCGCGGTCTCGTCCGCGGTGCTCGCGTTCATCGCCGACCTGACCTCCGAGCAGAACCGCACGAAGGCGATGGCGATGGTCGGCGGCTCGATCGGCGTGTCGTTCGCGGTCGCGATCGTCGGTGCGCCGATCGTGTTCCACTGGGTCGGGATGAGCGGGCTGTTCACGATCGTCGGCGTACTGTCGATCCTCGCGATCGGCGTCGTGCTGTGGATCGTGCCCGACGCGGCGAAGCCCGTGCACGTGCCCGCGCCGTTCGCCGAGGTGCTGCACAACGTCGAACTGCTGCGCCTCAACTTCGGCGTGCTGGTGCTGCACGCGACGCAGACGGCGCTGTTCCTCGTCGTGCCGCGCCTGCTCGTCGACGGCGGCCTGCCGGTCGCCGCGCACTGGAAGGTTTACCTGCCGGTGATGGGGCTCGCGTTCGTGATGATGGTTCCGGCGATCATCGTCGCGGAAAAACGGGGCAAGATGAAGCCGGTGCTGCTCGGCGGCATTCTGGCTATCCTGATCGGTCAATTGCTGCTGGGCAGCGCGCCGCATACCATCCTGATTGTGGCGGCGATTCTGTTCATCTACTTTCTCGGTTTCAACATCCTGGAAGCGTCGCAGCCGTCGCTCGTGTCGAAGCTCGCGCCCGGTTCGCGCAAGGGTGCGGCCACGGGTGTCTACAACACCACGCAGTCGATCGGGCTCGCGCTCGGCGGCATCGTGGGCGGCTGGCTGCTGAAGCACGGGGGCGCCAACACGGTGTTCTACACGTGCTCGGGGCTCGTTGCCGCGTGGCTTATAATCGCGGCCAGCATGAAAGCGCCGCCGCGCAAGGCCTGAACTTACTTCGGGCAGGCACCGGCGGCGTTCGCCGGCTTGCCCGGCGGGCCGCACCGGCAGCGTGAGCGGGCGGCCCGGCATCGAATTTACTGGAGAAACACATGGCATCCGTCAACAAGGTCATCCTCGTCGGCAATCTCGGCGCCGATCCTGAAGTCCGTTACCTGCCGAGCGGCGACGCGGTTGCGAACATCCGTCTCGCGACGACCGACCGCTACAAGGACAAGGCAAGCGGCGATTTCAAGGAAATGACCGAGTGGCATCGCGTCGCGTTCTTCGGCCGTCTGGCGGAAATCGTCAGCGAATACCTGAAGAAGGGTTCGTCGGTCTATATCGAAGGCCGCATCCGCACGCGCAAGTGGCAGGGCCAGGACGGCCAGGATCGTTACTCGACCGAAATCGTCGCCGACCAGATGCAGATGCTCGGCGGCCGCGGCGGTGCGGGCGGCGGCGGTGGCGGTGGTGACGAAGGCGGTTACGGCGGCGGCTACGGTGGTGGTGGCGGCGGTGGTCGCGGCGAACAGATGGAACGCGGCGGTGGCGGCGGCGGTCGTGCCGGCGGCGCGGCGCGTGGCGGTGCTGGCGGCGGCGCGCAAAGCCGTCCGAGCGCACCGGCAGGCGGCGGCTTCGACGAAATGGACGACGATATCCCGTTCTGATCGACACGCCGGTATCCCGCATCACGATGGGCCCGAATCTCCGAGTCAAGCCGATTGCTTGGCTCGGGTCTTCGGGCCTTCTTTCGTTTACGTCGATGTTCCTTGCGCGCCAGGCAAATCGTGGCTGACGAACCTCCCGACCTCATCGCGGAGCATCTCGACGTGCTGTTCTGCGGGATCAACCCCGGCCTGACCGTGGCCGAGACCGGGCATCACTTCGCCGGGAGGAGCAACCGCTTCTGGCGCGTGATCCATCTCGCGGGCTTCACGCCGGCGGAAATTTCGCCGCAGGACGATCGCGCGATACTCGGCCATGGCTGCGGCCTGACGGCGGTGGTGAAGCGGCCGACAGCAAGTGCCGATCAGCTTTCGCGCGCGGAATTCATGGCCGCGGCCGCGGGGTTCGAGCAAAAGGTGGCGCGTTATCGGCCGCGCTTCGTTGCCTTTCTCGGCAAGGCGGCGTACTCGGCGCTTTCCGGCCAGCGTGAGGTCGGGTGGGGATTGCAGCCGGCCCGCATGCAGGGGGCAAGTGTCTGGGTGCTGCCCAATCCCAGCGGGAGAAATCTCGCGTTCGGCCTCGACGATCTGGTCGATGCCTACCGTCAACTGCGTCTGCACGCGAAGGCCGGTTCCGGTCTTCAACCGGAGAGGCGGGATGCGGCGCGGTGAACCCGCGCCTGCGTGGCCGGGCGCCGTGCTGCCCCGCGCGTTCTTCGACCGCGTGGCCACCGACGTCGCGCCGCAACTGCTCAACAAGATCCTCGCGGCCGCGGACGGCCGGGCAGGGCGGATCGTCGAAGTGGAAGCCTATGCCGGTGCGATCGACCCGGCCGCGCATACCTATCGCGGCAAGACGCCGCGCAACGCGACGATGTTCGGGCCGCCGGGGCACCTGTACGTCTATTTCACCTACGGCATGCACTGGTGCTGCAACTGCGTGTGCGGCCCGGACGGCACGGGAACGGGCGTGCTGATCCGTGCGCTCGAGCCGGTGCACGGGATCGAACGGATGCGCGCGGCCCGGCCGCCGCAGACGCGCGATCGTGATCTGTGCCGCGGGCCGGCGCGGCTGACGCAGGCGATGGGCATCGGCGGTGCGCAGGATGGCGTCGATCTCGTCGCTGCGCGCGAAGGGTTCGCGATCGTCGACGACGGCACGCCGCCGCCCGCGAACCTGGCGGGCGGGCCGCGCATCGGCATTCGCGTCGGCATGGACTTCCCGTGGCGGTGGTGCGTGCCCGGCAGCCGGTACGTGTCGGGGGCGCTGCCGCGCACCTGATGCGTGCCGTATACAAATCGCACGCAATTCGACCTGCGTCACGCGGTCGCCATTATTGACCGGCTAAGCTGCTCTTTTCGACGTTCGATCGAGGGGGCACCATGCGGCGGGTCGTATTCAACCAGAAGGGCGGCGTGGGCAAGTCGACGATCGTCTGCAACCTGGCGGCGATCAGCGCGAGCGAGGGGCTGCGCACGCTCGTCATCGACCTCGACGCACAGGCGAACTCCACGCGCTACCTGCTCGGCGACGCCGCGGCCGACGCGCAGCCGGGTGTCGCCGATTTCTTCGAAACCGCGCTGACCTTCAACTTCCGTCCGGTCGACGTCGCGTCGTTCGTCCATCCGACCCCGTTCGAAGGGCTCGACGTGATGCCCGCGCATCCGGATCTCGACACGCTGCACGGCAAGCTCGAATCGCGTTACAAGATCTACAAGCTGCGCGACGCGCTGAACGAGCTCGATGCCTACGACGCCGTGTACATCGACACGCCGCCCGCGCTGAATTTCTATACGCGCTCGGCGCTGATCGCGGTCGAGCGCTGCCTGATCCCGTTCGACTGCGACGATTTTTCACGTCGTGCGCTGTACACGCTGCTCGAGAACGTGAAGGAGATCCAGCAGGACCACAACGCGGCGCTCGAGGTGGAAGGGATCGTGATCAACCAGTTCCAGCCGCGAGCGAGCCTGCCGCAGCGGCTCGTCGACGAACTCGTCGAAGAAGGGCTGCCGGTGCTCGCGTCGAGGCTGTCGGCCTCGGTGAAGATCCGCGAGTCGCATCAACAGTCCAGGCCGGTGATCCATCTGGAGCCCGGGCACAAGCTCGCGCAGGAGTTCCTCGCGCTGCATCGCGAACTGGCCGGCTGATCTTCCCTGCCTGCCTGACCAGCACGCGGCCGCATCATGCGGCCGTTTTTTTATTGCGACCCGCAATTCGTCCGATCATTGATTTTGTCATTAATAATCCCGAAAACGATTTCATAATAAATCCGCAAAAAACGATTACATAAGCGACTGCTCCATTTTCAATGTGCGTCGGTTTTCTAATAAACGGAATAATGAATTGGTAAATGTTGCGCGACGTCATGATCGGCTATCCTGTAAAAAGGTAGAAATGCATTGCGGGACAGAGTGAAGCGCCGTCTCGTCTGCGATGTCGGCGCATCACGGGTTCCAGCGGTCGCCCGGAATTAAGATAAGGGTTTACACCTAGTATTAATGCCATTTAATTGACAATTAATCGATCTAGAATGGGCTCCTTCAACTTCCCGTACTCAAACAAGTGACGGGTTGTCAATAAGGAAGTCTGCTGTCGAACCGGCTTCCGATTTTCTTTACGTCGTCTCTCGCATTGCCAACAGGAGCGTGCCCGATGTCCGTATTTGCCCCCGAAAAACTCAACGCCGATTATCAGTCCGGTATCGCCGCGTGGTTTGCGATCGCCCGTCCGGCTATCCAAGGTTTCGAGGCTGTCGTCGAACTCAACCTGCAAGCGGCCCGGACGGCGCTCGAGGAATACGAAGACAAGCTGAAGAACGCGTTCAACAGCAGCAATCCGGCCGTGGGCTTCGCGCAGCAGATCGCGGTGCCGCAGGAAGCGGCCGGCAAGGCCGTGTCCTACGGCCGCCACCTGTTCGACATCGCGGTGTCGACGCAGTCCGAATGGGCAAAGGTCGCGCAAGCCCAATACGAACAGAACGACAAGCGCCTGAAGGACGTGCTGGGCGAGCTGTCGAAGCACGCGCCGGCCGGCTCGGCGCCGGTGGTGGCCGCGCTGAACTCGGCGCTGTCCGCGGCGACCGCCGCGGCCGACTCCGTACGCGCAGCGACGGGGCAGGCGATCGAAGCCGCCCAGAGCGGCTTCGACGCCGTCACCGAAACGGCAACGCGTGGTGCGAAGCAAACGGCCGCCGCCGCGCGCAAGGACGCCGCGGCCGCCCGCGAATCGGCTGCGTGATCGCTTAGCCGCGCAAGCATGTGTCGCGCACGGGCGCGACACGATTGATCGGCGCCGGATGGTGCCGGACGCCGCGTGTGCCGCGCGGTGCCCGGCTCACGTCCGGTTTGCCGCAACGCGCCGGTGCCCGGCGAGCCGTGCGGGTGTGCCGCCCGTGCGAACGGGGGCGGTTCGCCGTACGGAGGCATGCGACCGCTACCGCGCCGGATGGCACGGGGAGCGCGTTCGCCGGCCGAGACCGGCTCGCACCGGCGTCGGAACGACGAACTGATTTCAATGCAGGAACTGGACATGACGGACGTAGTGATCGTATCGGCCGCGCGGACCGCGGTCGGCAAATTCGGCGGTTCGCTTGCGAAGATTGCAGCACCCGAACTGGGCGCGGCGGTGATCCGCGCAGTGCTGGAGCGCGCGGGCGTGAAGCCCGAGCAGGTGAGCGAAGTGATCATGGGCCAGGTGCTGACGGCCGGCTCGGGCCAGAACCCGGCGCGGCAGTCGCTGATCAAGGCCGGGCTGCCGACGGCCGTGCCGGGGATGACGATCAACAAGGTGTGCGGCTCGGGCCTGAAGGCCGTGATGCTGGCAGCAAACGCGATCGTCGCGGGCGACGCGGACATCGTGATCGCGGGCGGCCAGGAGAACATGAGCGCGTCGCCGCACGTGCTGCCGGGCTCGCGTGACGGCTTCCGGATGGGCGATGCGAAGCTGGTCGACACGATGATCGTCGACGGCCTGTGGGATGTGTACAACCAGTACCACATGGGCATCACGGCGGAGAACGTCGCGAAGGAATACGGGATCACGCGCGAAGAGCAGGACGCATTCGCGGCGCTGTCGCAGAACAAGGCGGAAGCCGCGCAGAAGGCCGGCCGCTTCGACGACGAGATCGTGCCGGTGTCGATCCCGCAACGCAAGGGCGAGCCGCTGCAGTTCGCGACCGACGAGTTCGTGCGTCACGGCGTGACGGCGGAGTCGCTGGCCGGGCTGAAGCCGGCGTTCTCGAAGGACGGCTCGGTGACGGCGGCGAACGCGTCGGGGCTGAACGACGGCGCGGCGGCGGTGCTGGTGATGTCGGCGCAGAAGGCGGCGGCGCTGGGTCTGACGCCGCTGGCGAAGATCAAGGCCTACGCGAACGCGGGCGTCGATCCGAGCGTGATGGGGATGGGCCCGGTGCCGGCATCGCGCCGGTGCCTGGAGCGCGCGGGCTGGACGCCGGGCGACCTGGACCTGATGGAGATCAACGAGGCGTTCGCGGCGCAGGCGCTGGCGGTGCACCAGCAGATGGGCTGGGACACGTCGAAGGTGAACGTGAACGGCGGGGCGATTGCGATCGGTCACCCGATCGGCGCGTCGGGCTGCCGGATCCTGGTGACGCTGCTGCACGAGATGGCCAAGCGCGACGCGAAGCGCGGGCTGGCGTCGCTGTGCATCGGCGGCGGGATGGGCGTCGCGCTCGCGGTCGAGCGCGCCTGAGCGGGGCCTGACGATTCGTCCCGCTGCGGCGCCGGTGAGCGCCGCACGCGGGTGAAGCGGTTTTCGCGCACGACAAGTGGCCAATAACAAGCGCGAGGTGCCGGTGCGTGCCGTGCCCGCGACGCGGGCGGCTGCGCATCGAAGCGGTGGGGCGGCAGCATGTGCGATGCCGTCGCCCCGCTTTCATCGATTACTTTTTTGTCGGTAATTTACAGGATGACTAAGCGAATTGCAGTTGTGACTGGTGGAATGGGCGGCCTCGGCGAAGCGGTCAGCATCAGGTTGAACGACGCGGGCCACCGGGTAGTCGTCACGTATTCGCCGAGCAACACCGGCGCGGACCGCTGGCTGACCGAGATGCATGCGGCCGGCCGCGAGTTCCTCGCGTATCCGGTGGACGTGGCCGACCACGATTCGTGCCAGCAATGCATCGAGAAGATCGCCCGGGACGTCGGCCCGGTCGACATTCTCGTGAACAACGCGGGCATCACGCGCGACATGACGCTGCGCAAGCTCGACAAGGTCAACTGGGACGCGGTGATCCGCACGAACCTCGATTCCGTGTTCAACATGACGAAGCCGGTCTGCGAAAGCATGGTCGAGCGCGGCTGGGGCCGTATCGTCAACATCTCGTCGGTGAACGGCTCGAAGGGTTCGGTCGGCCAGACCAACTACGCGGCCGCGAAGGCCGGCATGCACGGCTTCACGAAATCGCTCGCGCTCGAGATCGCGCGCAAGGGCGTGACGGTGAACACCGTGTCGCCGGGCTACCTCGCGACGAAGATGGTCACGGCGATCCCGCAGGACATCCTCGACTCGAAGATCCTCCCGCAGATTCCGGCGGGCCGGCTCGGCAAGCCCGAGGAAGTCGCGGCGCTGGTCGCTTACCTGTGCTCGGAGGAGGCCGGCTTCGTGACGGGCTCCAACATCGCGATCAACGGCGGCCAGCACATGCACTGACGCACGGCGGCCCGGACGGCGTGCATGCACGTGCCGGGCCGTGTTCCGCTGGTTCCAGTGCCGCAGCGGCGCAGGTGTGCCGGTGCGGCCCCGCATTCCGGAGAAGGCATGAGCGACACCTGGATGGGACTCGCGATCGGCGGCGCGGCACTGGCCGTCGCGCTGGCGATGGCGATCTCGCTCTTCTGGCTCGAGCGGCGCCGCGCGCGGCTGCTGCGGAACTTCGATCATCGCGATTGCTGGCTCGTCGCTTACGGCAAGTGTTTCGCGCGCGTGCGGGCCAGGCCGGCACGCCGCATGCGCGGCGCGCGTTGACGGCAGCGGCATGGCGGCAGTCACGCGTCACCGTCGACGCGCGGCCACGCATCGCGCGCATGCCGCGAGGCGGTGCGCGCGATGTCCGTCGTCAATCGCTCAATCGCTCTTTTCGCTCTTTCCACCCGACTCGCCGGAGCCGTTCTTGTGGAAGATCCGCTTCGTCGTGCGCTTGGTGGCATCCCAGCCTTCGCGCGACGCATGCGCGACGCCGTGCCCGACCGCCTTCGCCGCACTCGCGGTCGCGTGGCCGAAGCTGCGGGCCGCCTCGCCGGTCTTGTGCGCGGCTTCCTTCGAATCGCGCTTGATGTCCTGCTTCACTTCCGACATGTCCGCGTGCGCGATCGGGCTGATCAGCGCCAGAACGAGCGCGGTACCAATGAACTGACGAACTTTCACGACCTGGTTTCCTTCCGTTGAACAAGCCTCTTCAGCGAGGATTCGCATCGCCGGCGGGCGCCGGGCGAAACACGCCGGCCGCCGATGCGTCGAGCATCACCGCGGCGCGGCCGGACAGCAGCACGCGCTCGCCGCAGCGCAGCGCGAAGCCGTACAGCACCGAGCGGGCGTCGCCGCTCACGCGTTCCGCTTCGACGACGAGCGGCTGCGCGAACGTGTCGAGCCGCTCGACGAACGCGTCGACGTTGCGCACGCTCGCCAGATAACCGACGCGCGGGCGCGCTTCGTGCGCACCGAGCAACGCGCCGTGCACGGCCATCGCCTGCGCCGCGTATTCGATCCCGCAGACGGACGCGAGCCGGCCGTGCGCGCGCAGCGGGTTGTGCGGATCGCGGTGGCTCGTCGCGGTGCAGCGGATGCGGGCGGCATCCCACGCATCGACCGTATCGAGCACGCACATCGCGCCGTCGTGCGGAATGTGCGCGGCGATCCACGCGTGGTCGAGCGGCGGCGCGAGCGGGATCGTCGCGGTCATCACGCACGCTCCGCGAACGTATCCGGCATCGCGACGTCGACCTGCACGCGTGTATCGGCCAGGTAGTCGAGCACGACGCGTGTCGAACGCCGCGCGGCGAGCGCCTCGAGCAGCGGCAGCACGCGCGCGGCCGGATTGCCGGCGCGCAGCGCGTCGAGCCCGGCGTGCGCGAGCGTCGCGGCGGGGGTGTCGGTGAGTTGCACGTCGATGCGGGCGAGCGCGTGTTCGCTTGCTTCCGGCGCGAGCACGAGCGCGACGCCGAACGCATCGTCGATCGGCCGCACCGCGCGCAGCGGTTCCGGATAGTCGGTGTCGTACGCGATCAGCAGCGTCGGCACGCGATCGACGACGACCTGGCACAGGCTCTCGAGCAGCCCGGCGGCAAAGCTGCCGTCGTGCGCGCACAGCACGTTCGACGTCGCCATCGCGCGGGTCGCGATGCTCCAGTAGCCGGCCGGCGCGTTGTGCACGGAGTTGTGGAAGCGGGTCGGCGACAACTGGCGATCGTCGCCGGCGAGGGTTTCGCAGATCGCGTGGCAGTTCTGGCCGTCGCCGCCCGATGCGCTGAACACGGTCGCGAGCGTCGCGGCGTCGCGTGCGCTCGCGGCCACCGCTTCGTGGCCGACCGCGAGCGCCGTGCGCACGACGGGGCCCGTGCGGCGCCGCTCGGCCGACGGCAGGCCGGCCGGCGGCGGCAGCTCGGTGCGGGCGGGCGCATACGGCGCGCGGCCCGCGAGCACGTCGGCCGCGTGCGGCCAGCCGCTCAATCCCGGGCCGACGAGGCCGATGCTTTCGATGAAGGCGGTCAGTGTCATGGCGGGCCTCAACGGCGTACGTGGTCGGCGCGGCCGAGGATCAGGCTGCAATTCGTGCCGCCGAAGCCGAACGAATTGGAGAGGACGGCGCGCACGCGCGCATCGCGGCTCGCGAGCACGTAGTCGGCGACGAGTGTCGGGTCGGGCTGCGTCGTGTTGACGCCGGCCGGCACGAACTGTTCGCGCAGCGCGAGCGCGGCGACGACCGCCTCGAGCGCGCCCGCCGCGCCGAGCGTATGGCCGGTCGCGCCCTTCGTCGAGCTGCACGGCGTGCCGGCGAACAGCGCGCCGATCGCGCGGCTTTCGGCCGCGTCGTTGCTCGGCGTCGCGGTGCCGTGCAGGTTCACGTAGTCGATGTCGTTCGCGCCGAGGCCGGCGGATGCAAGCGCCTGCTCGATGGCGACGCGCGCGCCGAGCCCGTCCGGATGCGGCGACGACATGTGATGCGCGTCGCTCGATTCGCCGATGCCGAGCAGCAGGATCGCATCGGCGTCGAGCGGGGCGGGCGGGTCGGGCACGCGTTCGACGAGCGCGAACGCGGCGGCCTCGCCGATCGAGATGCCGTCGCGCGCGACGTCGAACGGACGGCACGGCCGGCGCGACAGCAGTTCGAGCGAATTGAAGCCGTACAGCGTCGTCAGGCACAGCGAATCGACGCCGCCGACGACGGCCGCATCGATCAATCCCGCCTCGATCATGCGGCGCGCGGAGCCGAACACTTTCGCGCCGGACGAGCATGCGGACGAGATCGCCATCGCCGGCCCGCGCAGCGCGAAAAACGCGCGCACGAACGCGGCCGGCGAATACGGGTTGTGCGTGTGGGCGTAGCGGAAGTCGGCGGGCAGTGCGCCGCTCGCCGGGTCGCGGCGCTGGTATGCGTGCTCGGTCTCGAGGATGCCGGCCGTGCTCGTGCCGACGAACACGCCGACGCGCGCCGCGCCATGGCGCGCGACGGCCGCCGCGACGCGTACGTCGAAGTCGTCCTGCATGAGGCCGAGCTGCGCGAGGCGGTTGTTGCGGCACTCGAAGTCGGCGAGGTCGGCGCGCACGGGCTGCGCGTCGACGCCGTCCACCGCGCCGATCCACGTGTCGAGATCCGCACGCTCGAAGTCGCAGGGCGTGAGCCCGCCGCGCGCGTGGCGCAGTGCATCGAGGGTCGCGTCGAGGCCGCGGCCGATGCAGCTGGTGGCGGTGAAGTGCGAGAGCAGGAGAGGTTTCACGAGGGTCGCATCCGGTGGCCGGAACGGGCGCCGCAGCAGGGCTGGCAGGCGCGCCGCTCGAGGTCAGATTTTATCAAACGGGGGGGCCGAACCGGTCGGCTCGCGCGGCCCGGCCGGCGGTTCGGGCGCGAGCGCCGCGCGCAGCGTGACCCAGTGCAGCTGCGCGTCGGCGGCCGCGCGCAGCACCGCTTGCAGCACGTCGAGCACGACCGGTTCGCCGCGCGCGTCGCGCGCCGCGTGGCCGTCGTGCACGAGCAGGATGTCGCGCGGCGCGAGACCGTGCAGCAGGCGGCGCGTGACGGTCGCGGCATCGTGCTCGCGCGTGTCGAAACCGCGCCGCGTCCAGCTCGCCAGCTGCAGGCCGAGCTCGCACAGCACCGGTTCGAGGAACGGATTGCGCAGGCCGGCCGGCGCGCGGAAGAACAGCGGGCGCGTACCGGCGATCTCGGTCAGCGTCCGTTGCGCGGCGGCGATCTCGCGCCGCAGCGCGGCGGGCCCCGACAGCGAGAACGTATGCCGGTGCCGCTGGCTGTGGTTTTCGATCGCGTGACCGCGCGCGACGATCGCCTCGATCCAGCGCGGATGACGGCGCGCGAGATCGCCGATGCAGAAGAACGTCGCGCGCGCGTCGTAACGGTCGAGCAGGTCGAGCACGCGCGGCGTGACGTCGGGGTCCGGGCCGTCGTCGATCGTCAATGCGATGCGGCGGCCGGCGCCGGGCGGCAGGCGCGTCCAGTTCGGCCCGAGCAGTGCGCTGCGCGGCCACAGGCCGGCGGCGGTCAGCGCGAGATGCGACGCGACCACGCCGCCGACCGCCCACGGCCACACGGCCGGCTGCGCGACGACGGCGGCTGCCGCGCCCGCGTGCAGCGCGGCGGTGCCCGCGATCAGCGGCGTGGGCTGCCAGCGGCGCGCATCGCCGGGCTGTCGGTGCGGAATGGACGACGGTGCATTCATGCGCGGCTTCCTTGATGACGGTTGCCGGCCGCGGCCGCGGCCGCGCGCGGCGCGAGGATCGCCGCGAACGCGAGCGCGAGCATCGCGCCGGGGCCGACGGTCAGCCCGAAGGTCTCGAGCAGCGGCACGCGCGACAGCGCCAGCAGCCCGAAGCCGGCGACCGTCGCGAGGTTCGCGATCAGCAGCGATACGAGCGTGCGGGGCGTGACGGGTTGCGCGTCGTCGCGCTTGCAGAAGAACAGCGCGTAGTTCGAGCCGACCGCGACGATCAGCAGCATCCCGACGAGGTGCAGGATCGTCAGCGGCACGCCGGCGAGCGCGAAGCCGGCCGTCACGACCAGCACGGCCGCGACGAGCGGGGCGAGTGCGCGCACGGCACGGCGCGGCGAGCGCAGGGCGATCAGCAGCAGCACGGCGATCGCGGCGAAACCCGCGAGCGACAGCCGGATGTCCTCGTGCACGTAGCTCACGTACAGGCGATCGGCTTCGGCTTTCATGTCGACGAACAGCGCATCGGGCACGCCCGCGCGCGCGACGGCCGCGCGGATCGGTGTCGCATCGAGACTCGATGCCGGTTGCGCGGTGCGGGCGGCGTCCGGCGCGCGCAGCGGCAGCATCGCGCTCCAGCGGCCGTCGCGTTCGGTCAGCAGCGCATCGACGGCGAGCGCCATCGACGTGCCGCGCAGGTCCGCGCGCGTCAGCAGCCGCGCGTGGCGCGCGGCTTCGACGTCGGCGATGAACGGTGCGAACAGGTCGGGCCTGACCGCGATCGGCTGGTTCGCGACGGCATCGCGCATCCGCGCGGCGAGCACATCGGCATCCGGCAGGCTCGCGAGGCGCGCGCGCTGCGCGGCGTCGCTCGGCAGGAAGCGCGCGGGGGTTTCGAAACCCGCGAGCGCGCCCCGGTCGACGAGCGGCTGCAACTGCGCGGCGACCCGTTCCGCGCGTTCGAGCGCGGCCTGTTCGGTCGGCGCGGCAATCACGACGAGGTAGCGCACGTCGGGCGCGCCGACATCGGCCCGCAGCCGTGCGTCGAGCGCCTGCGCTTGCGCGGGCACGGGGCTCAGCGCGGCGAGTTCGCGGCTCCACAGGCCGTCGCGATGCAGCACGAGCGTCGCGCCCGCGGCGATCACCAGCACGGCGAGCGGCCAGCGCAGCCGCGGCGCGGCGTCGGCCGCGCGCGCGAGCACGGCGCCGATGCGCGACACGTCGCGGATCGCGACATGCTCGCCGCGCAGGTGCGGCAGCACGAAGCGCGTGACGAGCGCGGCGGCCGTCAGCCCGACGATCGAATACAGCCCGAGCTGCACGAGGCCGGGGAACCCGGAGAACAGCATCGACGCGAAACCGCACACGGACGTCAGCACGCCGAGCCGGATCGTCGGCCAGTACGCGGCGACCCAGGCGCGCGTCGCATCGGCCGGTCGCGCCGCGCCGCGCGTGCCGGCCTGCGCCGATTGCACGAACAGGTAGATCGAATAGTCGACGGCTTCGCCGATCAGCGTCGTACCGAAACCGAGCGTCAGCCCGTGGACCGTGCCGAACGCGACGCTGACCGCCGCGATTCCCGCCGCGACGCCCGTCAGCACCGGCAGCAAGCCGAGCGCGAGCGTGCGCGGTGAACGGTACAGCGTCAGCAGCAACGCGACGATCAGCATGACGCTCGCCGTCGACAGCCTTTCGACGTCGTGCCGGATCGTGTCGCGCGTGTCGACCGAGAACACGCCGGGGCCCGTCATCGCGAGCGTGGCGGCGGCGGCGTTCGGCATGGCCTGCTTCGAGGCCTGCTTTGCGGTCTGCTTCGCGGCGGCGAACGCGCGGCGCACCGCGTCGATCGCGCGGGCCTGGGCATCGGTATCGGAACCGGCGGCGGCCGTCTGCACGACGAGTACCGCGCGGGTGCCGTCGCGCGACGCCCACACGCCGTCGCGGCTCGCCGGTTGCGCCGCGCCGTCGAGCTGGTCGACGAGCGTGGCAACTTCGCCGGTCGGGTCGCGCGGCAGCAGCGCCTTGGCCACGAGGCCGGCCGACGAGCTCAGCAGGTCGAGGCTGTCGCCGAGCGCCTGGTGCAGGCCGTCGGCGCTGAAGCGCTGCGGCGTGACGGCCGGGCTCAGCAGATAGCGGTGATCGAAGATGAACTGCCGGTCGCGCGCGTCGTTCGCCGCTTCGCCGTTGTGGACCGCCGCGAACTGCGGATCGGCGCGCAGCGTGCCGGCCACGCGCCGCGACAGCGCGGCGCGCGTGGCTGCATCGCCGCCGTCGATCGCGACGAGGATCAGCCGCGACACGATGCCGGCGCGCAACTGGTCGACGAGCACGCGCTGCCCGGCGCTCGGCGAACTCGGCAGGAACGCGGACAGGTCGGCCGTGAAGTGCGCGCGCCCGATCGCGATGCCGCACGCGACGAGCGCGAGCAGCCACACGAGCACCGCGCGCTGCCGCAGCGCGTGCAGGCGGCGGGCGACCGGCGAAGATGGGGGCCGGGTGCGTTCGTCCATCAGTTCGGGTTCGCCGGAACGGGTTGCAGGCGCATCACCGAACGGTCGCCGTCGGCCTGCCGGATCGCGACGCTGCGCAACAGGTCGCGCGTGCCGTCGAGCGTGATCGTGCTGACGACCTTCAGCATCCGCGAGTCGAGCGGCGTGAGCGTCAGCGTCCAGTCGTCGCCGCGCCCGGCGAGTGCGACCTTGTAGACCTGTTCGAGCGCGAAGCGGTTGCCGGCGAGCGTCGCGCGGATGCTGTCGATGAACGCGCCGAGTTCCGGATAGCGCGCGAGCGCGAGCGTGTACTTGCGGCTGTTGCGCTCGACGGTGAGCATGTCGCCGTCGACGACGAGGTGTTCGGGCTTCGGGCTCAGCGTGTGCTTCTCGAGATGGTCCGGCGCGACGAACACGAGTTCGCCGGACGATTCGACCGGCTGCGTCGCGATCGACAGGTACTTCGTCTCGGTGAACGTCGCGCGCCCCGACTTGTGCTGCGCGAGCGTCGACATCAGCCGGTCGAGGGTCCACGCCGGCGCCGCGTCGGCCGCCCGCGCGGGCGCGGCGGCCAGCGCGATCGCGGCGGTGCTTGCGGCGACGGCGATGGCGGCGGCCAGCGTGCGGACGGCGCGACGCAGGGCGGGCGTGAGCGTGGGCAGGCGGCGAACGGCGGTCATGCGTCGGAATCCCTCGTGGCGGACAGGCCGGCACCGGCGCACGCGGCGTCGCCGCGCGCGGCCGCGGTCGCGGCATCGCCGCCGTGCCAGAAGTCGAAATAGTTGAACCAGTTGTACGGTGCCGAGCGACAGTACCTGTCGAGCAGTGCGACGTAGCGCGCGAGTGCCGCGTCGACGGCCGCCGCGCGCGCGTCGCGCCGCACGTCGGAGAAATCGGCGAGCGTCTCGAAGTGCACGTCGTAACGGTTGCCGTCGCGATAGAGGCCCGTCATGAAGATCACCGGGCGCCGCAGCATCGCGGCCATGTAGAGCGGCCCGAGCGGGAACGCGGCCGGCGCGCCGAGCAGCGGCAGCCGCCGCAGCGACGCGGCCGCGTCGTCGAGCAGCGTGCGGTCGGCGAGCATGCCGACCATGCAGTTCGCGTCGAGGCGCTCGCGCACCTTCAGCATCGAGTCGACTTGCCCGAGCGGAATCACTTCCGGCTGCGCGGCGGGATTCACCGCGGCGAGCGTCGCGTTGATCTTGCGCGCGTTCTTCTCGTACATCGTCACGACGACGCGCAGGTCCGGGTGCGTGCGGCCGATCGCGCGCACGACCTCGAAGCTGCCGAGATGCGCACCCATCAGGAACGCGCCGCGTCCGCCCGCGAGCGCTTCGTCTACCAGCGTCTCGCCGTGCAGCCGGATGTCGAACAGGTCGAAGCGCCCGTTCATCAGGTAGATGCGGTCGTGGATCGTCGCCGCGAACGTGAACACGTGCCGGTACACGTCGCGCCAGCGCGCGGGGCGGCCGAGCACGCGGCGCAGGTAGTCGCGCGACGCCGCGCACGCGACCGGCGAAAACAGCACGAAATACGTCGCGATCAGGTGCAGCACGACGCGCGCGCGCTGCCGGCCGAAGCGCAGCGAGATCCACGTCATCGCGCGCAGCAAGCCCGCGTTGCTGCGCTCCTGGCGTTCGGCCCACGCGGTGCGCTTCATGGCTGCGCGCCGTCCTGCGCGGCCGGCGGCGCGGACAGCACGCCGCTCGCGACGTCGCGCGCCCCGGCGCGCAGCGTGAAGCGGATCGCACCGCCGGCCGCGGCGTCGTACGCGAGATCGAGCGGCTCGCCGGGCGCGACCGGGCTCAGGAATTTCGCGGCCCCGAGCCGCCACGCGTGCAGCGGGCGGTTCAGCGCGGTGCCGAGCGCATGGATCGCGTGATCGAGCAGCACGACGCCCGGCACGACCGGATGGCCGGGGAAGTGGCCGGGCAGTGCCGGGTGATCGGCGGGGATCGTGAACCCGAGTGCGGGCGTGCCGGCCGGATCGGGCACGGGCACGGGGCGCGCATGTTGCGCAACGAGTGCGGCGAGTACGTCGCGCGGCAGCTTGCCGGTTTCGTTGCGCGGCAGTGCGTCGACGAACACGAGCGGGCGCGGCATGAACGCGGGATCGATCCGCTCGCGCAGCGCGCGCTGCAGACCGGCTGCCGTGAGCGTCGGCGCGACGACGAGCGCGACGAGGCGCGTGACCGGCTCGAGGCGGGTGTCGTCGTGTGCCGCCGCGGCTTCGTCGGGCATGAAGAATACGCCGTCGAGCACCTGCGGAATCGCGTTGAGCTGATGGTTCAGGTACGCGAGCGACGTGCGCTTGCCGGCGATGTTGACGAGGTCGGCCTTGCGGCCGTGCAGCAGGAACCGGCCGTCGCCGAGCAGTTCGAGTGCATCGCCCATCGGCACGGGTGCCTCCACATGTCCGCCCGACACCCACACGGTCGGGCCGCTGTCGTCGTCCGGTTCGGCGCGCGCGTCGAGGCGGATGTCCGGGAACAGTTCCCATGCCGCGCCCTGCGACGTGCGGCGGGTGGCGATCTGGCCGGTTTCGGTGCTGCCGTAGATCTCGACGAGCGGCGCGTCGAGCGCGGCCTCGGCTTCGCACGCGAGCTTTTCCGACAGCGGCGCGGTGGCCGACAGCACGAGCGCCGCGCGCGGCAGCGCATGGCCGGCGGCGAGCAACGCACGCAGGTGGATCGGCGACGTGACGAGCACGCGCGGTTGCGGGATCGTATCGAGTTCGTCCCGAATGTCGACCGGGTAGAACGGCTGGCGGTTGCTGAACGCGAGGCCGCCGATCAGCGCGAGCAGCACCGTCGACTCGAAGCCGTACATGTGCTGCGCGGGTACCGTGCCGATCAGCGTGGCCGCGTGGCCGTCGAGCAGCCCGAGGCGGTCGGCCGCCGCGCGCACGCAGCCGACCAGGAAGCCCCAGGTCTTGCGGTGCGGCACCGGCGCGCCGGTCGAGCCGGACGTGAACACGTAGGCCATGATCCGCGCCGCATCGATCTGCGGCACGGCGAACGGCGCATCGTCCGCGAGCGCGCCGGGGGCGGCATCGGGGTACGCGAAGCGCGGCAGGTCGATCGTGCAGTCGGGCGCGTCGTGCAGGCAGAACGCGTCGGGTGCGAACGACGCGAGCTGGCGGACCATTTCCGGCGTATGCGTCGACGGCAGCAGGCTGACCTTGCCGGCAACGAGCGCGGCGCACAGGCTGACCGCGAAGCGGTAGCGGTCGCGGCATACGTTGAACACGTGCGCGCCGGCGGGCAGCGCGGCGGCCACGCGCGCGACGTCGGCGACGAACGTGCGCACGGTGACGGGCGCGCCGTCGCGCCAGGCGATCGTCTGGTCGGGCGACGAATGGAAAACCAGCGGGTGAGTCGGCATAGATCGGTCGAAACAGGAGCGAAGGCCGGCGCGGCCGCGTTGCGGCGCCGCGCCGGCCGTGAATTCATCGTGATGCCTGCGACGCGTGTGTCGTCGCGCGATACGCGCGCACCGCGTCGACCATGCGCGGCCGCGGTTCGTGCGGCAGGGCGAAGCGTCGGCACGCATGCTCGGCCGCGAACATCACGGCGACGAGCGGCAGCGACAGGTAGTTCGCGAACGTCGACCACGTGACGATCGGCGCGGTCGCGAACAGCAGCGTCGACACGGCGGCGATCGCGACGAAGAACAGCGTCCACGCGAGCGTGATCTGCCGCGTGTAGTGCGCGACGGCCGGCGTGATCGCGCCGTGGATCATCGTCGCGAAATGCGTGCACAGCGGCACCTTGCCGGCCGCGAGCGTACGGCCGAACAGCAGCGCCATCGCGAGGTTGAAACTCGCGTGTTCCAGGTACAGGCCCCATTCGAAGTGCCGCGCGAGCGGCACGCGCGCGGCCCACAGCGCGGCGGCGGCAAGCAGCCATGCGGACACGAACCCGATGCGGTGCGGCGAGCGCAGCGCCGCGCCCAGCGCGAGCAGCAGCGGCGGCACGAGCGCCATCGCGAGGCCGAGGCCGTGCGCGCCGGGCGTCGCGGCCGCGTAGTGCGCGCCGGCCTGGTATGCCGCGACGGCGCCGACCGCGGCGATGCCGCGTGCGACAGGCAGCAGCCGGCTCATCGGCGGCCTCCGTGCGCACGGCGCGGGTACTCGTCACCGGCGGCCGGGCGGCGGCGGAAGGACGGGCGAACCGGAACGGAGCGGAAGGACGGGCGCGGCATGACTGGCGACATCGGGCGGATCGTGGCCGGACGCGAGGGTCGGGCCGTCAAACATCAGATGAAAGGCGGCCGGGACGGGTCCGGGCCGGTGGTCGGGCACGCTCATTTTAGGGCCGCGGCACCGCGTGTTCGGAGCGGGCGCGAACGGGTTTTGTAACCGATTGTATGGCGCCGGACGAACGGTTTCGCGGGGTCGGTCCATTTCCATCCAAAGCGGCTCAAGCATCTGGTGCATTCGGGTCCCGCAACGGGGCGCCGCGCCGGCCCGCCAGTCTGTAACCATTGGCGGTATACGGCCCGATACCCGTTCGTCTAGAATCCGCGTAACTTTTACAAACGATCCCCAAAAAACGCAGGCGGGGAAGCCGGCAGACGCCGGAGGGACGGAGATTCGCACGCGCCGGGCGTGCATGGCGATTGCCGTTTCCGGGCGCCTTCCGCTGCCACGGGCCGCCTGCCCGCACGCATGATGAACGCACTGGAACAAGAGCTCGCCACGCTGATCATCGGCGAACTGAATCTCGAAGACGTCCCGCTCGAAACAGTGACGGCCGACACCCCGCTGTACGGCGAGGGTTTCGGGCTCGACTCCATCGACATCCTGGAAATCGCGCTGCTGATCTCGAAGAAATTCGGCTTCGAGCTGCGTTCGGACAATCCGGACAACCAGAAGATCTTCGCGACGCTCGGTGCACTGGCTGCGTACGTCGCCGCGCACCGCACGAAGTGACGGCGTCGCGCACGGGCGCGGCGCGCAGATGAGGACGGCACGCGGCCGCGATCGGCAGACGATACGCGGCCGCGTCGATCGAGGTGAAACGCGATGAACGGAGCTATTCGATGCGGGCGCTCGTGACGGGCGGCAGCGGCGCACTCGGGCAGGCGATCTGCACGGCGCTCGCGCAGGCCGGCCATGAAGTGTGGGTGCATGCGAACCGCCATCTCGCGCAGGCGGAAGCGGTCGCGCAGCAGATCGTCGCGGCCGGCGGCACCGCGCGCGCGATCGCGTTCGACGTGACCGACGCCGATGCGACGCTCGCCGCGCTGGCGCCGCTGGCCGACGATGCGCCGGTGCAGATCCTCGTCAACAACGCGGGCATTCACGACGATGCGCCGATGGCCGGCATGTCGCGCCGGCAGTGGCACAGCGTGATCGATGTGACGCTCAACGGCTTCTTCAACGTCACGCAGCCGCTGTTGCTGCCGATGATCCGCACGCGGCGCGGACGGATCGTCAACATCGCGTCGGTGGCCGGCGTGACCGGCAATCGCGGGCAGGTCAACTACGCGGCCGCGAAGGCGGGGCTGATCGGCGCGACGAAGTCGCTGTCGCTGGAGCTCGCGTCGCGCGGCATCACCGTGAATGCGGTCGCGCCCGGCATCATCGAATCGCCGATGGCCGAACAGGCGTTTCCCGCCGAACGCATCAAGCAGCTCGTGCCCGCGCAGCGCGCGGGCCGGCCCGACGAAGTCGCGGCGATGGTCGCGTACCTGGTGTCCGACGCCGCGGCCTATGTGACGGGGCAGGTGCTGTCCGTCAACGGCGGGCTCGCATGACGAGGCGCGCGGCGTCGGCGTGACGTAATGCAACGCGGCATGACGCAACGCAGCGTATGCCGCGAGGTTGCGCGGCCAGCGCCGCATAGTGAGGAAATCGAAGTGTCCGTGCATCCAGTCGACGCCGAACGGCGCCCGTGTTCCCTGTCGTCCTCTGCTGCGCCGTTCGCGCGCGGGCAGGCGGCCGGGCCGGCCGCATCGCGACCGGGCGTGCCGCTCGCGCACGACGAGGGCCGCGCGCTGCGGCTCGTCCGGATGAGCCATGCCCGGCTCGCCGCGTTGCTGCACGATGCACGCGGCCGTGGCGACGGATTCGACCGCGTGTTGCCCGGCGCACTGGGCGCGGTGTGCATCGGCGCGGGCGAGCTGCAGCGCGCATCCCGAACCGGCTCGCACGCGGACGCGGCGGCGCGGATGCTGGCCGAAGTCGTGCCCGACCTGCCGGTCGCGCCGGTGCCGATGGCGCTGCTCGGCGCCGGCATCGCGCCGGACGACGCCGTCTGCGAAATCTGGCAATGCCATGCGCGCGACCTGCGCAGCGAACGACACGGCGCGCTGCACTATCGCTACAGCGAAACGGCGGGTCTCGTGTTCGGCAGCATCGTCGTGCACGAGCACGACACGCCCGACGCGCATCGCGACGGCGGCACGCCGCTCGAACGCGCGACGCACGATGCGTACCGCGCGCTGTTCGACGTGCTCGATTCGCTCGGCATGCCGCATCCGCTGCGCATCTGGAATACGGTGCCGGCGATCAATGCGGTGCAGTTCGGGATCGAGCGCTATCGTCAGTTCAATATCGGCCGCCAGCATGCGTTCGACGCGTGCCGCCGCGCGCTGACGGGCGGCGTGCCGGCCGCGTGCGCGCTCGGTTCGATCGTGCCGGTCGCGGGCGATGCATCGCCCGCCGCGCCGCTCGCGATCCATTTCCTCGCGAGCCGCACGCCGGCCGATCCGGTCGAGAACCCGCGCCAGGTGAGCGCGTATCACTATCCGGCTCAGTACGGCCCGCGGGCACCGACGTTCGCGCGCGCAGCCGCATGGCCGGCGGACGATGGCGCGCCGGTGCTGTTCGTGTCGGGCACCGCGAGCATCGTCGGGCATCGCACCGTGCATCTCGGCGACGTCGTCGCGCAAACGCGCGAGACGGTCGCGAACCTCGCGGCCGTGCTCGAGCAGGCCGCGCGCCAGGGGCACGGCCCGTTCACGCTCGCCGACCTGAGCTATCGCGTCTACGTGCGCGACGCCGGCGATGCCGCGGCGCTGGCCGCGATCGGGCAGGTGCTGCGCGACGCGGCCGGCCCCGGCGTGCGGCCGCTCGTCGTCCATGCAGACGTGTGTCGCGACGACCTGCTGGTCGAGATCGAGGCCAGCGCGGGTCATGAGGAGGCGTGGCTGTCATGAAGCGCGAGAGCCTCACGATCCGGCAACCGGCTCCGCATTCGGACGGCGTCGACGAAGCCTGCCGGCGTTCGCCGGCAAGTCATACACTTTTGTCAGGATCCCCGTCTTCGCAATCGGCCGTTTCCATGTCCAAGCAGCACGCCTCGTCCACCCATCTCGTCCTGATTCCGAGCTACAACCCGGGCACCAAGGTCGACACGACCGTGCGCAATGCGCGAGCGCAGTGGAATCCGGTATGGGTCGTCGTCGACGGCAGCACCGACGGCAGCGCCGAACGGCTGCAGGCCATGGCCGAACGCGACCCGGGGTTGCGCGTGATCGTGCTGCCCGAGAACCGCGGCAAGGGCGCGGCGGTGCTCGCCGGGCTCGACGCGGCAGCCGCGAGCGGCTTCACGCATGTGTTGACGATGGATTCCGACGGCCAGCATCCGGCCGACCTGATTCCGGAGTTCATGGCCGCGTCGCAGGCCGCACCCGACGCAATGGTGCTGGGCGTGCCGAAGTTCGATGCGAGCGCGCCGCAGTTGCGCGTGCAGGGCCGCCGGCTGTCGAACGCATGGGCCGACCTCGAGACGCTGTGGGCGGGAATCGGCGATTCGCTGTACGGGTTTCGCGTGTATCCGGTCGCGCCGCTGGCCGCGATCATGCGCCGCCAGCCGTGGATGCGCGGCTTCGACTTCGATCCCGAGGCGGCCGTGCGGCTGTGCTGGGCCGGCGTGCGTCCGATCCGCATCGACGCGCCGGTGCGCTATTTCGGCCGTCACGAGGGCGGCGTCTCGCACTTCCACTACGGCCGCGACAACGCGCTGCTCGCGTGGATGCACCTGCGCCTTTTCACCGGCTTCGTGGTGCGGCTGCCGATGCTGGTCGCGCGGCGGCTGGCGCGACGCCACGATCAGACGGCCTGAGCACACCCGATTTCGATGCCGATCGTCGCCCGGTCGCGGCGATTGCCCCGTTTTTTGTCGTCAATCCCGCGCCGGCGCACCGCTTCATTCCAGTTCGCTGAGTAATGAACGTGTCATCCGATGTAAACATCTGGTAATTTTCTGCCGGATTATGCAAAATCGCCGCTCCCAAATAAAACTATCGAGGGATCCGGGATGCAACTCAAGAAAGCGGTGGCAGCGTGTGGCGTGGCGTTTCTGTTGAGCGCGTGCGGCGGGGTACAGAGCCTTGACGCGAACAGCCTGACGTCGGCGGGGACGAGCCTGTACAAGGCAGCGACGTTGTCGGATGCCGACATCGCCGCGCTGTCGAACGATTCGTGCAAGTCGAGCGATGCGGAATCGAAGGTCGCGCCGGCGAACAGCGCGTACTCGAAGCGTCTGACGAAAGTGATGAAGGGCTTCGGCGACATGACGCTGAACGGCCAGAAGATCAACTACAAGGTCTACATGACCAAGGACGTCAACGCGTGGGCGATGGGCAACGGCTGCGTGCGCGTGTACAGCGGCCTGATGGACATGATGAACGACGACGAGCTGCGCGGCGTGATCGGCCATGAAATGGGCCACGTTGCGCTGGGTCACTCGAAGAAGGCGATGCAGACGGCCTACGCGGTCAGCGCGGCGCGCACCGCGGCCGGCGCGGCATCGCCGGGCGTGGCGGCGCTGACGAGCTCGCAGCTCGGCGACATCACCGAGAAGTTCATCAACGCGCAGTTCTCGCAGACGCAGGAAAGCGCGGCCGACGATTACTCGTTCGACCTGATGAAGCAGAAGAACATGAGCCAGAAGGGCCTCGTCACCGCATTCCAGAAGCTCGCGCAGCTCGATGGCGGCAAGAGCTCGATGATGAGCTCGCACCCGTCGTCGTCGAGCCGGGCGCAGCACATCCAGGATCGCATCGCGAAGGGCAGCTGATCGCCGCCCGATGCGCCGGCTCCGTCCGGCGCCCTGGATGAACGAAACCCCACGCTTCGCGGCGTGGGGTTTTTGTTTTTCGGGGGACCGGAAAACGGCCGGCCGCTTGCTTACGGCACCATCCCCGGCAACACGTACGCCTGCACGAGCGTGATCACCCCGACGATCACCGCGAACAGCAGGCTGTGGCGCACGGTGAAGCGGAACAGCTCCGACTCCTTGCCGACGAGGCCCGTTGCCGCGCAGGCCACCGCGATCGACTGCGGCGAGATCATCTTCGCGGTCACGCCGCCCGTCGTGTTCGCGGCCACCGCGAGCGTCTCGGGTACGCCGAGCTGATGGGCCGTGGCCTGCTGCAGCGAGCAGAACAGCGCATTCGACGACGTGTCCGAGCCCGTCAGGAACACCCCGAGCCAGCCGAGGAACGGCGAGAAGAACGGGAACGCGGCGCCGGTCGCGGCCAGCATCAGCGCGAGCGTCGACGACATCCCCGAATAGTTCGCGACGAACGCGAATGCGAGCACGAGGCCGATCGACAGGATCGGGCGGGTCAGTTCCTTCAGCGTCTCGCCGAACGTGACGAGCGCGTCGCGCGGCTTCATCCGCAGCAGCACCATCGAGATCAGCGCGGTCACGAGGATCGCGCTGCCTACCGCCGACACGAGATCGATCTTCAGCACGGCGTCGAGCGCCTTCGGCGTCGCGGCGATCGGTGCGGTCTTCACGACGAGCTGGTCGAGCCCCGCCACGTGGAATTTCAGCACGGTCGACGCGAGCGCGCCGTGGGCGGCGAACAGCGCCTTGAACGGCGCGATGCTCCACACGGTGACGACGGCCGTCAGGATCAGGAACGGCGACCATGCGCGCACGGTCTGCGCGAGCGTGTACGGCGATGCCTGCCGGCTGGTGCCCGCGCTGAAGCCGTTGCGCGAACCTGCGCCGCCGAAGCCCGCGAGCGCGGCGCCGCCGCCCGACGCAACGACGCTGCCGGCCGCCTGCTTCGCGGTGCGCGGCTGCCAGACCTTCAGGAACGCGGCGAGCGCGACGAGGCTGACGAGCGACGACGTGATGTCCGGCAGCTCGGGCCCGATGTGGTTCGACGTGAAGTATTGCGTCACCGCGAAGCTGCCGCCCGCGACGAGCGCGGCCGGCCAGGTCTGCCGCACGCCGCGCAGCCCGTCCATCATGAACACGAGCCAGAACGGCACCGCGAGCGACAGCAGCGGCAACTGGCGGCCGGCCATCGCGCCGATATGGAACGGGTCGATGCCCGTCACCTGTCCGGCGACGATGATCGGGATCCCCATCGCACCGAACGCGACCGGCGCGGTGTTTGCAATCAGACACAGTCCAGCCGCGTGCAGCGGCTTGAAGCCGAGCCCGACAAGCAGCGCGGCCGTGATCGCGACGGGTGCGCCGAAGCCGGCCGCGCCTTCGAGGAACGCGCCGAACGAGAAGCCGATCAGCAGCATCTGCAGGCGCTGGTCGTCGGTGATCGACAGCACGGACGCGCGGATGATGTCGAACTGGCCGGTCTTCACGACGATCTTGTACAGGAACACGGCCGCGACGATGATCCACGCGATCGGCCACAGGCCGTATGCGAAGCCGAAACCGGCCGCCGCGAGCGCCTGCGGCACGGGCATCCCGTATGCGAGGATCGCGACGCCGAGCGACAGCAGCAGCGTGATCGCCGCGGCGACGTGCCCCTTGAGCCGCAGCGCGGCCAGCGCGGCGAAAAAGAAAATGATCGGGATTGCGGCGACGAACGCCGACAGCCCGAGGCTGCCGAGCGGCGTATAGATCTGGTGCCAAACCTGCATGGGTGTCTCCTCCATCTGTGTCTATCTATGGGTATGGGTGGGTAAAGCGGGGGCTACTCGGGCTGGCCGCGTGCGCGCAGCAGGTCGGACAGGCTGCGCGGTGCCGGTTCGAGGGGCGTGCGGTGCTGCGTCCAGCCCATCTGTTTCGCGGGTGTCAGCGCACGCAGGCGCGTCGCGGTCCAGCGGAACGCGCGGTACGCGCGCGGATGCGCGAACGCGCCCGACCAGAAGCGCCACACGAGGTCTTCCGCGCGGGTGTAGTTCGCGCCCTGGCCGCGCAGCGGATGCGCGACGGGTTCGTCGGGCTTGCGGTTCGCCTCGGTACGCAGCCGCACGAGCAGTTGCGGGATCGGGATCCGCACCGGGCACACCTCGCCGCATGCGCCGCACAGCGTCGACGCGGTCGGCAGGTCGGCCGTCGCGTCGAGGCCGAGCAGGTGCGGCGAGATGATCTTGCCGATCGGGCCCGGATAGGTCGTGCCGTACGCGTGGCCGCCGATGCGCGTGTAGACGGGGCAGTGGTTCATGCACGCGCCGCAGCGGATGCACTGCAGCGTCGCGCGCAGCTGTTCGTCCGCATAGGCTTGTGTGCGGCCGTTGTCGAGCAGCACGAGATGCAGCTCGCGCGGGCCGTCGCGTTCGCCGTCGCGGCGCGGGCCCGAGATCAGGTTGAAGTAGGTCGTGATCGCCTGGCCGGTGGCCGAGCGCGTGAGCAGGCTCGACAGCGGCACGATGTGCTCGAGTTTCTCGACGACCTTCTCGATCCCCATGATCGCGACGTGCGTGTCGGGCACCGTCGTCGACAGGCGGCCGTTGCCTTCGTTCTCGACGAGCCACAGCGTGCCGGTGTCGGCCGCCGCGAAGTTCACGCCGGACAGGCCGATGTCCGCATCGGCGAACGCGCGCCGCAGGGCGCGCCGGCCGGTCTGGATCAGTTCGTCGACGTCTTCCGTGTAACGCGTGCCGGGGATGTGCGCCTCGAACAGTTCGGCGATGTCGCCGCGCGTCTTGTGGATCGCCGGCATCACGATATGCGACGGCTTCTCGCCCGCGAGCTGCACGATGAACTCGCCCATGTCGGATTCGATGCAGTCGACGCCGTGCTCCGCGAGGTAATGGTTCAGCTCGATTTCCTCGCTCGCCATCGACTTGCCCTTGATCACGCGGCGCGCCTTCTTCGCCTGCGCGATGCCGAGCACGATCGCGTTCGCGTCGGCGGCCGTCTCGGCCCAGTGCACGTGCACGCCGGCTTCGGTGAGCTTCGTCTCCAGCCGTTCGAGCAGCGCGGGCAGTTGCGCGAGCGCGTGTTGCCGCACCGCTTCGCCGAGATCGCGCAGCTGCTGCAGCTCGGCGTCGTCGGGGAACTGCGTCGCGCGCTTGCCCTGCAGGAAGTCCATCGCGCCGCGAAAGCTCCGGCGCAATGCGGGATCGTCGAGCGCGGCGCGCGCGCGGGCCTTGAAGTCGCCGGGGGCGACGAATTGCAGCGTGTGGTCGCTCATTGCGGGAGGTCCTCGCGGGCGGTTGCAGCCGGCCGGGCGGCGGAATCGGTGACGATCACGACCCACAGGCGGCGCGGGCCGTGTGCGCCATAGGCGAGCGTCTGCTGGATGTCGGACGTCTTCGACGGGCCCGACACCAGCACGAGGTTGGTCGGCATGCCGGCGTGCCAGTGCTCTGCATGCACGGCCGCGTGCAGGTCGGAATGCAGCGTGCTCGCATGGACGAGCGCGACATGCAGCGGCGGCACCAGCGACACCGTTCGCGGCGTGCCGGCATCGGGGGCGAGCACGACGGTGCCGGTGGCCGCGATGCCCGAACGCGCGACGGTGAAGCCCGCGTCGATCGTGTCGAACAGGTCGGCCTTCCACGCGTCGATCGGCCGGTCGAACGGCACGGGCGCGATCGTGTCGGGCAGCGCGCGGACGAGCGCCGCGGATTCGGCGCGGGCCGGGTCGAGCAGCAGCCGGCGCACGCCGGCTTCGGCGAGCCGCGCGGCGAGCTGCGCGGGCCATGCGTCGCCGGTCGCGCACCAGACGTCCGCGTGCGACGCGGCGAGCGCGGCCTGCATCGTGCGGGCGAGCGTGTGCGGATCGTGCGCGGTCCCGGCCTGCGAGCGGCGCGTGTCGTAATGCGTGTCGATGCGTGCGTCGAGTGTGCGGCCCGACGTTGCGGCGACGCCCGGCGCGGCGGCGCGCAGCCGCGCGAGGATCGAGTCGCGCGCGCTCATCGCTGGTCTCCGCGCAGCGACGGGGCGTTCGCGGTGCGCCGCCACAGGAAGCTGGCGAGGTGTTCGACCGGCAGCGGCGCGCCGGCCTTGGCCGCCGCGTGGCCGATGTTCAGCAGGCAGCCGCAGTCGGCGGACACGAGCCGGTCGCAGCCCGTCGCGCAGGCCGACGCGACCTTGTCGCGCACCATCGCGCCGGAGATGTCGGGATGCTTCAGCGAGAACGTGCCGCCGAAGCCGCAGCATTCGGATTCGCGTTCGTGTTCGATCCGTGTCACGCCCGGCAGTGCGTCGACGAGCGCGACGCCGTGCCCGCGCGTGCCCATCTCGCGCCGCGCCGCGCACGACGTATGCAGCACGACGCGTTCGTCGGGCCCGGCGCCGGCCGTTGCCGCGTCGAGCCGCACGTCGAGCACGTGGACGAGGAATTCGGCGAGTTCATAGGTCCGCTCCGCGATCGCGCGGGCTTGCGGGCCGTACACGGGATCGTCGGCGAACAGCGCCGGCCAATGGTGGCGGATCATCCCCGCGCACGAGCCGGAGGGCACGATCACGGGCCACGCTTGCGCGAACAGGTCGAGCTGCGCGGCCGCGACGCGGCGCGCTTCGTCGGGATTGCCGCTGCTGTAGGCCGGCTGCCCGCAGCAGCTCTGGCCGCGCGGATAGTGGACGGTCAGGCCTTCGCGTTCCAGCAGGCGGACCGCGTCGAGCCCGGCTTCGGGGACGAACAGGTCGACCAGGCAGGTCGCGAACAGATAGACGTGCGCGGGGGCGGCGGCGGGGTATTGCCTTTCGTTCATGTCTCGCTCCAGTGGCGACGGCCCGGCATGCGGATGCGGGACGACGATTTCGCTGCATAATTCCCGCGACGGCGCTGCGGCTCAAATTGGTTGGGCCAATCGGCGCGGCACGCATTGAGCGGGGAGACGCGACGATGGCAGCGATGACGGCACGGGGCCGGACCGAAGGGGTGATGCGCAAGATCGAGACGGCACTGCTCGACGGCACGTGGCCGGCCGGTGCACGCCTGCCGGCCGAGCGCGTGCTCGCGCAGCAGTACGGGGTTGCGCGCAATACGGTGCGCGAGGCGACCCAGCGGCTCGTCGCGCGCGGGCTGCTGCAGAGCCGGCGCGGCGCGGGCGTCTACGTGACGGACCAGTTGCGCGCCGGCATCGCGTCGCCGTGGGGGCAACTGGTCGCCGATCACCCCGCGCTGCGCGACGACATCCTCGAATTCCGCCGCGTGCTCGAAGGCGCGACCGCGTATTTCGCCGCGCTGCGCGCCGATGCGCACGACCGGCGCCGGATCCGTGCGCTGCTGCGCGAGCTCGAAACCGCGCACGCGAACGGCGCGGCGGCCGTCGAAGCCGCGACCGACGCGAAGCTGCACGAGGCGATCGCGCTCGCGTCGCACAACACGATGTTCCTGCACCTGCATACGAGCGTGATCGGGATGCTGCGCGAGCACATCTCGATCAACGTGGCGGGCATGACGACGCACGACGAGCACGCATCCGAACTCCTGCTGCTGCAGCATCGCGTCGTGTGCGACGCGATCTGCGCGCAGCGGCCCGAAGAGGCGCGCACCGCGATGCAGACCCATATCGACTACGTGCGCAGCCATTTCGAGCGCAGCGGCGACGAGGCCTGAGATTGGTCGGACTACTTCGGTGCGAGGCCCGCCCGGCGGGCACTTCCGGTGCGGCGGGCGTCGATGCCCGGCACGCGCGCGCACGCCTGCGGTTCGAGGCAGTCGGTGCCGCCCGCGCGATTGACCGGTTCATCGGGCGCCTACTAGAATCGGCCGGAACCGCGCGCCAGCCGCGCGCCGCGGCGCATGCGGGCCCTTTGTTCCGCCAGTCGAGGAAGTCTCCGTGTTCACGTCCCTGATCCGGCGCGCACCGGCCGCGCTGTCGTGGCGCGCCGCATGCCGCCCGGCCCGCGCGCTGGCCGCCGGCGTACTCCTGTCGCTCGTCGCCGCGTGCGCGACGCATCCGCCCGCCACCACGCTCGATCGCCCGGTCTCCCATGCGTTGCCGCCCGATACCGCGACGCCGTTGCGCGATGCGCTGGCCGCGCCCGAGGCCGCGCATCCGGGCCAGTCGGGTTTCCGGCTGCTGGCCGACGGCGCGCAGGCGTTGCAGATGCGCATCGCGCTCGCGCGCGCCGCGACGAAGACGCTCGACATGCAGTACTACATCGCGACCGAGGACACGACCGGCAAGCTGCTGCTCGCCGCGGCGCTCTACGCGGCCGATCGCGGCGTGCGCGTGCGGATGCTGGTCGACGACCTGAATTTCCGCGACATCGATCGCGTGATGGCCGCGCTGAACACGCACCCGAACGTCGAGATCCGCGTGTTCAACCCGTTCGGCGCATCGCAGGGGATGGTCGAGCGCACGGCCAACTTCTTCACGCGCATCGACAGCTTCACGCGCCGGATGCACAACAAGGCGATGATCGCGGACAACCAGATCGCGATCGTCGGCGGCCGCAACCTCGGCGACGAATACTTCAGCGCGAGCCCGACGCTGCAGTTCCGCGATCTCGACGTGCTCGCCGCGGGCCCCGTGACGAACGACATCTCGGCGAGCTTCGACACCTACTGGTCGAGCGCGAGCAGCTATCCGCTGCGCGTGCTGAATCATCAGTCGTTCGATACGAAGGATCTCGACGCGATGCGCGACGAGCTGCGCGACCACTGGCGCAAGAATGCCGATCCGTACAACGCGAAGCCGCTGAACGCGACGCCGCTCTCGCGGCAGATCGCGCGCGACGAGCTCGGGCTCGTGTGGGCGCCGGCCGAGTTCACGGCCGACGCGCCCGACAAGGTCGCGCAGCCGACCGACGCGTACGTGAGCCCGCCGATGCAGCGCCTCGTCGAACTCACGCGCGGTGCGCAGCGGGAATTCCTCGCGTTCTCGCCGTATTTCGTGCCGCACGACGCGGGCGTGAAGATCCTCGGCGACACGACCGCGCGCGGCGTGCGTGTCGCGATCCTGACCAATTCGCTCGCGGCGACCGACGCGGTCGCCGTGCAGGCCGGCTACGGGCCGTACCGCGTGCCGCTGCTGCAGCACGGCGTCGAGTTGTACGAGTTCAAGGCGCAGCCGGGTCGCCAGCGTCCGCGCCTGTTCGGGTCGCGTTCGCGCGCGAGCCTGCACGCGAAGGCGTACGTGATCGACCGGAAGATCCTCGTGATCGGCTCGATGAACCTCGATCCGCGTTCCGCGCACCTGAACACCGAACTGGCGCTGGTGATCCATAGCCCGGCGCTCGCCGAGCAGGTCGCGCAGATCTTCGCGCGCGCGACGCAGCCGGACGAAAGCTACCGCGTGAGCCTCGTGACGCCGGCAGGCGGCGGCCCGCCCGCACTCGAATGGACGGGCACGGACGACGGCAAGCCGGCCGTCTATCACGTCGATCCGCACGCGGGGCTGCTGCGCAACCTGATGACCGGCGTCTTCATGCTGCTGCCGGTCGACGACCAGCTTTAGGGGCCGGAAGCGCTCCGGCTAAACCCGCGTTTCCGGTGCGCGGGCAAAGGTGATATGGTTGTGCGCGCAACGAGTGTGGCGCGCAGTACGGCGCCGCCGGGCGGCCCGCGCCACGCGGGCCGCGCACATCCGCAACCGGAGTTCCTCCATGCAACGTGTCCCGAACCAGCCGTTCACGCGTCCCGCCCGTTTCTCCGAAGCCGAATGGCAGGCGCGCGTGCAGCTCGCGGCGGCTTACCGCATCTTCGACCATCTCGGCTGGACCGAGCTGATCTACAACCATATCTCGCTGCGCGTGCCGGGCGAGGACGGGCATTTCCTGATCAACCCGTTCGGGCTCCATTACCGCGAGGTGTGCGCGTCGAACCTCGTGAAGATCGACATCGACGGCAACGTGATCGGTCATTCCGACTGGCCGATCAATCCCGCCGGCTTCACGTTCCACAGTGCGATCCATGCGGCGCTGCCCGATGCGCACTGCGTGATGCACGTGCACACGACGCCGACGATGGCCGTGTGCTGTTCGCGCGACGGGCTGTCGTTCTCGAATTTCTATTCGGCGCAGCTGTACGGGAAGATCGCGTATCACGACTTCGAGGGCATCACCGTGCATCTCGAAGAGGGACGGCGCATCGTCGAGAGCGCGGGCGGGCGGCCCGTGCTGCTGCTGCGCAACCATGGGCCCGTGACGATCGGCGCGACGCTCGCGCAGACGTTCTCGCTGATGTGGCTGCTCAATCGCGCGTGCGAGGTGCAGGTCGCCACGCATGCGATCGGCGACGCACTGCCGATCGCGCCGCCCGTGCTCGAAGGGTGCGTGCGCGATTCGCTGAATTTCGATCCGAAGCATGGCGCGGGGCAGGATGCGTTCGACGCGCTGCAGCGTATCGTCGATCGCATCGATCCCGGCTATCGGGCGTGACGCAGGGCGGCGTGATCGCTTCGTCATGCTCGATGCGGCAGGACCCGAATCTGGCGGCGGGCAAAAAAAACGCGGCCGGGTGGCCGCGTGAATACTCGCAGACTCCTTCGGACGAAGGAAACAAGCAACTGTGAGATGAAGTGTAGCGAAAGGCCGCACGCGGATTCAGCCGTCAGGCTGCAAAGGTCCATTCCAGCCTGAGGCAGACTGGCCTGCCGAGCGCGCTGCGGCGTTTTGCGGCATGGCCGTTCGACGGGCTCCCGGATCGGCGGCGATCGACTACCATCATGTGTGGCGCCGCCGTTCGGTCGGCGTACAACGTCGTACAAGGAGAGTCCATGCTCAAGCTGCGTTTGCTCCAGGTCGCGTTACTCGCGGGTGTGCTGGCCGCCGGCACCGCCGCCGCCGAAACGGTGCGCCTGTCCGCCAATCTCCAGCCGTCGAGCGAGGTGCCGCCGACGGCGACCAAGGGCTCGGGCGACGTCGAGGCCACCTACGACACGGCAACGCACATGCTGCAGTGGACGGTCCGTTACGAACACCTCACCGGCCCGGCCACCGCCGCGCATTTCCACGGGCCCGCGCCGGTCGGCCAGAACGCGGGCGTGCAGGTGCCGATTCCAAAGGACGAGCTGGCGAGCCCGATCAAGGGCTCGAAGGCACTCACCGACGCGCAGGTCACCGACCTGATGGGCGGCAAGTGGTATTTCAACGTCCATACGAAGGAGCACCCGGCCGGCGAGATCCGCGGCCAGGTGATGCCGGCGAACTGAGCGCCGGCGTTTGATATGGCGGCACCCGTCGAGCGGCGCGGGAACGATCGCACGTACCGTCGTCACACTGCGAATACGGAGTGCGTCCGATGAGTTGGCAAAGCAAGTTCGCCTGCTGGCTGCTGCGCTGGCAGTTCCGTCCCGAGACCACGCGCGAGGTGCTCGATCCCGCCCGCGCACGGCGCTTTACCGACCTGCGGATGATGGTGCCGCGCCGCGTGCCGTCGGGTTACCGGTTGCGCCGGTGCTACGGCGCGGGCGACGCGCCGCTGCGCGGCGAATGGCTCGAGCGCACCGACGCGGGCGCGGGGCGCGGGCCGGGCCGCACGCTGCTGTACTTCCATGGCGGCGGCTATTACTTCTGTTCGACGAAGACCCACCGGCCGCTGGTGTTCGGCCTGACGAAGCGCGCGGGCGTGCGCTCGTTCTCGCTCGACTACCGGCTTGCGCCCGAAAACCGTTTCCCGGCTGCGCTCGACGACGCGCTGGCCGCGTACCGGCAGCTGCTGGCGCTCGGCACGCCGCCCGAGTCGATCGTGCTCGGCGGCGATTCGGCGGGCGGCGGCCTCGCGCTCGCGACGCTTGTCGCGCTGCGCGATCGCGGCGAGCCGCTGCCGGCCGGCGCGATCCTGTTCTCGCCATGGACCGACCTGGCCGCCACCGGCGCCACGCTGCGCACGAACGACGGCGCCGATCCGATGTTCGCGGGCGCGGCGCTGCCGAAGGCCGCGAAGCTGTACCTCGGCGACGAGCCGGGGACGAATCCGTACGCGTCGCCGCTCTATGCGGATTTCGCGGGCCTGCCGCCGCTGTATATCCAGGTCGGCAGCACCGAGGTGCTGCTCGACGATTCGCGCCGCGTCGCCGAGAAGGCGAAGGCCGCCGGGGTGGCGGTGGAGATCGAGGTATGGCCGGACATGCCGCACGTGTGGCAGCTGTACGCGCCGATGGTGCCGGAAGCACGCGACGCGCTCGACCGCGCGGCCGCGTTCCTGCGCCGCGTCGCGGTCGAGCGCGCGGTTCAGCGCGCCGGCGAGACGTCGATTGCCTGATAGGCGGCCTTGACGGCCGCCGAGCCGTACTTGCGCTCGAGCCGGCGGACGGTGAAGTGGCCGTGCGCCATCTGCTGGAAGTGGTCGATGAACAGCGTATTGACGGTCGCGCCGAGCACGGCGCCGATCGCCGGAATCGACTTCGCGGCCATCTGCTCGGTCACCTGCACCGAGAAACGCGACGCCACCGTCTGTACGAGCTTGAACACGGCCGCCGAGCTGTGCGCGGCGATGCCCTTCGTCGTGATGTCGGACGATGCCTTCGAGATTGCCTGCGCGAGCGCGCCGCGCAGCACGAAATAACCGAGATCGGCGTCCTCTTCCTGCTTGTCCGGGTTGCCGCCCATGCCGAGCACGGCCAGGCATTGCAGCTGCGTATCGACCGAGCCCAGGTCTTCACCCTCGCTGCGCGCGATGTCGCATACGGAGCGGAAGATCAGCGTCGTCGTCACCGGCAGCTCGACCGGCAGCGCGAGAAAGCCGAACGCACCGCCCGCCGCGCCGGTCGTCGCGACCGCGAGCTTGTGCAGCAGGTTGCTCGGCTTGTCGGGTTCGGCGTCCGGCGCGGGCGGCTTGCCGAGCGTGCGCAGCGCGATGTTCAGGCACTTGCGCAGCGCGAGCTGCGTCGCGTCGTTGATCTTGCCGGTCGCGAAATCCGGCAGCCGGGCGATCATTTTCTCGACCGGTGCGCCCAGCATGCCCGTCAGCTTCATCGTCAGCGACGGGCTTTCCAGCACCTGCTTCGCGCGCCACAGCGCGTCCCGATCGTCCTGCGACAGCATGGTGGCGGGGGGAATTGAAATCGGTTCCATCTTTCTCCTTGGCGGTCTGGGCCGGTTTGACCGTCGCCAGCCTAGATTACTCCCGCATGCTAGAATTTTGAGATTGTTTGACTCGTCAAAAGTTGCGCCAACAAAAAATGGCCGTCCATACAGCCGCCCACCATTCGAGCGGGCAAGTCCTGCCGTTCCGCGAATCGCTGCTGGCGATGATCGGGATCTCGTTCGTCACCATGCTTGTCGCGCTCGACCAGACCGTCGTCGGCACCGCGTTGCCGACCATCGTCGCCGAGCTTCGGGGGTTCGACCTGTACGCGTGGGTCGCGACCTCGTACCTGCTCAGTTCCGTGATCACGGTGCCGATCTTCGGCCGGCTCGGCGACTATTACGGGCGCAAGCCGTTCTTCATCGTGTCGATCGTCGTGTTCACCGGCGCGTCCGTGCTGTGCGGGATGGCGAACGACATGCTGATGCTCGTGCTCGCGCGCGGGCTGCAGGGGATCGGCGGCGGAATGCTGGTCGGCACCGCGTTCGCGTGCATTCCCGACCTGTTCCCCGATTCCGTCGTGCGGTTGCGCTGGCAGGTGCTGATGAGCTCCGCGTTCGGCATCGCGAACGCGGTCGGCCCGTCGCTCGGCGGCGTGCTGACCCAGTCGTTCGGCTGGCGCTCGGTGTTCTACGTGAACCTGCCGATCGGCCTGCTGTCGCTGCTGTTCGTGTGGCGTTACCTGCCGCACCTGCGCCACGTCGAGCACGATCGCAAGATGCGGCTCGACTGGCCGGGCGCGCTGCTGATCGCGCTGTCGCTCGGCGCGCTGCAGCTGTTCGTCGAATGGCTGCCGAAGTACGGCGTCGCGAGCTGGGCGTCGCTGCTGCTCGTCGTCGCGGTCGCGGCCGGTTTCGGCCTGTGGCACTGGGAGAAGCGCTGCGCGCAGCCGATCTTGCCGTTCGACATGTTCGGCAACCGCGCGCTGTCGGCGCTTTTCGTGCTGGCGATCCTCGCCGGCTTCTCGATGTTCTCGCTGCTGTTCTACGCGCCGCTGCTGTTCCAGGGCGGCTTCGGGATGTCGCCGAAGGAGGCGGGGCTCGTGATCACGCCGCTCGTCGTGTTCATCACGATCGGCAGCATCATGAACGGCCGTGTCGTCACGCGCATCCGCAATCCGAATGCGATGCTGCATGTCGGTTTCGTGCTGTTCGCGATCACCTGCGCGGGCGTCGTCGTGTCGACCCACACGACGCCGAAATGGCTGCTGATGGCGCTGATGGTCGCGGGCGGCATCGGGCTCGGCTTCGTGCTGCCGAACCTCACCGTATTCGCGCAGCAGACGGCCGGCCGCGAACACCTCGGCATCGCCACGGCGCTGCTGCAGTCGCTGCGGATGGTCGGCGGGATGATCGGCACCGCGCTGACCGGCACGCTCGTCAACCAGATGTACTCGGCCGGCGTGCGCGATGCGCTGTCGGCCGATCACGCGATGCAGTGGCACGCGCAGCTCGCCGATCCGCAGATCCTGATCGATCGCGCCGCGCAGGGCGGCCTTGTCGCGGAGCTGACCCGTGCCGGGCATAATGGCGCGCTGCTGCTGGAAGCGGCCCGCGAATCGCTCGTCGGCGCGATTCACGTGGGTGTCGCGATGGCGGCCGTCGTCGCCGTGGTGTCGGTGTGGCAGTGCCGCCGCGTGCCGCCGATCGCGCTGCGGCGCAAGATCGAACCGCATGTCGCGGCCGATTGAACGATTGAACGAGTAGAACTGAGCGCATGGAAGAACAGGACCGCGTCGCGATCTTGCAGCAATTCGGACGGACGTATCGCGCGTTCATGACCGCATTCGAGACGCACGTCGGGCAACCGATGCCGCGCTGGCGCATCATGGTCGCGTTGCACACGATGGGCGGGCATTCGTCGCAGAAGAAGCTCGTCGAAGTGCTGCGCATCGATCCGGGCGCGCTCACGCGCCAGTTGAAATCGCTCGACGCGCTCGGCTGGATCGAGCGCGAGTCCGACGCACGCGACAATCGCGTGACCAACGTGACGCTGACGGACGCCGGCCGCGCCGCGTTCGACGCATGCCTGCCGCGCCGCAAGGCGTTTCTCGAACAGACGATGGCGCAATTGCCGGACGACGTGCTGAATGCGCTGTCGGGCGCGCTGGCGATGCTGGAGTCGCGGATCGCGGACGTCGGCTCGACGCCGGCCGCGCGTTGAAGCACGGGGCAGGGCGGCGTCGGTCGGCGTGAATACGCCGCGCCGCCCCGGCACTTCATCTCATCTCGATTCCCTGCGGGTTCAAAGCTCGATGCGCGTGCCCAGCAGCGCGAGGAACTGCGCGAGCCAGGCCGGATGCGCGGGCCACGCGGGCGCGGTGACGAACGGCGCGTCGGTCACGGCCGCGTCGACCGGGATGTCCGCGTATTCGCCGCCCGCGAGCTTCACCTCGGGCGCGCAGGCCGGGTAGGCCGAGATGCGCTTGCCGCGGATCACGTCGGCGGCCGCGAGCAGTTGCGCCGCGTGGCAGATCGCGGCGATCGGCTTGCCGGCTTCGGCGAACTCGCGCACGAGCGAGATCACCTTCGGATCGAGTCGCAGGTATTCGGGGGCACGGCCGCCCGCGATCGCGAGCGCGTCGTAGCGCGAGGCGTCGACGTCGTCGAATGCCGCGTTCAGCGTGAACTGGTGGCCGGGCTTCTCGGTGTAGGTCTGGTCGCCTTCGAAATCGTGGATCGCGGTCTTGATCTTGTCGCCCGCGCGTTTGCCCGGGCACACTGCATCGACGTGGTGGCCGACGGCCTGCAGCGCCTGGAACGGCACCATCGTTTCGTAGTCTTCGGCGAAATCGCCGGTCAGGAACAGGATCTTCTTCGCGGCCATGGCTTTCTCCAGTGGAGCTGCGTTGAGGGCCCGCCGCGGATGACGAATGCCATGCCCGCCCGGGGCCCCGAGGACGAAAGCGCAGTGTACTCCGGCCGCTTGAAGCGCGCGTGACGGCCGCCCCGCGCGAGCGGCGGGGCGGTGCGCGCGACCTGCGTCAGAAGAAGGTTTCGACGACTTCCGTCACGCGGAACTGCGGATCGAGCACGAGCACCTGGCGCCACTTGTCGAACGTCAGGCACGGGTGCGAGATGTCGAACGCGACCATGTCGCCGACCTTCACGTCCGCGCCCGGCGGGATCTGCAGGTACGCGTGCTGATCCATCATCCCGGTGACGGCCCAGCCTTCGGCGGCGACGACGTCGCGCGGGGCGGTGTCGCGGCCCGGGCGGAAGTGGCGTGCCGGCTCCGGCAGCCCCGCGTCGAACGCCGCGTCGCGCTTGCCGAGCGCGACGATCGCACGGTCGGCCTCGGGCACCGACTGTACGTAGGCCCACAACTGCAGCGCGGGCAGCAGCCCTTCGCCCATCGTGCGTGCGATCGGGTTGCGCGCGAACACGTCGGTCTGCGCCTTCTTGTAGATGCCGACATCGTGCGTCAGGTAGCAGCCCGGACGCAGCACGACTTCGGCGAAGCCCGCGTCGGACGCCTTCGCGAATTCTTCCGCGACCACGTCGTACCACGCCGAACCGGCGCCGGACAGGATCGCCGGCGTACGCGCGAAGCGGCCTGCCTCGGCCAGTTCGCGCGTGAGCGCGACCGCTTCCTGCAGGAACGTGCGGATCTCGCCTTCCTCCTTCAGCACGCCTTCGTAGAGTTCGATGCCGGCCAGCTTCAGCGTGTCCGGATAGCGTGCGATCGCGGCGAGCACGGCCTCGCGCTGCGCGGCATCGCGCACGCCCGCGCGGCCGCCCGGCACGCCGAGCTCGAGCAGCACGTTCAGCGGCTTCTTCAGTGCGCCGAAGAAGCGGCCGAGCTGGTCGACGCTCTCCGCGGAATCGACGAGGCAGAAGAATTCGAAGTCGGGATCGGACAGCAGCCCCGCGATGATCGTCATGTTCTGGCGGCCGACCAGCTGGTTCGCGAGCAGCACGCGCCGCACGCCGCCGTGATACGCGGCCTGCGTCTGGTGCGCGGTCGCGAGCGTGATGCCCCACGCGCCGGCGTCGAGCTGGCGGCGGAACAGTTGCGGCGCCATCGTCGTCTTGCCGTGCGGCGCAAACTTGACACCGTACTTCTGGACGAATGCCTGCATCCAGTTCAGGTTGTGTTCGATGCGATCCTCGTAAAGCACGGCGGCCGGCAGGCTGACGTCTTCCGCGAGCAGGTTCCACTCGAGGCGGCCCGCGTCGCCGAGCGGCACGCTCGCGCTCGGCAGATTGCCTAGGCCCTTGCCGAACGGATCGATCGTCGCTTCCTGATAGTTTGTAACTTTCATGTCATCCCGCTCCATCATCACTATGCATTGCACTGAAGTTGACACGCAGATGGTACAGAAAGTAGCATCTGCGCGGTGATGTTATTTAGTAACATCGAGCTCGCACCCTTTTCCGCAGATGAATACGCCCGCCAATCCGTCCGCTCCGCACGCGGCCGAGCCCTATCCGGCATCAGCCGCCCCGCCGGTCCTCGACATCGTCGCGCGGATCGCCGAATGCGCACCCGAGTTGCGCGAAGCCGAGCGCAAGGTCGCCGCGTTCATCCTCGCCGATCTGGCACGCGCCGCACATGCGAGCATCGGCGCGCTCGCGCGCGATGCGGAGGTCAGCGTCGCGACGGTCACGCGTTTCGCGAAGGCCGTCGGCTGCCGCGACGTGCGCGAACTGAAGGTGCTGGTCGCGCAGGCGGCGGCCGTCGGCCAGCGCTTTCTCGTGCCGTCCGACGACGCGCCGGCCGACGATACGAGCCCCGCGTCGATGGTCTACGACGAGATCCGCGTGGCGCTCGCGCACAACCACCAGTTGCTGCGCAATACGTCGTTCGAGGAAGCCGCCGACCTGCTCGCCGGCGCGAAGATGACCTATGTGTACGGGCAGGGCGGCGGCTCGACCGCGCTCGCCGACGAGCTGCGTTTCCGGCTCGTGCGCTTCGGCCGGCCGGTCGCGAGCTACCAGGACAGCCTGCTGCAGCGGATGGTGGCCGCGACGCTGTCGCGCGACACCGTCGTCGTCGCGCTGTCGGTGAGCGGGCGCGTGCCCGAGCTGCTCGAGAGCTGCCGGCTCGCGAAGCGCTACGGCGCGAAGCTGATCGCGATCACCGCGCCGGCCTCGCCGCTCGCGAAGCTGGCCGACCACCTGATCCCGGTCGTCGCGTTCGAAACCGATTTCATTTACAAGCCGTCGACATCGCGCTACGCGATGATGATGGCGATCGACGTGCTCGTCACCGGAGTCGCGTTGCGGCTCGGCGATGCGGGCCGGGAATCGCTGCGTCGCATCAAGCACGCGCTCGATGCGCACCGCGGCGGCGGAGACCGTCAACCGGTAGGAGACTGACCATGCATTCGCATCCCGAAGCCGCCGATACGCTGATCGTCGGCGCGCAGCTTTACGACGGTACCGGCGCGCCGCCCGTCACGCGCGACGTCGCGATCCGCAACGGCGTGATCGCGGCGATCGGCAACCTGTCGAACTGGCTCGCCGAAACCGTCGTCGATGCGAACGGCCGCGCGCTCGCGCCGGGCTTCGTCGACGTGCACACGCACGACGACACGCACGTGATCCGCGCGCCGCAGATGGTGCCGAAGATCTCGCAGGGCGTGACGACCGTGATCGTCGGCAACTGCGGGATCAGCGCGTCGCCGGTGACGCTCGCGGGCGATCCGCCCGATCCGATGAACCTGCTCGGCGAGCGCGGCGCGTTCCAGTACCCGACCTTCGCCGACTACGTCGCGGCCGTGAACGACGCGCGTCCGGCCGTGAACGTCGCGGCGCTCGTCGGCCACACGGCGCTGCGCAACAACCAGATGGACCGCCTCGACCGCGCGGCGACCGACGGCGAGATCGCCGGGATGCGCGCGCAGCTCGAGGAGGCGCTCGCGAACGGCGCGCTCGGCCTGTCGTCGGGCCTCGCGTACGGCTCCGCGTTCGCGGCGCCGACCGAAGAGGTGATGGCGCTCGCCGAGCCGCTCGCGAACGCCGGCGCGTTGTACACGACGCACATGCGCACCGAATTCGACGCGATCCTCGATGCGATGGAAGAGGCGTACCAGGTCGGCCGCCATGCGCGCGTGCCGGTCGTGATCTCGCACCTGAAGTGCGCGGGCCCGTCGAACTGGGGGCGCAGCACCGAAGTGCTCGCGTCGCTCGAAGGCGCGCGCCGCTACCAGCCGGTCGGCTGCGACTGCTATCCGTACAGCCGCAGCTCGTCGACGCTCGACCTGAAGCAGGTGACGGGCGACATCGACATCACGATCACCTGGTCGGAGCCGCACCCGGAAGTGGCGGGCAAGCTGCTGAAGGCGATCGCGGCCGACTGGGGCGTGACCGAGCAGGAAGCCGCGCAGCGCATCCGCCCGGCGGGCGCCGTGTACCACAACATGTCCGAGGACGACGTGCGCCGGATCCTGTCGCACCCGGCGACGATGGTGGGCTCCGACGGCCTGCCGAACGATCCGCTGCCGCACCCGCGGCTGTGGGGCGCGTTCCCGCGCGTGCTCGGCCATTACGTGCGCGACACGAACCTGCTGCCGCTCGAGGAGGCGATCCGCAAGATGACGTCGCTGTCCGCGCGCCGCTACGGCATCGCGCGGCGCGGCGAGGTGCATGTGGGCTACCACGCCGATCTCGTGCTGTTCGACCCGGCGCGCGTGATCGACGCCGCGACGTTCGAGAAGCCGCAGCAGCCCGCGCACGGAATCGACGCCGTGTGGGTGAACGGCGTGCTGACCTACGAAAACGGCCAGCCGACCGGCGAGCGCGCCGGCGGCTTCGTCGCACGCGGCGAGCGTGTGCCGGCGAGTGCCGACGCCGCGTTCTGAACGCGGTTGTCGTTCCGATCTGCCGCGCGCGCCATCGTCGGCGCGCGCATCCGCAACCGTGCGTTGCATGGGACCGGCGCCGGCGCTGAAGCGTCGAAGCGGTCGACAAACAAGGAGTGAAACGATGAAGCGATATGGCGTAGGCGAAGCGAAGGGGACGGGCGGTCAGGTGATGCCGTTCGCACGCGCGGTCGAGGCCGACGGCTGGCTGTACGTGTCGGGCCAGACGCCGATGGTGAACGGCGAGGTCGTCGAAGGCGGGATCGTCACGCAGTCGAAGCAGACGATCGAGAACGTGATCGCGATCCTGAAGGAAGCGGGCTACGGCCTCGAGCACGTCGTGCGCTGCGGCGTGTGGCTCGACGACGCACGCGATTTCGCGTCGTTCAACAAGGTGTTCGTGTCGTACTTCGGCGAGCATCCGCCGGCACGCGCGTGCGTGCAGTCGAGCATGGTCATCGACTGCAAGGTCGAGGTCGACTGCATCGCGTACAAGGCGCCGGCGAAGTAACGCCGCAACGGCGAGCCGCTCCAGAACGGGCCCGGCGCATTCACGTGCGCCGGGCCCGTTTTGTCGTATGTCGCGCACGGTTCGATTGTTGCCCGGTGCGCCACGGCGGCAACCGCCGCAACGCCACCCGCCCGTTCATGTAATGTGCCGCGTGATCGTACGGAGGGGAAATTCATGGAATGGGCTGCGCTGGTGCCGGAGCTGATCTGCTCGGACCTCGCCGGAAGCGTGCGCTTCTATCGTGACGTGCTGGGATTCCGGATTCGCTTCGAACGTCCGGAAGACGGCTTCGCCTATCTGGAAATCGGCCGGGCTCAGCTGATGCTCGAGCAGTACAGCGCGGAGGGCTGGCTGACCGGCCCGCTGGAGCCGCCGTTCGGGCGCGGGATCAATTTTCAGATCGAGGTCGATGCGCTCGACCCCATTCTCGACAGGATCCGCGCCGCGCGCGTGCCGCTGTTCGTCGAGCCGCGCACGTCCTGGTATCGGGAGGGCGAGATCGAGCATGGCCAGATCGAGATGCTGGTGCAGGATCCCGACGGATACCTGCTGCGCCTGGTGGAGATCCTGCCGGAGCGGCCGGTGAGCGGGTGATCGTCGTTCGTTCGCGCTTTTCCCGCGCAATGAAAAACAGCCCGGCCGGTTGATTCCGGTCGGGCTGTTGTATTTGGGGTGGCGGCCGCGCGTCGCCGGCGGCAAAAGGCAAGCTGCGGCGGCCACCCGCCGCCGTCACTGCCGCGCGTTGCGCGCGTTGTCCGGCATCGGCTGGTTGTAGTTTGTGCGGAACGGGTTGATGTCGAGCCCGCCGCGGCGCGTATAGCGCGCATACACCGCGAGCTTCACCGGTTTGCACGCGTGCAGGATGTCGAGGAAGATCCGCTCGACGCACTGCTCGTGAAAGCCCGTGTGGTTGCGGAACGAGATGATGTAGCGCAGCAGGCCCGCGTGGTCGATCTGCGGCCCGACGTAGTGAATCTGCACGCTGCCCCAGTCGGGCTGGCCGGTGACCGGGCAGTTCGAGCGCAGCAGGTCGGACACGAGCGTCTCCTCGACCGGCGCTTCGTCGACGGCCGCCGACAGCAGCGACGGATCGGGTTCGTACACGTCGGTGTCGAGGTCGAGCCGGTCGAGCGACAGCCCGTCGAGTTCGTCCATTTCGAGCTTGCCGAAATCGTGCGGCGACACGAGCTGCACGGCGACGCTCGCCCCGCACGCGGCCGACACGTCGCGCTTCAGCGTGTCGCGCACCGCGTCGATCGAGTCGAATTTCGTCTGCGCGAACGAGCCGAGATACAGCTTGAACGACTTCGACTCGACGATGTTCGGCGATTCGGCCGGCACGTAGAAGGTCGCAACCGCGATCTGCGGCTTGCCGCGCGCGTTGAGCCAGGACAGCTCGTATGCGTTCCAGATGTCGGTGCCGAAGAACGGCAGCGCCGACGCGATGCCGAGCTGCTCGCGCGCGCCGGCGCGCGGGATCGGGAACAGCAGCGACGCGTCGTACTGGGCCGCGTAGACGGTGGCCTTGCCGAGCGGGGAATGTTCGGGATTCATGCGTGACGCCTTTACGACAGGAAGAGGCGGTAGGCCGGGTTGGCGCTCTCCTCGACATACGGATAGCCGAGTGCCGCGAGGAAGCGTTCGAATTCGGCGCGATCGGCCTGCGGCACCTGCAGCCCGACGAGGATCGAGCTGTAGTCCGCGCCCTGGTTGCGGTAATGGAACAGGCTGATGTTCCAGTCCGGCGCCATCGACGACAGGAACTTCATCAGCGCGCCCGGCCGTTCCGGGAACTCGAAGCGGAACAGGCGCTCGTCGAGCGCGAGCGGCGAACGGCCGCCGACCATGTAGCGGATGTGTTCCTTCGACAGCTCGTCGTGCGTCAGGTCGACGGACTTGAAGCCGTGCGATTCGAAGTTCGCGGCGATCTCGGCCGATTCGCCGCGGCGCTTGATCTGCACCCCGACGAAGATGTGCGCGGCCTGTGCATCGGCGATCCGGTAGTTGAACTCGGTGACGTTGCGGTCGCCGACGAGCGAGCAGAACCGCTTGAAGCTGCCGCGTTCCTCGGGGATCGTGACCGCGAACACGGCTTCGCGCGCCTCGCCCACTTCCGCGCGCTCGGCGACGAAGCGCATCCGGTCGAAGTTCATGTTCGCGCCGGACGTGACCGCGACGAGCGTCTGGTTCTCGATGCCTTCGCGTTCCGCGTAGAGCTTCGCGCCCGCGACCGCGAGCGCGCCGGACGGCTCGAGCACGCTGCGCGTGTCCTGGAAGACGTCCTTGATCGCCGCGCACAGCGCGTCGGTGTTCACCGTCAGGACGCCGTCGAGGTATTCGCTGCAGAGCCGGAAGGTTTCCTCGCCGACCAGCTTCACGGCGGTACCGTCCGCGAACAGGCCGACCTCGCTCAGCTCGACGCGCTTGCCCGCGTCGAGCGACTGCGCCATCGCGCACGAATCCTCGGCCTGCACGCCGATCACCTTGATCTCCGGTCGCACCGCCTTCACGTAGGCCGCGACGCCGGACGCGAGCCCGCCGCCGCCGATCGGCACGAAGATCGCGTGGATCGGGCCCTGGTGCTGGCGCAGGATCTCCATCGCGATCGTGCCCTGGCCGGCGATCACGTACGGATCGTCGAACGGATGGACGAACGTGAGGCCGCGCTCCTCCTGCACCTTGACCGCGTATGCATACGCATCGCTGTACGACTCCCCGGCCTGGATCACCTCGACGCTCGGGCCGCCGTGCGCGCGCACCGCATCGACCTTCACCTGCGGCGTCGTGACGGGCACGACGATCACCGCCTTGACGCCCATCCGGGCCGCCGAGAACGCGACACCCTGCGCATGGTTGCCGGCCGATGCCGTAATCACGCCGCGGGCGAGCGCGTCCGCCGGAATGTGCGCCATCTTGTTGTACGCGCCGCGCAGCTTGAACGAGAACACCGGCTGGTTGTCCTCGCGCTTGAGGTAGACGGCGTTGCGCAGCCGGGCGGACAGGTTGCGGGCGGATTCGAGTTCCGTCTCGATCGCGACGTCGTAGACGCGCGCGGTGAGGATTTTCTTCAGGTAATCGTGGGATGCCATGGGCGCTCGCGTGCAGTGCGGTAGCAGACGGTAAAGGATCAATGATAGCGCCAAGGGTCCGCCTGTACGCAAGCGGCATGCCGGGCGCACGCCCGCGGGGCCGTGCGGACGATGCGTCGGCGACGTTGCGCGGCCTTTTTTACCGGCTTAACCGCGTGGTTACCGACCGGACGGACGGCGAATGACCGCGTGAAATCGCGCCGAGCCAGGCCTGGCGCGGCTCGCGGCGATAGCCCCACGACCTGTCCGACGTGTCACGCGTGGCCCGATCATGGGTTAGAATTCCGTTTTGAATCAAGGATTCGGAAGATGCAGAGGCACCCTCGGATCGCACCGTTGAAGCCGACGCCGCGCGCAGCCAGCCCCGCGGCGGAACGGCATGCGCGCCGCGCGCGATCGTGCTGATGATCGAGTGCCGCCAGGCCCTGTCGCCGGCTAGGAGGGGCGAATCTCCGCCCGCTCCGGCCCCATGAAGGACAGCCGCGCGCCTGGTAACAGAACAGATTTCCCCAAGATTGCGCCCACGCGCTTGCCGACGCCCGTGCACGGTGTATCGGCCCTCCGAGTCGTCCGAACATGAACGCACCACAAGTTTTCGATCCGCATGGCGCGGCAGCCGCCGTCGCCGCCGACCCCGCGCCCCGGTTGCGCGAGATTCCCTACAACTACACGTCCTTCTCGGATCGCGAGATCGTGATCCGCCTGCTCGGCGAAGAGGCGTGGTCGGTGCTCGACGAGCTGCGCGCCGAGCGCCGTACGGGCCGCTCGGCACGGATGCTGTATGAAGTGCTCGGCGACATCTGGGTCGTGCGCCGCAACCCGTACCTGCAGGACGACCTGCTCGACAACCCGAAGCGCCGCGCGCTGCTGATCGAGGCGCTGAACCACCGGCTGACCGAAATCGGCAAGCGCCGCAGCGCGGATCTCACCGAGCACCGCGACGACGCGGGCCGCGAACGCGCATCGCGCGTCGAGATGCTCGAAACCGCCGCGCAGCGCGCGGTCAACGAGTTCGCCGACGAATTCGAGAAGATGGCCGACCTGCGCCGCCGCGCGACCAAGGCGCTCGGCCGCTGCACGCAGAAGGACAACATCCGTTTCGACGGGCTGTCGCGCGTGTCGCACGTGACCGACGCGACCGACTGGCGGGTCGAATACCCGTTCGTCGTGCTCACCCCCGATACCGAAGCCGAGATCGCCGGCCTGATCAAGGCCTGCTTCGAGCTCGGCCTGACCGTGATCCCGCGCGGCGGCGGCACCGGCTACACGGGCGGCGCGGTGCCGCTCACGCCGTTCTCCGCGGTGATCAACACCGAGAAGCTCGAGCAGCTCGGCGCGGTCGAGCTGACCGAGCTGCCGGGCGTCGCGCACAAGGTGCCGACGATCTTCTCCGGCGCGGGCGTCGTCACGCGCCGCGTGACGGAAGCCGCGGAAGCGGCCGGCTACGTGTTCGCGGTCGATCCGACCTCGCTCGACGCATCGTGCATCGGCGGCAACGTCGCGATGAACGCGGGCGGCAAGAAGGCCGTGCTGTGGGGCACCGCGCTCGACAACCTGGCCTGGTGGCGGATGGTCGACCCGGACGGCAACTGGCTCGAAGTCACGCGCCACGAGCACAACCAGGGCAAGATCCACGACATCGCGGTCGCGCGTTTCGAGCTGAAGTGGTTCGACGGCGCATATGCGCCGGGCGAGAAGCTGCTGAAGAGCGAGATGCTCGAGATCGAGGGCCGCCGGTTCCGCAAGGAAGGCCTCGGCAAGGACGTGACCGACAAGTTCCTCGCCGGCCTGCCGGGCGTGCAGAAGGAAGGCTGCGACGGGCTCATCACGTCCGCGCGCTGGGTGCTGCACAAGATGCCGGCGCACACGCGCACCGTCTGCCTGGAATTCTTCGGCCAGGCGCGCGAGGCGATCCCGAGCATCGTCGAGATCAAGGACTACCTGTTCGAGACGTCGAAGCAGGGCGGCGCGATCCTCGCGGGCCTCGAGCACCTCGACGAGCGCTACCTGCGCGCGGTCGGCTACGCGACCAAGAGCAAGCGCAACGCATTTCCCAAGATGGTGCTGATCGGCGACATCGTCGGCGATGACGCCGACGCGGTCGCGCACGCGACGTCCGAAGTGATCCGGATGGCGAACGGCAAGAGCGGCGAAGGCTTCGTCGCGATCAGCGCGGAGGCGCGCAAGCGCTTCTGGCTCGACCGCAGCCGCACGGCCGCGATCGCGAAGCACACGAACGCGTTCAAGATCAACGAAGACGTCGTCATCCCGCTGAACCGGATGGGCGAGTACACCGACGGCATCGAGCGGATCAACATCGAGCTGTCGCTGAAGAACAAGCTGCAGCTGGTCGACGCGCTGGAAGCGTTTTTCCGCGGCGGCAACCTGCCGCTCGGCAAGACCGACGACGCGAACGAGATCCCGAGCGCCGAACTGCTCGAGGATCGCGTCCAGCAGGCACTGGAGCTGCTCAAGCGCGTGCGCGCGCGCTGGGAATTCGTGCGCGACCGCCTCGACCAGCCGCTGCGCGAGGCGCAGCACTACCTCGTGCAACTCGGTTACGAGGCGCTCGCCGAGAAGTTCGCCGATCGCGCGGACGAGCAGCCGGGCGCGACCGTGTTCCACGTCACGCAGGACCGCACGGTGCGCATCTCGTGGAAGCAGGAGATCCGCGCGGAGCTGCGCGCGATCTTCAACGGCGGCGCGTTCAAGCAGATCCTCGACGAAGCGCAGGCGATCCACAAGCAGGTGCTGCGCGGCCGCGTGTTCGTCGCGCTGCACATGCACGCGGGCGACGGCAACGTCCACACCAACCTGCCGGTCAACTCCGACAACTACGAGATGCTGCAGGACGCCCACGCGGCGGTCGCGCGCATCATGACGCTCGCGCGTTCGCTCGACGGCGTGATTTCCGGCGAGCACGGCATCGGCATCACGAAGCTCGAGTTCCTGACCGACGACGAGATCGCCGAATTCCGCGCGTACAAGCAGCGCGTCGACCCGAACGGCCGTTTCAACAAGGGCAAGCTGCTCGAAGGCGCCGATCTGCGCAACGCCTATACGCCGAGCTTCGGGCTGATGGGATACGAGTCGCTGATCATGAAGCAGTCCGACATCGGCGCGATCGCCGATTCGGTGAAGGACTGCCTGCGCTGCGGCAAGTGCAAGCCGGTGTGCGCGACGCACGTGCCGCGCGCAAACCTGCTGTACAGCCCGCGTAACAAGATCCTCGCGACGTCGCTGCTGGTCGAGGCGTTCCTGTATGAGGAACAGACGCGCCGCGGCGTGTCGATCAAGCACTGGGACGAGTTCAACGACGTGGCCGACCACTGCACGGTGTGCCACAAGTGCGCGACGCCGTGCCCGGTGAAGATCGATTTCGGTGACGTCACGATGAACATGCGCAACCTGTTGCGCAAGATGGGCAAGAAGAAATTCAACGCCGGTAATGCGGCGGGCATGTTCTTCCTGAACGCGACCAACCCGCAGACGATCAACGCCGCGCGCAGCGTGATGATGGGCGTCGGCTACAAGGTGCAGCGCTTCGCGAACGACATGCTGAAGAACGTCGTGAAGAAGCAGACGCAGCACCCGCCGGCGACGGTGGGCAAGCCGCCCGTCGTCGAGCAGGTGATCCACTTCGTCAACAAGAAGATGCCGGGCAACCTCCCGAAGAAGACGGCGCGCGCGCTGCTCGACATCGAGGACAACAAGATCGTGCCGATCATCCGCAACCCGAAGTCGACGACCGTCGATTCGGAAGCGGTGTTCTACTTCCCGGGCTGCGGCTCCGAGCGTTTGTTCTCGCAGGTCGGCCTCGCGACGCAGGCGATGCTGTGGGAGGCCGGCGTGCAGACCGTGCTGCCGCCGGGCTACCTGTGCTGCGGCTATCCGCAGCGCGGCTCGGGCCAGTACGACAAGGCCGAGAAGATCGTCACCGACAACCGCGTGCTGTTTCACCGGGTCGCGAACACGCTGAACTACCTCGATATCAAGACGGTGGTCGTGTCGTGCGGCACCTGCTACGACCAGCTCGCCGGCTATGAATTCGACAAGATCTTCCCGGGCTGCCGGATCATCGACATCCACGAGTTCCTGCTCGAGAAGGGGATGAAGCTCGACGGCGTGACGGGCACGCGCTACATGTATCACGACCCGTGCCATACGCCGATCAAGACGATGGACCCGGTGAAGCTCGTGAACGAGCTGATGGGCGCGGAGAAGGACGGCTACAAGATCGAGAAGAACGATCGTTGCTGCGGTGAGTCGGGCACGCTGGCGGTCACGCGGCCGGATATCTCCACGCAGGTGCGTTTCCGCAAGGAAGAGGAGATCCGCAAGGGCGCCGCGAAGCTGCGCAGCATCCCGGTCGTGGCCGGCGCTGCGCCGGCGCCAGCCGCCGCGGCCGCGAACGGCCCGGACGTGAAGATCCTGACGAGCTGCCCGTCATGCCTGCAGGGCCTGTCGCGCTACGGCGAGGATGCGAACCTCGAAGCCGACTACATCGTGGTCGAAATCGCGCGCCAGGTGCTCGGCGAGAACTGGATGGCCGATTATGTCGCACGCGCGAACAATGGCGGGATCGAGCGCGTGCTGGTCTAATGCGGGCATGACGACCGCCCGACCGGGCTGGGGATGAGCGGGCGCCGGCGCGGCAATGCCGGCGCCCGTCCACATGGGAGCGACGATGGAATGCGTGTTTTGCCGTGAAGACGGCGGCGAGGTGCTCTGGCAGGACGATGCGCTGCGCGTCGTCCTCGCGACGGGCGAGCACGAGTATCCGGGCTTCTGCCGGGTGATCTGGGGCACGCACGTAGCGGAATTCTCCGATCTCGGCGAGCCCGAGCGGGCCCACCTGATGCGCGTGGTCTACGCGGTCGAGCGGGCCGTGCGCCGCGTGATGCAGCCGAACAAGGTGAATCTCGCGAGCCTCGGCAACATGGTGCCGCACGTGCACTGGCACGTGATCCCGCGCTTTTCCAACGACGCCCACTTCCCGCAGCCCGTCTGGGCGCCGCGCCAGCGCAGCGTGTCCGAGGCGCTGCTGCGCACGCGCGCGGCGCAGGCCTCGCTGCTGCACAATGCGGTGCGCGAGGAAATTCAACGCATGACCGATTCGAGGCAGCCATGAGCGGTTTGACTTCCACGACGCCGATTCCGTCCGGCGTCGTCGTGCACGCGGTATCGCGCGTGCTCGAATTGCAGTACCCGAACGGTGAAAGCTACCGGATTCCGTTCGAGCTGATGCGCGTGTATTCGCCGTCGGCCGAGGTGCGCGGCCACGGGCCCGGCCAGGAGACGCTGCAGACCGGCAAGCGCGAGGTGACGATCACCGCGCTCGAGGGCGTTGGCAACTACGCGCTGCAGCCGACGTTTTCCGACGGCCATTCGACCGGCATCTACTCTTGGGACCTGCTGTACGAGCTGGCCACGCAGCAGGACGCGCTGTGGCGCGACTATTTCGACAAACTGAAGGCGGCGGGCGTCGAGCGCGACGCCCCGATGCAGCCGGCCTCCGCGTCGCACGGCCACTGCCACTGAAATTCGACGGCGCCCGCTCGGCGCCGTCTTGCCATTTACTGAGGATCAACGCGATGAGCAAAACCCACTTCGGCTTCGAAAGCGTCGAGGAAAACGAAAAAGCGAAGAAAGTGGCGGGTGTGTTCCATTCGGTCGCGAGCAACTACGATCTGATGAACGACCTGATGTCGGCGGGCATGCACCGCGCGTGGAAGGCGTTCACGATCGCGCAGGCGAACGTGCGTCCCGGCTTCAAGGTGCTCGACATCGCGGCCGGCACCGGCGACCTGACCAAGGCGTTCGCGAAGGCAGCCGGGCCGACGGGCGAGGTCTGGCACACGGACATCAACGAATCGATGTTGCGCGTCGGTCGCGACCGGCTGCTCGACAAGGGCATCGTGACGCCGTCGCTGCTGTGCGACGCGGAGAAAATCCCCTTTCCGGACAACTACTTCGATCTGGTCACGGTCGCGTTCGGGCTGCGCAACATGACGCACAAGGATGCCGCGCTGGCGGAGATGCGCCGCGTGACGAAGCCGGGCGGCCGCGTGATGGTGCTGGAATTCTCGAAAGTCTGGGATCCGCTGAAAAAGGCGTACGATCTGTATTCTTTCAAAGTATTACCGTGGCTTGGCGACAAGTTCGCGAAAGATGCTGAAAGTTACCGGTATCTTGCTGAATCTATTCGGATGCACCCCGATCAGGACACGCTGAAGACGATGATGGAACAAGCGGGCCTCGATGCCGTCAAATATTACAATTTGTCAGGTGGCGTGGTAGCTTTACACATGGGAGCCAAGTACTAAGGGGCTCTTTCCATACATTTGTCTTACATCTGGAGAAGCTGATGTCCGAAACGCGTTCGTTGTTCAACCGTAGCAAGCCGTCGAAGCCGTGGGCTCGACGAGTCGGCACACTGCTGATGGTCGGCCTGCTCACGGCCGGCACGTTCGCATCGCTCGACGCTGAAGCCAAGCGCATGGGCGGCGGGCGCAGCATCGGCCGCCAGAATTCCACCGTCACGCAGCGCCAGGCCACGCCGCCTGCGCAGCAGCCGATGCAGCAGGCTGCGCCGTCGCAGGCGCAGCGTGCGAACCCGGCCGCGCCCGCGCCGGCCGCGCAGCCCAACCGCTCGCGCTGGCTCGGGCCGATCGCCGGCCTCGCGGCCGGTCTCGGCATCGCGGCGCTGCTGTCGCACTTCGGCCTGGGCGGCGCATTCGCGAGCATGATGGCGAACGTCATCGTGATCGCGCTGCTCGCGATGGTCGGCATCTGGCTGATCCGCAAGTTCATGAACCGCCGTCGTCCGCAGGAGCCGGCATACTCGGTCGGCGGCTCGGCGTCGTCGTCGGGCGGCTACTCGCAGAGCCCGTCGTTCCAGCAGGGCGGCACCGGCAGCAACTATGCGGGTAGCGGCAGCAGCTACGCGAACGAAGCGCAAGGCGTGTTCGGCGGCGGTGCCGCGGGCGCAGGCGCGGCAGCGGCGGCGGCAGCACCGCTCCAGGTGCCGGCCGGCTTCGACACCGAAGCGTTCCTGCGCAGCTCGAAGGTTTATTTCGTGCGCCTGCAGGCCGCGTGGGACCAGGGCAACCTGGCCGACATCCGCGAGTTCACGACGCCCGAAATGTTCGCCGAGATCAAGATCGACCTCGATTCGCGCGGCAACGAGTCGAACCAGACCGACGTCGTGCAGCTCGACGCGGAACTGGTCGCGATCGAGGATCGCGGCATCGAGCAGTCGGCGAGCGTGCGTTTCCACGGGCTGATCCGCGAATCGGCGAATGCGTCGGCCGCGCCGTTCGACGAGGTGTGGAACCTGTCGAAGTCGGGCAGTCAGGGCTGGCTGCTCGCGGGCATCCAGCAGATCAACACGCACTGAGCGTGTCCGGCGGCCACGCCGCCGGACACCCGGGCAACGGCTGCCGCACTGCGACCGCTTGCCGCCCGGGTGTGCGGTCAGGCACGGCCTGCCGACGATCCGACGTTACAATAGAAACCCGCGTGGGCGCCCGGCCTGCGCGGGTTTTTTCTTTCCCAGCCCGATGACCTTTGCCGCCAAGCCTTTTGCTGCTGCTGTCAATCACCTGCTCGCCCGCGAATCGTGGGCGCGCGACCGCCTGATTCCGTATGCGGGCAAGACTGCCCGGATCGACGTGCCTCCCGTCACGCTCACGCTGCTGGTGCAGCCCGACGGCTATCTGTCGGCCGTCGACGCGCACGATGCGCAACAGGTCGACGTGTCGATCGCGCTCGCGGGCGACACGGTCGCCGCGTTCCTGCAGGGCGGCCAGGCGGCCGTGATGAAGCACGTGAAGATCGAGGGCGATGCGGAGTTCGCGACGCAGATCGCGAAGCTGGCCGAGCACTTGCGCTGGGAACCTGAAGAAGATCTCGCGAAGCTGGTCGGCGACGCGGCGGCATACCGGATCGCGACGGTCGTGCGCGACGCCGGTGCGCGCGCGCGACGTACCGGCCGCAACGTGCTCGATTCCGTTGCCGAATACTGGCTCGACGAGAACCCGCAAGTCGTCCGGCGCGCGTCGCTCGGCGGCTTCGACGCCGAACTGGCGCGCGCACGCGATGCGCTCGCGCGGGTCGAAAAGCGGGGCGAGCGACTCGAACAAAAAATCGGCGCGCGCACGGGTTCCGGCCCGCGCGGCGCGCACTGAGGGCCGCAGGGCATGCGCATTTTCCGTTTCATCAAGATTGTCTACACCGTCATCCGCTTTGGTCTCGACGAAGTGATGCTGTCCCGGATCGACGACCGGCGCGTGAAGCTGCTGCTGCGGATCACGACGATCGGTCGCCGTTATTCCGATCCGCCGGCGGTGCGGCTGCGCCATGCGCTCGAAAGCCTCGGCCCGATCTTCGTCAAGTTCGGCCAGGTGCTGTCGACGCGCCGCGACCTGCTGTCGGTCGATTTCGCGAACGAACTCGCGAAGCTGCAGGATCAGGTGCCGCCGTTCGATTCGGCGGTCGCGATCGGGATCATCGAGAAGTCGCTCGGTGCGCCGGTCGACGAGCTGTTCGACGAATTCGAGCGCGAACCGGTCGCGAGCGCGTCGATCGCGCAGGTGCATTTCGCGAAGCTCAAGCAGGGCCAGCACGCGGGCAAGGCCGTCGCCGTCAAGGTGCTGCGCCCGAACATGCTGTCCGTGATCGATTCCGACCTCGCGCTGATGCGCGACATCGCGATCTGGACCGAGCGCATGTGGGCCGACGGCCGGCGCCTGAAGCCGCGCGAGGTCGTTGCCGAGTTCGACAAGTACCTGCACGACGAACTCGACCTGATGCGCGAGGCCGCCAACGGCAGCCAGCTGCGCCGCAACTTCGCGGGTCTCGACCTGCTGCTCGTGCCCGAGATGTTCTGGGATTTCTCGACGTCGCAGGTGCTCGTGATGGAGCGCATGACCGGCGTGCCGATCAGCCAGGTCGAGACGCTGCGTTCGGCCGGTGTCGACATCAAGAAGCTTGCGCGCGAAGGCGTCGAGATCTTCTTCACGCAGGTGTTCCGCGACGGCTTCTTCCATGCGGACATGCACCCGGGCAACATCCAGGTGAGCCTCGATCCGAACACCTTCGGCCGCTACGTCGCGCTCGATTTCGGGATCGTCGGCGCGCTGTCCGATTTCGACAAGAACTACCTCGCGCAGAACTTCCTCGCGTTCTTCAAGCGCGACTACCACCGCGTCGCGACGCTCCACCTCGAATCGGGCTGGGTGCCGCCCGAGACGCGCGTCGAGGAGCTCGAAAGCGCGATCCGTGCGGTGTGCGAGCCGTATTTCGATCGCGCGCTGAAGGACATCTCGCTCGGCCAGGTGCTGATGCGCCTGTTCTCGACGTCGCGTCGCTTCAACGTCGAGATCCAGCCGCAGCTCGTGCTGCTGCAGAAGACGATGCTGAACGTCGAGGGGCTCGGCCGCTCGCTCGACCCCGAGCTCGACCTGTGGAAGACCGCGAAGCCGTACCTCGAGCGCTGGATGACCGAGCAGATCGGCCTGCGCGGCTGGTACGAGCGCTTCAAGGTCGAAGCGCCGCAGTGGAGCAAGACGCTGCCGCAACTGCCGCGCCTGATCCATCATGCGATGGCGGCGCGCCACGACGCGCCGCGCGCGGCGAGCGAGGACCTGATGCGCCAGATTCTCGTCGAGCAGAAGCGGACGAACCGGCTGCTGCAGGCGTTGCTGATCTTCGGTCTCGCCGTCGGCGTCGGGGCGCTCGTCGCGCGCGTGCTGCTCGCGCTCGCGTACGGCACATGACCGAAAGGAGCAGGGCGATGTCCGATCCGAAGCAACCGGCTACACCGGCAGCCGCCGATTTCACGACGCGCGATCCCGGCAACGCATCGTTCTGGGACGAACGTTTCGCGCGTGGCGTGATGCCGTGGGAATTCGGTGGCGTGCCCGACGGGTTTCGCGTGTTCGCGCACCGGCTTGAGCCGTGCGCGGTGCTGATTCCCGGCTGCGGCAGTGCGCAGGAGGCCAGGTGGCTCGCGCAGGCCGGCTGGCCCGTGCGTGCGATCGATTTCTCCGCGCAGGCAGTGGCAGTTGCGAAAGCGCAGCTCGGCGCGCACGCGGAAGTCGTCGAGCAGGCCGATTTCTTTTCGTACCGGCCGCCGTTCGACGTGCAGTGGGTGTACGAGCGCGCGTTCCTGTGCGCGCTGCCGCCGGCCATGCGCGCCGGCTACGCGGCACGCATGGCCGAGCTGCTGCCCGTGGACGGATTGCTGGCAGGTTATTTCTTCCTGATGGCGAAACCGAAGGGGCCGCCGTTCGGAATCGAGCGTGCCGAACTCGATGCGCTGCTCACGCCGCACTTCGAACTGATCGAGGATTTGCCCGTGACCGATTCGCTGCCCGTGTTCGAAGGTCACGAGCGCTGGCTGACGTGGCGCCGCCGCTGATGCGCGGGTGTCGCGGCCATTGCCGGAGCGCGGCGGGGTTTCAGCTATAATTCAAGGTTTTGCAAGCCGTTTCCAGTTTCCGCGGGAAAAATATCATGCCGATCTACGCCTATCGATGCGAAGCGTGTGGCTTCGCGAAGGACGTGCTCCAGAAGATGAGCGATGCGCCGCTGTCGCAGTGTCCGGAATGCGGGAAGGACGCATTTCGCAAGCAGGTCACTGCGGCGGGCTTCCAGCTGAAGGGTTCGGGTTGGTATGTCACCGATTTCCGCGGCGGTTCGGGCGGCACCAGCGCGCCGGCGACGGCGTCGGGCGACGCAGCGCCGGCCGCACCGGCGGAAGCCGCGCCCGCCGCGGCCGCGCCGGCGGCATCGAGCAGTTCCGAAAGCACGACGACGAGCGCTGCGCCTGCCCCGGCAGCCGCGCCCGCCGCCAGCAGTTGACCGTCGCGGCCCGGCCGGGCTGCGACCAACCCGCGCCGCCGGCGCGGTTCATTGACGGCAGATGATGAAAAAGACGACCCTGAAATCGGTGTTTCTGACCGGCCTGCTGGTTCTCGTCCCGCTCGCGATCACGCTGTGGGTGCTCGGTCTCATCATCGGCACGATGGACCAGACACTGCTGCTGCTGCCCGAATCGTGGCAGCCCGAGCGGATGCTCGGCTTCCACTTGCCGGGGATCGGCGCGGTGCTGACGCTCGCGTTCATCTTCGTCGTCGGGCTGGCCACGCGGAACTTCATCGGCCAGAAGCTCGTCACGTGGTGGAACGCCGTGGTGCGTCACATCCCGGTCGTCGGGCCGATCTACACGAGCGTCAAGCAGGTGTCGGACACGCTGCTGTCGAGCAGCGGCAATGCGTTCCGCAAGGCGCTGCTGATCGAATATCCGCGCCGCGGCTCGTATACGATCGCGTTTCTGACCGGCACGCCGGGCGGCGACGTGCTCAATCATCTGACGGAAGAATACGTGAGCGTCTATATTCCGACGACGCCGAACCCGACGTCGGGCTTCTTCCTGATGCTGCCGAAGAGCGAAGTCATCGAACTCGACATGTCGGTCGATGCCGCGCTCAAGTACATCGTCTCGATGGGCGTGGTGGCGCCCCCGGCGCCGGTTCCGGCGCCTGCGCGCCGCCCCGTCGAGCCGCCGCTGTAAGTAAAGAATCATCGCCCGGGCCGCGCGTTGCGGCACCCGTTGATCAAACCGAACGAAAGCAAACATCATGTCGATGCGTACTGAATACTGCGGTCTCGTGACCGAACACCTGCTGGGCCAAACCGTGTCGCTGTGCGGCTGGGTGCAGCGCCGCCGCGATCACGGCGGTGTGATCTTCATCGACCTGCGCGATCGTGAAGGCCTCGTGCAGGTGGTGTGCGACCCGGATCGCGCGGAAATGTTCGCGACCGCCGAAGGCGTGCGCAACGAGTTCTGCGTGCAGATCAAGGGCCTCGTGCGCAACCGTCCGGACGGTACGGTCAACGCCGGCCTGAAGAGCGGCAAGATCGAAGTGCTGTGTCACGAACTGAACGTGCTGAACGCGTCGGTCACGCCGCCGTTCCAGCTCGACGACGACAACCTGTCGGAAACGACGCGCCTCACGCACCGCGTGCTCGACCTGCGCCGCCCGCAGATGCAGCACAACCTGCGCCTGCGCTACCGCGTCGCGATCGAAGCGCGCAAGTACCTCGACGAGCAGGGCTTCATCGACATCGAAACGCCGATGCTGACGAAGAGCACGCCGGAAGGCGCACGCGACTACCTCGTGCCGTCGCGCGTGAACGCGGGCCAGTTCTTCGCGCTGCCGCAGTCGCCGCAGCTGTTCAAGCAGCTGCTGATGGTCGCGAACTTCGACCGTTACTACCAGATCACCAAGTGCTTCCGCGACGAAGACCTCCGTGCCGACCGTCAGCCGGAATTCACGCAGATCGACTGCGAAACGTCGTTCCTCGGCGAGCAGGAAATCCGTGACCTGTTCGAAGACATGATCCGTCACATCTTCAAGACGACGATCGACGTCGAACTCGACGCGAAATTCCCGGTGATGCCGTACTCGGAAGCGATGGCGCGTTTCGGTTCGGACAAGCCGGACCTGCGCGTGCAGCTCGAATTCACCGAGCTGACCGACGCGATGAAGGACGTCGACTTCAAGGTGTTCAGCACGCCGGCTAACGCGAAGGACGGCCGTGTCGCGGCGCTGCGCGTGCCGAAGGGCGGCGAGCTGTCGCGTGGCGACATCGACGGCTACACCGAATTCGTGCGCATCTACGGCGCGAAGGGCCTCGCATGGATCAAGGTCAACGAGAAGGCGAAGGGCCGTGACGGCCTGCAGAGCCCGATCGTCAAGAACCTGCACGACGCATCGATCGCGGCGATCCTCGAGCGCACCGGCGCTGAAGACGGCGACATCATCTTCTTCGCGGCCGACCGCGCGAAGGTCGTCAACGACAGCCTCGGCGCGCTGCGCCTGAAGATCGGCCATTCGGAATTCGGCAAGGCGAACGGTCTGGTCCAGGCCGGCTGGAAGCCGCTGTGGGTCGTCGACTTCCCGATGTTCGAATACGACGACGAAGATGCGCGCTACGTCGCTGCGCACCACCCGTTCACGAGCCCGAAGGACGAGCACCTCGAGTACCTCGAGACCGACCCGGGCCGCTGCCTCGCGAAGGCCTACGACATGGTGCTGAACGGCTGGGAAATCGGCGGCGGCTCGGTGCGTATCTATCAGGAGGAAGTGCAGAGCAAGGTGTTCCGTGCACTGAAGATCGGTGCGGAAGAGGCTCAGCTCAAGTTCGGCTTCCTGCTGGATGCACTGCAGTACGGCGCGCCGCCGCACGGCGGTATCGCGTTCGGTCTCGACCGCATCGTCACGATGATGGCCGGCGCCGATTCGATCCGCGACGTGATCGCGTTCCCGAAGACGCAGCGTGCGCAGGATCTGCTCACGCAGGCACCGAGCCCGGTCGACGAGCGTCAGCTGCGCGAACTGCACATCCGCCTGCGTCAGCCGGAACAGCCGAAGGCGTAACGCGCTTCGCATCCGGTCGTGTGTGCGTTCGCACGCACACGACGCTCATGAAAAAGGCGCAGCGATGCGCCTTTTTCGTTTTTTGCGGTACAGTCGCAGCACTTGCCGCCCGTTCGGAGCCTGTGCCCGGCGCGCGGCCCCGTGCTGCATGAAACAAAGATGACGAAGCCGCCGAAAATCCCCGAATCCGTTCTTGTCGTGATCTACACGCCCGACCTCGATGTGCTCGTGATCAAGCGTGCCGACCAGCCCGATTTCTGGCAATCGGTGACCGGCTCGAAGGACGCGCTCGACGAGCCGCTCGCGGTCACCGCCGCGCGCGAAGTGGCCGAGGAAACCGGCATTGCGGTCGGCACCGCGGATGTGCCGGCCAGCGCGCTCGTCGACTGGCGCCACCGGATCGAGTACACGATCTATCCGCAATACCTGCACCGCTATGCGCCGGGCGTCACGCGCAACACCGAACACTGGTTCGGCCTGTGCGTGCCGCATCGCGTCGACGTGACGCTGTCGCCGCGCGAGCACGTCGACCATGCGTGGCTGCCGTTCCGCGAGGCGGCCGCGCGCTGCTTCTCGCCGTCGAATGCCGAGGCGATCCTGCAATTGCCCGCGCGCGTGGCACTCTCGCGCGCGCCGCACGGCTCGTCCGCATGACGGCGGAAGCCCGCAAGCGCTTCGCGCAATTGCGGCAGATGTTCCTGCAGGAACGCGGTTCCGCGTCGCGGCTCGCCTTTACGTCGGGCAACACCGTGCGGCTGTGCGAGGGCGGCGGCGCATTCTTCCGGGCACTGATCGAGCGGATCGATGCCGCCCGCGAGCAGGTGATGCTCGAAACCTACATCTTCTGCGACGACGCGGCCGGCCGGCCGGTGTCGGACGCGCTGATCCGCGCGGCGCAGCGCGGCGTGCGCGTGCGCGTGATCACCGACGGCATCGGCACCGCGCGCCTGCCGCTGTTCGACACGTGGGTGGCGGCCGGCGTCGAGCACTGCATCTACAACCGTTTCCTGTTCGGCCGCTTCGGCTTCTCGCGCACGCATCGCAAGCTCGCGGTGATCGATCACGCGGTTGCATTCTGCGGCGGCATCAATATCGTCGACGACTACGCGCAGGGCGGCGCGACGCTGCCGTTTCCGCGCTGGGATTTCGCGGTCGAGATGGCGGGGCCCGCGGTGTCGGACGTGCGCGCCGCGTTCGAATTGCAGTGGCACCGGATCATGTTCGGTCACAAGCCGTATGCGCAATACGCAGCCGGGCTGCATGGCGGGGAAGCGTTCCCCGACATGTTTCGGCGCTGGATGCGCAGCCATCGCTGGATCAAGGCCGGCGCGCTGCGGGTCGTGACGGAGCCGAGCGTCGCGTTCGTCGCGCGCGACAACGTCGTGAACCGTCGCGCGATCGAGAAGGCGTATCTCGCGGCGATCGGCCAGGCACGCCAGCGGATCCTGCTGGCCAATCCGTACTTCATGCCGGGGCGCAAGCTGCGCCGTGCGCTGGCGGGCGCCGCGCGGCGCGGCGTCGACGTGCGGATCCTGATCGGCCGCAAGGAATTCGCGGCACTCGATACGGCCGTGCCGTTCCTGTATCACGCGCTGCTGCGCGCGGGCGTGCGCGTGGCCGAGTACGACAAGACGATGCTGCACGGTAAGGTGGCCGTGATCGACGACAACTGGGCGACAGTCGGTTCGTCGAATCTGGACGCGCTGAGCCTGATGTTGAACAATGAGGCGAATGTCGTGCTGGTGCGCTACGATGCTGTCACGAACGAACTGCGCGACGCGATCGCGGCCGCGTTTGCCGACGGCCGGGAAATCGACCCCGCCCGATTCGCCGCGCGCCCGCGCATCGAGCGCATGCTGAACTGGCTCGCCTATACGGCGTATCGTGTCGTGATGAAGGCGCTGACGGTCGGTGGTTACGACTGACGCAGACTAAGCGTTCGCTTCAAAAATCTGTCCGCACGTTCGTGCGGAAAAGCCGCTCCGGTCCCGCCGGAATCGCGCAAAATAGCGGCTCGGTTAGACACCGGTTTCTAATAATTTCCTTGTTTCGCGAGCGGCCGCACTCAATAATAGTACGGCCGTTCGATTTTATTCGAACCCCCGAACGGTTACAGAAATAGCTATGCGAAAAGGCGAACAGACGCGTGCCGCGATACTTGAAGCTGCTTTGGACCTCGCCAGCCGTGACGGGCTGGAGGGGCTGACGATCGGCTTGCTGGCCGAGCGCATGCAGATGAGCAAGAGCGGCGTGTTCGCGCACTTCGGATCGCGCGAGGACCTGCAGGTCGAGGTCGTCCGCGAGTATCACCATCGTTTCGAAAACGAGGTGTTCTTTCCGAGCCTGCGCGAGCCGCGAGGCTTGCCGCGCCTTCGGGCGATGCTGGCCCGCTGGACGGAGAAGCGCATCCAGGAGGTGACGACCGGATGCATCTACATCAGCGGGGCCGTCGAGTACGACGACCGGCCTGACAGCCCCGTGCGCGAGCAGTTGATCGCGAGCGTGACGGCCTGGCGTGCCGCGATGCTGCGGGCCATTTCGCAGGCGAAGGAAGAAGGCCATCTGCGTGCGGATACCGATCCGGACCTGATGCTCTTCGAGTTGTACAGCTTCACGCTCGGCCTGCATCACGACGCACGTTTCCTGCATTCGCCGGATGCCGTGCGCCTCACGTGGGCCGCGCTGGAAAAGACGATTGTTTCGTATCAGAGCGAGAGCCGTTAGCGGCGCGTGATCCGCCCGCCAGGAGCTCGAGCCGTTTTGCCCACCTTTGGAGAGAGTCATGGGACAGTACGCCGCGCCGCTGCGCGACATGCAATTCGTGTTGCACGAGCTTCTGAACGTCGAAGCCGAAGTCAAGCAAATGCCCAAGCATGCGGACCTCGACGCCGACACGATCAACCAGGTCCTCGAGGAAGCGGGCAAGTTCTGCTCCGAGGTACTGTTCCCGCTGAACCAGGTCGGCGACCGCGAAGGCTGCACGTATGAAGGCGACGGCGTCGTGAAGACCCCGACCGGCTTCAAGGAGGCCTACCAGCAATACGTCGAGGCCGGCTGGCCGGCGCTCGGCTGCGATCCGGACTACGGCGGCCAGGGCCTGCCCGCGTTCGTGAACAACGCGCTCTACGAAATGCTGAATTCGGCGAACCAGGCATGGACGATGTATCCGGGCCTGTCGCACGGCGCGTATGAATGCCTGCACGCGCACGGCGCGCCGGAACTCCAGAAGCAATACCTGCCGAAGCTCGTGTCGGGCGAATGGACGGGCACGATGTGCCTGACCGAGCCGCACTGCGGCACCGACCTCGGCATCCTGCGCACCAAGGCCGAACCGAACGGCGACGGCTCGTACTCGATCAGCGGCACGAAGATCTTCATCTCGAGCGGCGAGCACGACATGTCGAAGAACATCATCCACCTCGTGCTCGCGCGCCTGCCGGACGCGCCGCAGGGCACGAAGGGGATCTCGCTGTTCATCGTGCCGAAGTTCATTCCGGACGCGTCGGGCGAGCCGGGCGAGCGCAACGGCATCAAGTGCGGCTCGATCGAGCACAAGATGGGCATCCACGGCAACTCGACGTGCGTGATGAACCTGGACGGCGCGAAGGGCTGGATGGTCGGCGAGCCGAACAAGGGCTTGAACGCGATGTTCGTGATGATGAATGCCGCGCGTCTCGGCGTCGGCATGCAGGGCCTCGGCCTCACGGAAGTCGCGTACCAGAACTCGCTCACGTACGCGAAGGAGCGCCTGCAGATGCGTTCGCTGACGGGCCCGAAGGCACCGGACAAGCCGGCCGACCCGATCATCGTGCACCCGGACGTGCGTCGCATGCTGCTCACGCAGAAGGCCTATGCTGAAGGCGCGCGCGCGTTCACGTACTGGTCCGCGCTGCAGATCGACAAGGAACTGTCGCACGCCGACGAAGCGGTGCGCAAGGAAGCGGCCGATCTCGTCGCGCTGCTCACGCCGATCATCAAGGCGTTCCTGACCGACAACGCATTCGAGTCGACCAACCACGCGATGCAGATCTACGGCGGCCACGGCTTCATCTCCGAGTGGGGCATGGAGCAGTACGTGCGCGACGCGCGGATCAACATGATCTACGAAGGCACGAACTCGATCCAGTCGCTCGACCTGCTGGGCCGCAAGGTGCTCGGCGACATGGGCGCGAAGCTGAAGAAGTTCGGCAAGCTCGTGACGGAATTCGCGGAAGCCGAAGGCGTGAAGCCGGAAATGGCCGAGTTCATCAACCCGCTCGCCGACATCGGCGACAAGGTGCAGAAGCTGACGATGGAAATCGGCATGAAGGCGATGCAGAACCCCGACGAAGTCGGTGCCGCCGCCGTGCCGTACCT